>NZ_CP051516.1:609791-914687 GCF_012689525.1 Paraburkholderia aromaticivorans
GCAGCGCCAGCAGGAAGATCACGCCGCAAATCAGGAAGCGCCACTGCGTGAAGCCGGCGATCTGACTCACCAGCACGGGACCAGCCATCTGGAACAGCGTGAAGTTGGTCGCGTAGATAGCGATGACGCGGCCGCGCGTGGCGTCGTCGGCCAACTGGTTGACCCAGGCTTCGCCGATCGTGAAGAGGAGCATCAGCGCCGCGCCGCACAACACACGCAACACGGCCCAAAGCCAGAGGTTCGAGGTGAGTTGCATCAGCGCGGTGGCGAACGCCACCACCAGCACGGCGCCCACGATCACCTGGCGGCCGCCGAAACGCGCCGCGATCCATCCCGCGAGCGGCACGATGACGAGCCCGCCGCCCGCTTGCGCGGCGGTCAGCAGGCCGACCACGTCGGTGCCATAGCCGGCTTGCGTGAGCGCGAGGGCGGTGAGGGGAAGCGTCGCGCCGCTGCCGAGTCCGACGACGGCGACGCTGAGGATCAAAGCGAGGAAATCGCGAGTGAAGATGACTTTCATCGGCCGAGATGCTACTACGGCCGTGAGTCATCCGCACCTGCGTGCGGTTCGCGACGAGCGTACAGAGCGTACAAACAGGCGGTTAGGCCGCCATCGCCAAGCGTTGCGCGCGCCGGTCGATCGACACCGACCACAGCGTCAGCACCAGCGCACCGATCGAAGTCGCCACGCCGACCCACGGCAGCGTCGTAAGCGGCGCGCCCGCGCCGATCGCCATGCCGCCGAGCCAGGCGCCCGTCGCATTGCCGAGGTTGAAGGCGCCCTGGTTCAAGGTCGAGGCCAGATTCGGCGCATGGCTCGCGCGGTCGACGATCAGCATTTGCAGCGGCGGCACGATCGCGAAGGCCAGAATGCCCCACACGAAAATCGTGATCATCGCCGGGATCTCCGAATGCATGGTGCCGGCGAAGATGGTCAGGATCACAACGATAGCCAGCAGAAACGCCACCAGCGAAGGCATCAGCCGCCAGTCGGCGAGCTTGCCGCCGAGCGTGCTGCCCACCGTCAGGCCGAGGCCGAACAGCAGCAATACAAGCGTGACCGCGTGCGGCGTAAAGCCGGTCACGTCTTCGAGAATCGGCGTGATGTACGTGAAGGTGGAAAATAGGCTCGCCGACGCGAGCACGCTGATGCCGAGCACCATCAGCACTTGCGGGTTCTTCAACACGCTGAATTCGCGGACGAGGCTGGCCTTCTGCATTTCGATCTTCGCCGGCAGGCACACAGCGAGCGCGGCCGCCGCGACGACGCCGATGCCCGTCACCGCCCAGAAGGTGGCGCGCCAGCCCACCGCCTGGCCGAGCGCGGTGCCGAGCGGCACGCCCAGCACGTTGGCGAGCGTGAGGCCCGTGAACATCAACGCGATGGCTTGCGCGCGGCGGTTCGGGGCGACGAGGCCCGCAGCGACCACCGAGCCGATGCCGAAGAACGCGCCGTGACAGAACGCCGTCACGATGCGAGCGGCCATCAGCACCGCGTAGCCCGGCGCAACCGCGCACAGCAGATTGCCGACGATGAACACGCCGATCAGGCTCATCAGCGCCTTCTTGCGCGGCATGTTGGCGACCGCGATCGCAACGATTGGCGCGCCGATGGTGACGCCGAGCGCGTAGGCCGACACCAGCATGCCGGCCGCCGGGATCGACACGGACAGATCGCGCGCGACATCGGGCAGCAGCCCCATGATCACGAATTCGGTGGTACCGATTCCAAACGCGGCAACGGCAAGGGCAAGCAGGGGTAAAGGCATGGCGAAGGGGCGTGAATCGGCGCGACGGGAAGCGCCGCGCGGCCGGCGCGCGTTTTCGGGGCGAAAACGCGTGCGCCGTACAGGGGTAAAACAGTAGGGGATTCTACCTAAGTCAAAACGGGCTTGCTGATCGTCGGCGCAGGTGTTGTTTTTTGCTGAAAGCCACGGCGGGGCGGGCTTCGTCGCGTGTCTAGCGCTTGCTGGCGTCGGGGCCGAGCGTGTTGCCGTGGCGGCCGGCGCCGCCGGCGAAATGCGCGGCGCCGGCCACGCCTTCGTCGAAGACCGCTTGATAGCCGCCGGCGCCTTCGCGGCGCAGCGCTTCGGCGACATCGTCGAGCATGCTGTTTTCCAGCACCGAGCGGCGGTCGGCGAGCAGCGCAGCCTGCGGAAATGCGGCCAGTTCGGCGGCCAGCTGCTCGGCCGCCGCGCGTGCCGTGCCCTTGGGTACGACGCGATTGGCGAGACCGAAGCTGAGCGCTTCCTGCGCACTCACCGCACGGCCGGTCAGGATCAGGTCCAGCGCACGTGACAGGCCGATCAAGCGTGGCAAGCGGATCGTGCCGCCGTCGATCAGCGGAATTCCGACGCGTCGGCAGAACACGCCGAGCACCGCGTCGTCCTCGACGACTCTGAGATCGCACAGCGCCGCCAGCTCCAGCCCGCCCGCCACCGCATAGCCGGCAATCGCGGCGACGACGGGCTTGCTGAAGCTCATGCGCGTCGGTCCCATCGGGCCGGGGCCGCTGCCGTCCGCGTGCAGTTCGTTGCGACGGGTGTCGTCGGCGAGGGCGGTCAGGTCCGCGCCGGCGCAGAAAGTGCCGCCCGCACCGAACAGCACCGCCGCGCGCCAGGCCGGCTCCGCCTCGAAGCGGGCGAACGCGGCGCTGAGCGCCTCAGCGACAGGACGATCCACGGCATTTCGACGCGCGGGACGCTCAAGGACGATCGTGGCCACGCCGATATCCTGATTAGCTTCGATGCGCACGTGGTCATTGAAATTTTGCGTGGTTATCATCGTCGTCACCGTAGAAGTCATCAGCGTCTGCCCGCTCGTTGCGGGTTTGTGAGCAGTGTGCTCATGCAGAGTAATTAATACCGTGGTCTGTCATGCTTCTTACACAATCGGCTCGTAGCGTAAGCGCTCTCCTAACACGCTGGCGTCTTTTCGCCAGCTTATCGAGCCTGCCTTTGCCCTTGTCCAATTCATCGTCAGCCGCCGCGCCGGCTTGTGCCGAGACGGTCTGGACCGTGCCTCTGCAAGAGCATCCATGGTACGACCATGTGCGCCTGAAACGCGTCTTCGTCACGGACGGCACGCGGCATCAGGTCGTACTCGTCGACGTGCGCAAGCTGCTCGCTTGCGCCGATCGCGACAATACCGATTACGTGCTGAAACCGGTCGCCGAATGGCATTCGGGCAAGGTACGCGGCATTCGCGAGTTTCTCGATCCAGAGAACCCGCGTATTCCGCAGATGCCGTACGTGACCATTTCGACGCGTCGCGCGCCGGGTCTGCTCGGTTGGTTCGGACTGGAGCGCGAAGGCGTGGTGGCGTTTCGCAACGGCCAGCATCGTGCGCGCTATCTGGCCGATGCGGGCGCGCGCTGGTTTCCGGTGGAAGTGCACGAGCGTGAGGCGACCTTGCTGCGCGATCTCTGCGGCGCCGCGGACGACGCGCGCACGGTGGTCCGCGCGACGCCGCTGAACACCGGCGGCGTCTAAGCGGGCGGGCGCACCACGTTGCGCGGCGTGCCGGCTTGCCACGCCGCGACGTTGTCGAGCGTGGTCTGGGCGATCTCGTTCATCGCCTCGCGCGTGAAGAACGCTTGATGCGCGGTGACGATCACGTTCGGGAACATCAACAGACGCGCGAGCACATCGTCCTGCAAGGGCAGGTTCGAGTGATCCTCGAAGAACAGGCCACCTTCTTCCTCATACACGTCGAGCCCGAGGTGGCCGAGCTGGCCATCCTTCAGGGCGCCGATCAGCGCATTGCTTTCGACGAGGCCGCCACGGCCCGTATTGATCAACATCGCGCCGCGCTTCATCTTGGCGAGCGCGGGGCCGTCGATCAAATGGTACGTGTCCGGCACCAGCGGACAATGCAGGCTGACCACGTCGGATTCGGCGAGCAGCGTGTCGAGCGGCACGTAGCGCGCGCCGAGCGCGAGCAGATCGTCGGCGGGCTTGCCGGGATCGTACGCGAGCACCTGCATGCCGAAGCCCGCCATGATGCGGCCAAATACGCGGCCGATCATGCCGGTGCCGATCACGCCCACGGTCTTGCCGTGCAGATCGAAACCGAGCAGCCCGTGCAGCGAAAAGTCGCCTTCGCGCGTACGTGCGGCGGCGCGCGGCAGGCGCCGGTTCAGCGCCAGAATCAAGCCGACCGCATGTTCGGCCACCGCGTGCGGCGAATAGGCCGGCACCCGCGCGACCGTGATGCCGAGACGCTCGGCCGTGGCCAGATCGACGTGATTGAAGCCCGCCGAGCGCAGCGCGATCATGCGCGTGCCGCCGGCATGAAGGCGCTCCAGTACCGCCGCGTCGACGTTGTCGTTGACGAACGGGCACACCACGTCGTAGCCCTGCGCGAGAATGGCCGTCTCGCTGTCGAGGTGCGACTCCTGACAGTGCACTTCATAGCGATGCGTGGCATTGGCTTCGGTGAACGTGTCGCTGTCGTACTGGCGGCTGCTGAACAGGATCATGCGCATGTCGGGCTCCGAAGAATGCGTGCCGGCGCTAAAGAGCGGACTCATGGCGCGGCGGGCGAGCAGTTCAGTATAAGTTAGCCTCGCGGACGCACTGCATTGCCATCCATTCGCCTTTGCTAAAAATCACTTTTTTGCGAAGTCAAGCGAACGTGAGTTAAAAATAATATTGACAGCCACACAGAATTACAATATTTATTAAAAAAGCAATCACAAAAAAGCATGTTCACTCTTGCTGTAATAAATTGGCCATCAGCAGACGATGTCTTTTTCAAGGCGTAAGGCAACTTCGCGAGGAAAGAGTGACTGTCGAGCTATCGGAAGACTATTTCAATACGTGCCGCTGCAGTGCGGCAAATCAGCTCGGGCGCGATTTGCGTCATCCCATTGCCATAAATTAAGTTTTCACTCAATCGCGATGCTGGTTGAGTAAAGCGTGCGTCATACTGCGACGAATTAATCTATTCGAGTTTTCGAATGGTTGTTCAGTCTCCTGCTAATAAACCCGTCAATCGGCGAGCCAACATGATCGGTGAATTGCTGAGGTCTCAACCGGAGATCGCGCTGTTCGCAAGCCTTGCAATTGGATATTTCATTGGTTCGTTCCGCATCGGTCCGATTCAGCTCGGCGGCGTGTGCGGCACGTTGATCGTCGCGTTGTTGTTGGGCCAGACAGGCGCGCGCATCGCCCCGGATCTGAAGAACATCGCGTTCGCGCTGTTCATCTTCGCGCTGGGCTTTACCGGCGGCCCGCAGTTCTTCGCCAACATCGGCCGCGGCTGGCGCTACGGGTTGCTGTCGGTGGTCGAGATCGTCTCGGTGCTGCTGCTGATCATGATCGCGGTGGCCGTCATGCGGCTCGATGCCGGCACCGCGGCCGGTCTGCTGGCCGGCGCGGCGACGGAGTCGGCGGTGATCGGCACGGCGTCCGAGGCGATCGCCAAGCTCGGCTTCGGCGACGCGGAAGCGGTCCGCCTGCAGGCCAACATCGTGACCGCGTACAGCGTGAGTTACCTGTTCGGCCTGATCACCATCGTGCTTTTTACCAGCCAGTTCGCGCCGCTGCTGTTGCGCGTCAACCTGCGCGATGAAGCCGAGCGCGTGTGGCGCAAGCTCGGCGGCGACGGCGCGTTCGGCGAGGGTCAGCGCGCGGCCGCGCCGGCGCTGGTGGGCCGAGCGTTTCTCGTCGGCTCGGCGGCTGGCGCGACGATCCGGGCGTTCGAACAGCAGTATGGCTTCAACCTGACGATCGAGCGCGTGCGGCGCAACGGCGCGAACGTGCCGGCCGAGCCGCAACTGACGCTTACGCCCAACGACGTCATTCTCGTGATGGGACGGCGTGAAGCGATGGTGGCGGCCGAGGCCGCTCTCGGCGACGAAGTGAGCGGCGCGGACTTCGGCCTCGTGATCGCCGAAAACGTCGACGTGGTGCTGACGCGCCGCGACCTGCATGGCCGGACAATCGCGCAGGTGCGCGAACAGGCGACGCCGGAAAACGGACGTGGCGTCTACATCTCAGCGGTCACGCGGCTCGAAACCACGGTGCCGGCGCTGCCCGGCACCGAACTGAATCGCGGCGACGTACTGACGCTGGTGGGCGCCAAGGCCGATGTCGAGCGCGGCGCGAAGCGTCTGGGCTACGTGCTCGTCGCGACGCAGAAGACCGACTTCGTCTATCTCGGACTGGGCGTGCTGGTCGGCATGGCGATCGGCCATCTCGGCGGACGGGTGGGCGGCGTGTCGGTTGCACTCGGTACGGGCGGCGGTTGTTTGCTGTCCGGGCTGCTGTTCGGCTGGATCCGTTCGCGGCATCCGCTAATCGGTTCGCTGCCTTCTGCGGCCGCGCAAATCCTCAAGGACTTTGGTCTCGCCACTTTCATTGCGGCAGTGGGTCTGTCGGCGGGACCGGACGCCATCAAGCTGGTGCGTGAATACGGTCTCGCGTTGCCGGTGGCCGGGATTCTGATGGTGCTCGTGCCGGGACTGCTGTCGTTATGGATCGGCCGCATGTTCCTCAAGCTCGAGGCGCCCATGCTGCTCGGCGCGATTGCCGGCCAGCAATGCAGCACGCCCGCGATCAGCGCGCTCGTGGGCGTCACGGGAAACTCTACCCCTGTGATCGGCTACACGATCACGTATGCACTCTCGAACATTCTGTTGCCGCTGATGGGGCCGGTAGTAGTCGGCCTCGCCGGGAAATTCCACTAGGCGGGCAGATGTGCCGGACGTGGCGCGCCATGCCACGTTCGGCCGATGCGGCAGGCGGCATGTGGCGCGCGACACGATTGCGCTTCGCATGCACAGGCAGCACTCAGTACTCAGTATCGCAAACTATCCAGCGAGGGCACGATGGACTGGCTACATCATATCTTTCAGAAATCACCCGAGATTGCGCTGTTTCTGTCGCTCGCAGTCGGCTACTTCGTCGGGCAGATCAACTTCGGCAAGTTCCAGTTGGGCGGCGTGGGCGGGTCGCTGCTAGCCGCGGTCGTGATCAGTCAGGCGGGCGTGACGATCGACAACGGCGTGAAGTCGGTCATGTTCGCCGTCTTCATTTACGCGGTCGGCTACGACTCCGGTCCGGGCTTCTTCAATTCGCTGAACCGCAAGACGCTGCGTGAGATTGCGATGGCCGTCTTCCTGGCGGTCACCGCGCTGATCACCGTGGTGGTGTGCGCGAAGCTGTTCCACCTGAACAAGGGTCTCGCCGCCGGGCTCGCGGGCGGCGCGTTGACGCAGTCGGCGATTATCGGCACGGCGGGCGACGCGATCGCACGTCTCGGCTTGCCAGCCGATCAGGTCAAGTCGCTGCAATCGGACGTGGCGATCGCCTACGCGGTGACCTACGTGTTCGGCTCGCTGGGCGCGATCATCGTGTGCGTGAATATCCTGCCCAAGTTCATGGGACAGAGTTTGCGCGACGCCTCGATCCAGGCGGAGCGCGATTTGACGTCAGGTGCGCCATCCGTCGCGCCGGGACAGCTTTCCGCGTTGCCCGAGATGGTCGGCCGCGCTTACAAGATCGATGTCAGTGCCGGCAAAACGGTAAAGGCCGTCGAGACGCAACATCAGGACTTTTTGACGATCGAGCGGATCAAGCGTGATGGCCAGCAACTCGACCCGACGCCCGACCTCGTGTTGAAACCCGATGACGTGGTGCTGGTGGTCGGCCGACGCGAGGCCGTGGTCGCATTCGGCGCGAGCGGCGGCGAGGTTGCCACTGTCGAGGACGTCGGCGTCGTCATGCAAACGCGCGAAGGCGTGTTCACGCGCAAGGGCATGAACCACACCACGATCGCCGCCGCGCGGGAAATGGTGGATCGCGATATGCGCCACGGCGTGTACATCCAGCATATCGCGCGCGCCGGCCAGCCGCTGCCGATCCTGCCGGAAACCAAACTGGAACACGGTGACGTGATCACCTTCTACGGCTCGCCGAAAGACACCAAGCGCGCCGTCGACGCAGCCGGCTACGAACTGCCGTACAGCATCAAGACCGACTTCATCTACATGGGCGTCGGCATCGTGCTGGGGTTGCTGATCGGGCTGATCGTCGTCGACGTGGGCGGCATTCCGCTCACGCTCGGTTCGGGCGGCGGCTGTCTGCTGGCAGGCCTGCTGTTCGGCTGGATGCGCGGCAAGCATCCGATGTACGGCGTGATGCCGACGGCGGCCTCGCAGTTGCTGAAGGACTTCGGCCTCGCGGCTTTCGTCGCGGTAGTCGGCCTGAACTCCGGCTTGCAGGCCGTGGTCACCGTCAAGCAAAGCGGCATGACGATCTTCCTGCTCGGCGTGTTCGTCACGTTATTTCCGCTGCTGCTCACCATGCTGTTCGGCCGCTACGTGCTGAAGTACAACAACGCGGCCATTCTGGCCGGCGCGCTGACTGGCTCACGCAGCGCGAATCCGGCATTCGGCGGCGTGCTCGACAAGGCGGAAAGCGCCGTGCCGACTGTGCCGTTCGCGATCACGTATGCCATCGCGAACGTCGCGCTGACGCTGCTCGGCCCGCTCGTGGTCGGGCTCGTCTAGCGCAGGCGTTTATCGATCTCTCTTACGCCGGCGCTCATCGGACGGTCACTCGCCACGCCGGCGTCTTTCACCTGGCTCAATTGGAGAACGCATCATGGCAAAAGAGAAGGGCGACAAGAAGCACGCAGATATGGCACAAGCGGGCATGGCCGCGCTCAGCCCGTTCGAACTGAAAGACGAACTGATCAAGGCCGCGGGCGGCGGCGCCGTGGAACGGCCCGCCAATGCATCGATGCTCAACGCCGGCCGCGGCAACCCGAATTTTCTCGCGACGATTCCGCGCCACGGGTTCTGGCAACTCGGCCTCTTTGCGATGCGCGAATCGGAGCGCTCGTTCGCCTATATGCCGGAAGGCGTGGGCGGCTTTCCGCGACGCGAGGGCCTCGAAGAACGCTTCGATCTGTTCCTGCGCGAAAACAAGGGCGTGGCGGGCATCGACTTCCTGCGCGGCGCGGTGTCGTACGTGCGCGACCAGTTGGGATACTCGGCGGGCGACTTCCTGTATGAAATGTGCGAGGGCATTCTCGCGTCGAACTACCCAGTGCCGGACCGCATGCTCAAACTGTCCGAGCTGATCGTCGGGCAGTATCTGCGGCGCGAGATGATCGGCGACCATCCGTTCGTCGGCGAATTCGACGTGTTCGCGGTGGAAGGCGGCACGGCGGCGATGACGTACATCTTCAACACGATGCGCGAGAACCACCTGATCAAGCCCGGCGACACGATCGCGCTCGGCTTGCCGATCTTCACGCCGTACATCGAGATTCCGCGCCTGAACGACTACAAGCTGAACGTGGTGAATCTCGAAGCCGGTGTCGAGAACGGCTGGCAGTATTCGAAGAAGGAACTCGACAAGCTGCGCGATCCGAAGGTGAAGGCGTTCTTCCTCGTGAATCCGAGCAATCCACCCTCGGTGAAGATCAACGACGAAAGCCTTCAGTACATCGCCGACATCGTCAAGGAACGGCCCGATCTGATCCTGCTGACCGACGACGTGTACGGCACCTTTGCCGATAACTTCGTGTCGTTGTTCGCGCTCGCCCCGAAGAACACCATTCTCGTGTACTCGTACTCGAAGTACTTCGGTGCGACCGGCTGGCGTCTGGGCACGATCGCGACGCATCGCGACAACGTGCTCGACAAGCTGATCGCCGAATTGCCGAAAGACGCGAAGAAACAGCTGCACGAACGTTACGAGTCGATCACGACGGAGCCGGACAAGCTCAAGTTTATCGACCGCCTGGTGGCCGACAGCCGCACCGTCGCGCTGAATCACACGGCGGGTTTGTCGACGCCGCAGCAGGTGCAGATGGTGCTGTTTTCGCTGTTCTCGCTGATGGACACGCCGGATGCGTACAAGAATGCGTTGAAGCGGCTGATCCGCAAGCGCAAGCAGGCGCTCTACGAAGAAGTCGGCATTACGTTCGAGGACGACGATCCGAACCAGGTCGACTACTACACGATTCTCGACGTCGAATTCCTCGGCGAGCGGATGTTTGGGCGTGAATTCGTCGAGTGGTTGTTGAAGAACACCGAACCTTCCGAGTTGCTGTTCCGTCTCGCGCGCGAAGCACGGGTCGTGCTGTTGCCGGGCCTTGGTTTCGGCACGCAGCATCCGTCGGGGCGTGTGTCGCTGGCAAACCTCAACGAGTCCGACTACCGGCAGATCGGTCGCGCCGTGCGTAAGCTGATCGAAGAGCTTGTCGAGCGTTTCAATGCCGCGACCGGCAAGAAACTCGACAAGACCAAGGTGAAGTGACGGCTTGGTCGACCGTGTCGTGCGGTCGAGCATAGTCAAAAAACTTGCGCAATCGCGCGGATCGGTGAATGATCGAACAGGCGGCCTCGCCAGCGTCCATGCTGGCGGGGCCGTTTGCTCCTTTGCGTCCTGACATTCACGTACCGATCATTATGCCGACTTCAACGTTCACATCCGCATCTTCCGCAGTGCCCTGTCCGGTTGTCGAATCGCTCGACGCCATTCTTCCCGAAGAGCCGCTCCTGATGATGGGCGCCGGCCCCGTGCCAATTCCCGCGGCGGTGGCCAAGGCCAACGCGATCGTGATCAATCACCTGGGCGGCACGATGGTGAAGGTGATCGGGCAGGTGAAGTCGATGGCGCGCTACGTGTTCCAGACGAATTCGAAATGGGTGCTGGGCGTGGCCGGACCGGGATCGGCCGCGATGGAGATGGCGATTTCGAACCTCGCGTGGGAAGGCACGCGTGTGCTTTCCATCAAGAACGGTTTTTTCAGTGAACGGATGGCGGAGATGGGCCGGCGTGTCGGCGCGCGGGTGAGTACGCTCGATGTTGCTGATCGTTCGGTGGCGAGTCTTGAAGAGATTGCTGAGGCGATTCGCCGCGAGCGTCCCGAGATCGTGACGGTGGTGCAGGGCGAGACGTCGAATACGGTGTGGAATTATCACCTGAAGGAGATTGCCGGGTTAGCGAAAGCCGCTGGCGCGTTGGTGATCGTCGATGCGGTTTGTACGTTGAGTACGATGCCGTTGGAGATGGATGCTTGGGGGATCGATGCGGTGATTACCGGAGGGCAGAAGGGGTTGTCGTCGATTCCGGGTGTGTCGTTGATTGCGTTTTCCGATGCGGCCTGGGAGCGGGTGAAGGGGCGTACGGCACCGAATGCGCACTGGTGTCTGGATGCTTCGCTCGCGGAAAATTTTTGGCACAACGCGGGGTATCACTATACGGCGCCTGTTTCTGGGGTTCTGGCTTTGCATGAAGCGTTGCGGCTCGTTTGTGCAGAGACGCTGGAGAAGCGCTTTGCCCGGCATCTGAAGTGTTCGTTGGCGTTGCAGGATGGGGTCGCTGCGATGGGGTTGCGGTTGTATACGCCGGAGGCTTGTCGGTTGAATTCTGTTGTCGGGATCGAGGTGCCCGATGGGTTCGGTCCCGCGGATGTGTGTTCGCATATTTCGCGGATGCATCAGGTCGAGATTTCAGGTTCTTTTGGATTGCCAATTGTTCGTGTCGGGCAGATGGGGGAGCAGTGTCGGGAACATAATCTGTTTCGCACTGTGCATGCGCTTGGGAGGACTATGGTGGATCTTGGAGTTAAGGTTGATTTGCCTGCGGGCGTTGCGGCGTTGGAGAGAGGGCTGTCGGGGGCACGGTAGGGCGGGTTTGCCTGCGCGGCGCTTTGTCTGTGATCCTAAGGGTTTGGCCTCTCCTTGCTTTGTTTGTGGTCTATTAGCGTTGCCCCTGTGCGGGGCGGCACCTACTTTCTTTGCCGCGGCAAAGAAAGTAGGCAAAGAAAGCCGCTTCACACCGCTAGCTCATAAGCGGGTCTCTCGCGCAGTCGCGGTAGTGGTGCATCTGGAATCTGTGTTTTCGCGCATTCGGCGCTTGTGACAAGGCACTCATACCTCCCGCCCCGCGCTGCGCGCTCGCCGGAACGGTCTGCTTCAAACCTTTGGATTGTTCTGTGGGCGGTGGGAGCCATCGGCTTCGCCTTCGCCTCGGCGATGCCGCGACTCACACAGTGACTTTGAAAACGTCTCAGTCGACAGACGGATCTCGCGCACGAAGGTGTGCCGTCGGCGCAAGAAATGGAGCCGTCAGTTTTCACAGCGCCCCACGCGCGTTGGGTAGATCTCGCACTCCATCAACGGCCTCCAGCTCGGAAATAGTCGGGTACTTCAATCGCTAATCAAGCGGTTTTTCTCGGAAGTTTCTTTGGCGCTGTAGCCTGCATTCTGGCCGTTGTTTGGGAAGTTTCGGAATTGATTCCGTGAGCGTGTTTTAGCTTATTCGGGTGATCATTCGCAGAACGACATGTTTAAACTTGTCCTGTCGTGTGCTTCACGACAAACAGTTTCGCAGCCTGGGTCACATAGAGTCCGTACGCTTGCGCAAGCAAGGTGTGCGTTGCCTTTGCACGTCTGATTCCAATGAATTAGTAAGGACTTTGCGGGGCAGCAGCCTGCATAGCCAGGTGGCAAACTAACCGACGGCGTTCAATCCCGAAGCCCACGTGCCGAATTCCCCGAAGTAAGGGCGGGGTTCATCCCAGCTATCCGAAAGCGCATGCGAATGTGGGCAATCATCAGGCATCGCGGGGGAGGGTAGTAAATTTTCGATATGCGTGTGCTGTCGCACAGACGCTTCCACGCGGACGGTCCACATTCGATAAATGCTAGTTGCGGGAGTGGCGCATGCGCCTCAAACGGTCTGCTTGCTGTGCGCCCTTGTATGTTGTGCGTGTGCACGTCTCACCAAGAGGGGCTGCTTTTCCTGCCTAAGCATGCAGCCTGCAAGGTGTAACAAGACGCTGGTATGACGAACTCCAGCCGTCATAGCCGCAGCGTCCCCTTTGCTCGTGATCGTGAAGATTACGCTGCAACTGTTCGCGTTTTTTCTGCCAACCGTTTCCGAACAATGCGTTTCCCACGTTTGTCGCGTGCGAGCGGGCATATCGAGCGAAGCAATCTGTCGACGACAGGTATCCGAAAGATCTTCTTCGTCGGCGCGTCAGCGGCGGACGACGGTACGAAGAAGAATCGCTTTCAGGAACCGACATGAACCGCTTTATTGTGAGGGCTGGTCGCCAATGCAACTTTTTCCGATCGACACCATGCTACCTCGCCAAAGCCGCGTTTCGCATTCGAAAGACAATTTCGATGCAATCCGTTTGTTCGCGGCGCTCGTAGTTGTGTATGGTCACGCGTTCGCGCTGACCGGCGCAACGCCCCCAGCGATATTTGGGAATTACGTGTCGACCATCGCGGTCAAGGTGTTTTTTATCATTAGCGGCTACCTGGTGATCGAGAGTTGGAGGCGCGATCCATCGGTGTCTCGCTACCTGTCGCGCAGATCCCTACGGATCTTTCCGGGCCTTGTGGTCTGCACGCTGTTGAGCGCTTTTTTGCTCGGGCCGCTCGTCACGAGTCTGCCGCTCGGCGAGTACTTCACGTCGCCTCTGTTTGCTCGCTACCTTCTGAACATGGTCCTCCGACCACACACAATATTGCCGGGAGTGTTCGAGCACAACACCTATCCGGATGCCGTCAACGGCTCGTTGTGGACATTGCCAGTCGAGTTCGGCATGTATCTCGTCACGCCGCTAATCGTGCTTCGGGGAAAAGGCGAGAAGACCCGTACCATTCTGGGCACGCTCGGGCTATGCGCGCTTAGTTTGTACGTGCTATTCGCTAAGCCGGATCTGGGTGCACACGGTCAGGCCATCAAGGATTATCTAGAAGTGGCGCCGTACTTTCTCCTTGGCGCCATGTGGCGAGTCGCCGCACCACAAACAGTCTTCAATGCTCAAACTGCTGTGCTCCTGTTGTTTCTGCTTACGCTCATACCGGCAGGGCCACAATACGAAATAGGACTCTACCTCGTCCTGCCTTATGCGATTTTGTCGGCCTCCCTGTGCAAGCCTGCACTATTGAGATCGGCGGGACGTTTCGGCGATTTTTCGTACGGGGTCTACATATACGGCTTTCCCATACAACAGACGGTGTCCTTTTACTTTCATACGCAAGGCCAGCCATTCCTGAATTTTGGTCTGTCGGTCGTGCCGACGCTCGCACTGGCCGCCCTATCCTGGCACTTTGTTGAAAAGCCGTTCCTTACTCTCAAGCCACGCCGTCAACCGTCCGTGAAAAGCCCCATTGCGAGCGAGACCGCCGCGGGCTCCATTGGATGATCCCGCAACGCTGTCTCGCGTTGTTGGGGCTGCGCGCGCAGTACGGCTTTTTTATTGTGTGAATTTTAATTGCGACGATTCTATCGACACCGGCGGCTCAACTAAAGCGAGTGCTGGCGAACGTGCGCCGGGCTTGGTGCTGACGGCCAGTCATTCGTTCGTTGCCGCACAGTACCTCGACCTTCCTGGCAGATAGAATCAAGCGGTACTCCGTTACAGGTACAACTGATGGCGACTAGTGAAAAGTCCGGGTTACCGAATGTGGGTCAGGTGACGTCCTCCTCAGCCGGTCGATACGCGTTCATCGACGTTCTGCGCGGAGTGGCTGCATGCCTCGTTGTTTTTCAGCATGGCGGCGAAAGCGTCGGATGGTTCTCGACCACGACGGGTATCGGCCCGGAAGTCAACTTTGGTCAAATCGGTGTTCTTACGTTTTTTCTAGTTAGTGGCTTCGTCATTCCACTCAGTCTTGAACGGGCCAATTCGTTGGGGAAGTTCTGGAAGCATCGTGCTTTTCGGATCTACCCGCTTTATCTGGTGATCTTCGCGCTCGAATTCCTGCGCTGTATCGCAGGCCAGGGCCCATTTTCTCTAGGGGCCGTACACAATCTCGGCCTCTTTTTCCTATCGCACCTATTCTTTCTTCAGGACTATGTCTATCGACCGAATTTCGTCGGCGCGTCGTGGACTCTGGCGATGGAATTCGCCTGGTACATCATGCTTTCCGCTGCGTTCGTTATACGAGCGAATCGACGAAGCGTCTTCCTGACCGTGATTACTGTGCTCGGACTGCTCACGTTATCAGCGGCATCATACGTCCTTCACTTGCGGATACCGCTTGGTCGCTGCGGGATCATGGCGACCTGTGTTGTGGGGTTACTGTTTTACCGACTGCACACGAGCGAAATCAGTTTTCGCACATTTCTCATCCTGGTGGGTTCTATCATCGGCGCTATCGTTCCGGCGTTGTACGTTGGATTTGGAGTATTCGACCGAGCGGAAGTGGCAACGGTACAAAGCGTTTTCATTTCGTGGGGCATCGCGTACCTGCTGTTCATGGGATGCTACGCCGCGCGCAAGCAGTCGGTCATGCGCTTCAGACCGCTACTGGCTCTCGGGACGATCAGCTATTCGGTATATCTGCTGCACCCGCTGGTGGAGAGTCTGATTTCTTCGATGAATGTGCAGGGCACGGTATTTATGGCGATATTGTTCCTGGTGACGATCGTACTCTCGTCCCTAACTTATCGTTACATTGAAAAGCCGGGGATTGAATACCCGCGACGCGTCGAGAGGAAGAAGCAAGAGCGTCTGGAGATTCAAGCTCAAGCCCTAGCTAACGACTAATGGAGTAACGCGACCAGACTCGTGCTTTCCTGGCTCGAATTTGGCATTAGTCTGCCAACTGAGGCAAACTCGATGCTCGCTTGCCGGTCCTGCCCGACGATCCCGACTCGCCACCGCGACCCCGACGCGACATTGTTGCGGCTGCATCGGGCGCTACACCCAGTTCAGCGATGAAATTGCGCAGATCACCGGGCAGACCAAAAACCTCACAGCGCCGCGGGCAAATCTCTTACCTTAGCATTCCGCAAATACAGTAAGGTAGAAAGCCCCACACCCGCTGCGGCGGCAACAGCAGCAAACAGAAACACCGACCCATACCCAAACTCCCCGGCGATATACCCGGCCAGCGGCCCAGTAATCCCAAGCGAGAGATCCAGAAACACGGAATAAGCCGACAAAGCCGCCCCCCGACTAGCCGGCGGCACGAGCCCTACAGCCTCGACCCCAAGCGCCGGAAACACCAACGCAAACCCAAAGCCAGTCAGCGCCGCCCCAGCCAGCGCGACATGGGGCTCAGGCGCGAGCCACAACATCAACAACCCGGCACATTCAAACGAAAACGAAGCAATCGCGACCCGAAACCCACCATAGGTCTTAATCGTATTGGCGAACAACAACCGCGCGCCAATAAACAGCGTCCCGAACACCGTCAACGACAACGCCGCATTCGGCCAATGCTTCGCCGCATAAAACAGCGTGATGAAAGTCGCGATCGACCCAAACCCAGCCGAACCGAGCGCCAACCCAATCCCGTGAGGCAACACCCGCGTGAACACGCTGCGATACGACATGCGCTCGCCGTGCACGATCGGTACCGACGCCATCGGACGAGCCAGATAAAAACCAAGCGCCGCCAGCACAATCACCAAAATCCCCAACGCGGCAAATCCGACCGTATGCTCGATAGCCACGCCCAACGGTGCGCCGACTGCCAGCGCGCCATACGTCGCGATACCGTTCCAGGAGATCACGCGCGCATTGTTGCTCGTGCCCACCCGGCCGATGCCCCACAAAATCGCGCCCGTACCACACAGGCTCTCGCCGAACCCCAACACGAGACGGCTGCATACCAAGAGCCCGAGGCTCAACACCGGCCAGCGCCCACACAGCACAGCCAGCAACAGCAAAACCCCGCTCGCACCACAACCCAGCAAACCAATCGAAACAGTCCGCTTGGGCCCCAACGTATCGGCAGAACGGCCGGCCAGCGGCCGCGATGCCAACGTCGCCAGGTATTGCACGCTGATCGCCGCACCCGCCAGCACGGCGCTGTAACCGAGGTCGTCGTGGACGTAGCCCGGCAGCACCGCCAGCGGAATTCCGATCGTCAGATAGCAAAGAAACGTGAAAAAGACGACCGGAATGATCTGCATGGTCGTCGCAAATTCGCTGCGAGGTGTCGCTGAGTCGGTGGACATGGGGAAAACGAGACTTGAAATCGGCGGGAAGGCGTGATTTTCCCATGGAACCGATTCTCTTGCAGGACTTGCTTAATAATTCGTCCGACGAAAATCCGATTTAGGAACCCTATAGTGGTCCGTTTTTGTCTCAGCAGTGCCTAATTTTTGAGCACGATCAGCCAAAACACCGTGACTCGACTTGTCCGTTATGCTGCATAAAATATAAAAACGCAGCGAAACATCACAACCACCATAAGTCAACCACCCCCCAAACCCATCTCGATATCTTTTCGCGGATATGTCCCGCATGCGATCCGAGCTATGGGTTGTATTTATTGACGGTGATAGTTTTCGAACCATCACTGCTGCACGTCCCCACGGACACAGAACATTCGAGAGTAACGAGACATGACTGAGCCGATTCGCTTCTACCATCGCAACGCGATCCGCGAGATCAAGGACGCGCCCGTCACCCGCACCGTCCTGCAATATCTGCGCGAAGACGCGCATTGCACCGGCACCAAGGAAGGCTGCGCCGAAGGCGACTGCGGCGCGTGCACGGTCGTGATCGGCGAGCGTAACGAGGCGGGCGGCGTCGACTTCAAGGCGGTCAACGCCTGCATCCAGTTCGTGCCGACGCTCGACGGCAAGGCGCTCTACACCGTCGAAGACCTGCGCCAGCCGGACGGCTCCCTGCATCCGGTGCAGGAAGCGATGGTCGAGTGCCACGGCTCGCAGTGCGGTTTCTGCACGCCGGGCTTCATCATGTCGATGTGGTCGCTGTACGAAAAGCACGGCCACGAACATAGCTGCGCGAACAAGACCGTGCCGTCGCGCGACGCGATCAGTAATGCGTTGACCGGCAACCTGTGCCGCTGCACGGGCTATCGTCCGATCGTCGACGCCGCCGTGCGCATGTTCGAAGCGCCGGCGCCGAAAGCGCCTGTCAACATCGAAGCGCTGTCGAAAACGCTCGCCACGATCGAACGCAAGGACACTTTCCACTATCAGCATGCCGGCCAACGCTTCGACGCGCCGCGCACGGTCGAGGCGCTCGCCAAGATCAAGGAAGCCGAACCGGCCACCCGTATTCTCGCCGGCAGCACGGACATCGGCCTGTGGGTCACGAAGATGATGCGCGATCTCGGCAACATCGTGTACGTCGGGCAGATCGCCGAATTGCAGAAGCTCGAAACGAACGACGAATGGATCGAAATCGGCGCGGGTGTGAGCGTCGAAAAGGCCTATACGGAAATCGTCAAACAGTACCCGGAAATGTTCGAAATGCAGCAACGCTTCGCGTCGCTGCCGATCCGTAACGCCGGCACGCTCGGCGGCAATATCGCCAACGGTTCGCCGATCGGCGATTCAATGCCGGGCCTGATCGCCCTCGGCGCGCGCGTGATCGTGCGTGGCGGCGAGATCGAGCGCGACATGCCGCTCGAAGACCTGTACCTCGCGTATCAGAAGAAGGACATGGCGGAACACGAGTTCGTCGTCGGGCTGAAAGTGCCGTCGCGCACTGGCGTGCGTCAGAACCTGCAGTTCCGCACTTACAAACTCTCGAAGCGTTTCGACTCGGACATCTCGGCCGTGTGCGCCGCGTTCTCGTTCATCGCCGACGGCAACCTGATTCGCGAGCCGCGCATCGCGTTCGGCGGCATGGCCGCCACGTCCAAGCGGGCGACGCACGTGGAAGCCGTGTTGCGCGACGCCGAATGGCACGAAGCCACCGCGCATGCCGCGATGCTCGCGCTCGGCAACGACTACGCGCCGCTGTCGGACATGCGCGCGACCAGCAACTACCGCCTCGAATCGGCGAAAAACACGGTGTACCGCTTCTGGCTCGAAACGCGCCCGAACAATCCGCTGCCGAAGAGCGCGCTGGATGTACGCGCGGTCGCCCCGGCCTGTGCGCCGGTCGGCGCCTAAGAAGCCAAAGGATACGGAGAACCCAACAATGAATCAGCACGCCGAACCGTTCCTGAAAGACCTCAAGGAACTCGACGACTTCACCCAGGTCCACGTCTCGCGTCCGCACGAGTCCGCGCATCTGCACGTGAGCGGCCGCGCCACGTACACCGACGACATTCCGACGCTCGCCGGCACGCTGCACGCCGCGCTCGGACTGTCGACGAAAGCCCACGCGAAGATCGTCTCGATCGCGCTCGACAAGGTGCGTACCACGCCGGGCGTGGTCGCGGTCTTCACCGCCGGCGACATTCCTGGCGTCAACGACGTGGGCCCGATCATCCACGGCGACGATCCGATTCTCGCCGACGGCCTCGTGCAATACATCGGCCAGCCGATCTTCATCGTGGTCGCGACGTCGCACGACACCGCGCGTCTTGCGGCGCGCCGCGCCGAGATCGTCTATGAGGAATTGCCGGCGATCCTGACCGCGCAGCAGGCGCGCGCCGCAAACCAGCACGTCCTGCCGCCGATGAAACTCGCGCGCGGCGAAGCGGACACAAAAATCGCCCGTGCCGCGCGTCGCGAAGCCGGCGAGATGCTGCTCGGCGGCCAGGAACAGTTCTATCTGGAAGGCCAGATTTCCTACGCGGTGCCGAAGGACGATGACGGCATGCACGTCTACTGTTCGACGCAGCATCCGACCGAAATGCAGCACATGGTCGCGCATGCATTGGGCGTGGCGTCGCACAACGTGCTGATCGAATGCCGTCGCATGGGCGGCGGCTTCGGCGGCAAGGAATCGCAATCGGGTCTGTTCGCGTGCTGCGCGGCGCTCGCCGCATGGAAGCTGCTGTGCCCGGTGAAACTGCGTCCGGACCGCGACGACGACATGATGGTCACGGGCAAGCGCCACGACTTCCACTACACGTATGAAGTCGGCTACGACGACAAAGGCGTGATCGACGGCGTGACGGTCGACATGACCTCGCGCTGCGGCTTCTCCGCCGACCTGTCCGGTCCGGTGATGACGCGCGCGTTGTGCCACTTCGACAACGCGTACTGGCTCTCCGACGTCACGATCGACGGCTTCTGCGGCAAGACCAATACGCAGTCGAATACGGCGTTCCGCGGCTTCGGCGGTCCGCAAGGCGCATTCGCGATCGAATACATCATGGACAACGTGGCGCGCTCGGTGGGTGAAGATTCGCTCGACGTGCGTCGCCGCAATCTGTACGGCAAGACGGAACGTAACCAGACGCCGTATGGCCAGGTCGTCGAAGACAACGTGATTCACGAGTTGATCGACGAACTCGAAGCAACCAGCGAATACCGCGCACGTCGCGCGTCGATCAACGAGTTCAACGCGAACAACGAAATACTGAAGAAGGGCATGGCGCTGACGCCGGTCAAGTTCGGCATCGCGTTCAACGTGACCCACTTCAACCAGGCAGGCGCGCTCGTGCACATCTACACCGACGGTTCGGTGCTGGTGAACCACGGCGGCACCGAAATGGGCCAGGGCTTGAATACCAAGGTCGCGCAGGTCGTCGCGCATGAACTGGGCATTGGCTTCAACCGCATTCGCGTGACGGCCACCGACACCAGCAAGATCGCCAACACGTCGGCGACGGCGGCCTCGACGGGTTCCGATCTGAACGGCAAGGCCGCGCAGGACGCCGCGCGTCAGTTGCGCGAACGTCTGTCTGCGTTTGCCGCCGAGCGTTACGGCGCGGGGAATGTCAGCGCGTCGGAAGTGCGCTTCATGCATGACCGCGTGGTGGTCGGCGAGGTGATCGTACCGTTCGAAGAAGTGATCGCGAAGGCCTACGTCGCGCGTGTTCAACTCTGGTCAGACGGCTTCTACGCGACGCCCAAGCTCTACTGGGATCAATCGAAGCTGCAAGGCCGGCCGTTCCACTACTACTCGTACGGCGCGGCCGTATCGGAAGTGGTGATCGATACGCTGACCGGCGAAATGCGCGTGCTGCGCGCGGACGCGTTGCATGACGTGGGCGCTTCGTTGAATCCTGCACTCGACGTTGGCCAGGTGGAAGGCGCGTTCATTCAGGGCATGGGCTGGCTCACGACCGAAGAACTCTGGTGGAACGCGGGCGGCAAGCTGATGACGCATGCGCCGTCCACCTACAAGATTCCGACCGTCAACGATACGCCGCCCGATTTCCGCGTGCGCCTCTTCAAGAACCGCAACGCGGAGGACAGCATCCATCGTTCGAAGGCGACCGGCGAGCCGCCGCTGCTGCTGCCGTTCTCGGTGTTCTTCGCCGTGCGCGATGCGGTGTCGGCAGTCGGCGACCACAAGGTCAATCCGCCGCTGAATGCGCCCGCGACCAGCGAGGAAATCCTCAAGGCGGTCGGCGCGGTGCGGGCTGCAACCGCAGCGTCGCGGCAATAAGCGTGGCCGTAGCGTAGCAATGAGCCGGGAAAGAAGCACGTGAACAACACACTCACTGGAATGATCGCCATGAACGATTTTTCGTCCGTTCAGATCGGCCGACGTAGCGCCGTGCAGATGCCGCGTCCGGCGCCGATGCATATCGTGCTGTTCGGCGCCGGGCACGTCGGGCACGCGCTCATCAAGCTGCTCGGCAGCTTGCCGTGCGTCGTCCAGTGGGTCGACGAGCGCGACGAACTGTTCCCCGACGAAACGCCGGCCAACGTGCAGATCGAAGCGACCGACACGCCGGATGCGATCGTCGATACGGCGCCGCCCGGCGCATACTTTCTCGTGATGACGCATAACCACGCGCTCGATTTCTCGCTCGCCGCACGCATCATGCGGCGGCGCGATTTCACCTACTTCGGCATGATCGGTTCGAAGACGAAGCGCGTGAAATTCGAGCGTCGTTTGCTCGATCGTGGCGTGGATCTGGACCGGCTGGTGGAGATGACGTGTCCGATCGGCGTGGCCGGTATCGTCGATAAGGCGCCCTCGGCGATTGCCGTGGCGGTGTGCGCGGAGTTGCTGCAGATTCGCACGCGGCAGGTCGTGGCGCAACTCGCGACGCAGCAGCTCTGCGCGAGTGTCTAAGCAATAGATGGAGTCAGGACGAGGCGCTCGACCGGCGCCCATCGAACTGCAAATTTAAAACGTCAGCCCATTGCGGCTGACGTTTCCTTTTTGGGCGCCCGTTTCGCGCGACGCACCTTCTGCGCGACCAGCGTGTCCGACACTTGAGACATCAGCGCACGCAGCCAGCCGACATCGCTCGGCCGATCCGGCTGCGGATGCCACAACTGATAGCACTTGATGCGCGGGAACGGAATCGGCACGTCGACCACCGCGAGCGGCAGCATGTCCGCGTAGTGCATCGCGAAGCGGCGCGTCGTCGTGAAGATCAGATCGGATTGCAGCAGCGTTTGCGGCACCAGTCCGAAGTAGGGCAGCGTGGCGACGATGCGGCGCTCGGCGCGCGCCCGCGCGAAACCGATGTCAATGGCGCCGCTGCTCGCGCCGCTATACGGCGTCGGCGCGAGATGCGGCGCGGCGAGATACGCTTCGCGCGTCAACGGCATGCGCGTCAGCGGATGATCGGCGCGCATCATGCACACCACAGTGTCGGAGAACAGATCGCTGCGCTCGAAACGCGGCTCAGGCTTTGGCCAGTTGCCGATCACCAGGTCGAGTTCGCCGGCGTCGAGCGCGGCGGAATAATCGAGCAAAGGGCTGAGCGAACCGATCTCCAGCCGCGCATGCGGCGCCGCTTCGCGAAACTGCGCGATCACAGTCGGCATGAAGAAGTCGTTCAGATAATCCGGCGCGGCCACGCGAAACGTGCGGCGCGAGCGGCCGGGATCGAAGTCGCCGTGCGGCGTCGCCACGAAGTCCACATCGCGCAGCACGCGTTGCGCGGAAGCCAGCAGCGATTCCCCATATTCGGTCGGCACCATGCCCGATTTGCCGCGCACGAGGATCGGGTCGTTCAGCGTCTCGCGCAGTTTGCGCAGCGCGGTGCTGATGGCGGGTTGGGTCTGATTCAGACGCAACGCGGTCTGCGTGACGCTGCGCTCGGCCAGCAGCGTGCGCAGCACGCGCACGAGCCAGATATCGAGGGAGGCGGCAGTGTCGTCCATGGTCTAAGCAAGGCGGGGCAAACGGATCGGATCCGATGAGGCGTCGTACGGAGCCGCCCGCGAGAATCTCGCGAGAGCGCAGCGCCAACGCGCGCGGCGCGAAGGTCATAACCTTAGGCCCGTTTGCGGTGTAGCAGCATAGCGGGCACTGTATGGCCGGCATCAGCAGGGCTCTTTTGCCGCGACAAACCCGCGCAAGCGCCGTGCGGCGCGCGTTTTGTCCGCGCTACGCTTACGTATCGCCTACGACTGAATGTCTACGAGCCCCGACGGCAGCGAACTGATCCGTTTGACTTCTCGCGATTCGAGCCAGTTCGGCGTGCGCGCGCAGTACAGCACCATGGGCAACGCGTCCTCACCCCAGAACAATTGATCGTTCAGAAAGAAGGTCGGCACGCCGTAGACGCCCAGGCCGATCGCATCCGCCGTATTGCGCTGCAATTGCGCCATCACAGCCGCGCTTCTGATGATCTCCGGACCGTCGGGCATGCCCACACGGTCGCACAACTCGGCAAAGGCTGCTTCGGTGGACGGATCGCGGCCTTCACGCCAGATGAAACGGAAGATCTCGCGCACGAATTGGATGTCGCCGTTCGCCGCGGTGGCGAGCAGCAGCGGCTTCATGGAATCGAAGGGATGCGCCGGCGGCATCTTGTACGGAATGCCGAGTTGTTCCGCGCGAAACAGCGCGTGCCGGTACAGGAAGGTGCGTTTCGACGGCACGCCATAAGCTGGCCGCTGTCCCCAGTGACGATACAGATCGTTCAGTACGACCGGCGTGAACGCGAAGTCGAAACCCGGCCATTTGTCGTGCTGCTCCAGCAACAGGTAGGTGAACGGCGAGACAAAGTCGTAAAACCACAGCGGTTGCCTGACGTCGATGCCAACGGTCATAAATGTCTCCCGAATTGCCTGTTCCGCACGGCGCATCTGCTGGACCGTCGGATTTGTAATGATCTTACGCGGTGCAGCCGCGGCTTGCACCCGTCAATATGGTTTGGCGCTGTGGTCCTCGCGCGTTTCGCCGATTTCGGCCGCTTCGTTCGCGTCGGGTGGCGTGGGCTTTGTGCCACGTTCGCCTGAACCGGTCTCCGCGTTTTCCGCTTCGCTACCGGC
The DNA here is from genome assembly GCF_012689525.1 of Paraburkholderia aromaticivorans. Lineage (NCBI taxonomy): Bacteria > Pseudomonadati > Pseudomonadota > Betaproteobacteria > Burkholderiales > Burkholderiaceae > Paraburkholderia > Paraburkholderia aromaticivorans. The sequence goes on from NZ_CP051516.1 coordinate 633,845, forward strand.
ATCGTCGCGCTGGGCGTCGCGGGCCTGAGTGAGCCGCTGACGCACGAAGCCGATATGCTCGCGCAGCACGTAGAACTGATCCGCATAGGCGAGCGGCATCTTCAGACCGTTGACGGACTCCTCGATCGCGTCGAGCCGTTCGATTAGCGAGGCGCGTTCGCTGGGCGAATGGTCACTGAGCGCGTTGCGTTCGATCGCGATCAGCGCGCCGTACCAGCGGTAAATGCGCGATTTCACCCGCCATGCATATAACGACGGCACCAGACGCAAGGCCGGCACCAGCAACACGATCAGCGGTACCACGACCACCAGCAAGCGGTCGGCGAGACTCGCGAGCCAGAACGGCAGGATCCGGTAGAGGAAGCTCTTGCCCGACTTGTAGTAGCGTGCGGCGTCGTCGCTGATGGGGAAATCGTGCGCGAGCGGTGCGGGGAATTCACCGGCGCGCTGCATGATGTTCGCCTTGCCATGCACCTCGCGCGCGGCTTCGATCAACAGGTCGGACAGCGCGGGGTGCAGCGAGTCGCGCGCCACCAGCTCGGCGGTCGGCGCCACCATATGAATCGGCGCGGACGGCAGGTTCTTGCCGAGGTCGAACGCGCCCATCGGCATTTCGAGTTGCGTCAGGTAGGGAAAGCGGCGCGTGTAGGCGTCGGCTTGCGAGAAATCGTAGAGCTGCACGTTCGGCGTGCGGTAGAGCTTGCCCATCACCGCGGGTTGCGCCGAATCGCCCGCGAGGAACGCTGCGTCGACCTTGCCGGAGACGAGTGCTTCGGCGGCGTCGTCGCCAGAGAGCGGCAGCAGTTTGGTCGCGCCGCCCGGCACGATGCCGTTGGCCTTGAGCAGCGCGAGCGCCAGTTCGCGCGTGCCGCTGCCTTCGGCGCCGACCGCGAGCCGCTCGCCCTTGAATTCGGAAAGCCGCGTGACGGCCGGCCCGTGATAGAAGATCGCGAGCGGCACATAGGCCACGCTGCCGAGCGACATCAGCCCTTCGGCCGCCGGGCCGGGCGCGACGCCGTCCTGCACGAAGCCGACATCGACGCCCGACTTCGGGTCGGACAGCCGCTTGAGGTTCTGCAGCGAACCTTCGGACGACAGCACGTTCATCGTGATGCGGTTGCGGGCCAGAATCGCCTTGTACTTTTGCGCCGCGGTCCAGAAGGTGCTGCCTTCGGGGCCGGCGCTGATGGTCAGCGTGCTGGGCGGCGCCGGCTGGATCAGCCGCACGGCGACCCAGATCGCGACGGCGACGATCAGCAGGATCGGCCCGAACGAGACCGCGAGATCACGCCAGGAGATCGCGACAAAACGGGCGACGAGACGGGGAGGGCTTTTGCGGCCGGTGGCTGGCTTCATCGGATGACGTGACGGCTACGGTCGAAAGTGAACAGGGGCGGCGCTCTGCGGCGCGCAAACCGGGGCGAAACGCTCGCGCCGGCCCGGCTGCCGTGAATGGCGCGCAAGCCGCGCGGCAGTGCGGCAGCGCGCGTCGCGCCGATGGTACCTGAGATTCGCCGTCCGGCGGAACGCGCGGCGGCGGCCAGCGCCGACAAACCCGTAACAAATCGTGAACGTGGCGTGACTGTCCGCGCGCCTGACGCTATTCACGCCGCTGAGTATGACTAAACCCGACTAAACCCTTTGCGCTTCTGGCCCGGCTAGATTAAATTGTGCATCGCTGCCGCGAACGGATGTTTGCGCGGCGCGACCCGGCACGATACACAAGAACCGGGCGCGTCGGCGGACCTCGCGGCTTGCCGGTTTTCGTACCGCACTGCATGCCCGTCATCGCAGGCGGCAACGGCAACCGGCCTCTCTCGCCTCTCGCACATCGTGTTACAGCCATAGTCGGCCGTTGCTCGGGCGCGCCTTGTCGCGCGCGCCTGGCATGGCCGCCGGAAGTCGTAACGAAGCCGCTTGTATATGCGGTCCAATGTGAAGCAAAGGAGAAGAAAAGCTATGAAATCGGTCGGTTTTCTGAAAACGCTGGGCTCGGTTGTGGCAATGGTAGTGGCGTGCAATGTGTACGCTCAGGCAAGCGACGCAACGGCAACCGGCACGACCGCCGCGCCGGCTGCCAGCGCCACGTCGACCAAGAAGGCGAACAGCCAGCTGGGCCGCAAGGTGCGTAGCGCGCTGGCCAAGGCGCAAGGCATCGACGTGTCGAACATCGCCGTGCGTGCTCGTGGCGGCGCGGTGACCCTCACGGGTTCGGTGCCTGACCAAGGCCAGATCGACGCTGCCGGCCAGGCCGCCAAGGGCGTCGCCGGCGTGACGTCGGTGTCGAACAAGCTGACCGTTGTGCAGCAGTAAGCAGGCTGCGGCACCTGGCGCGGGCGGTTCACGCCGTCATGCGCCATCGTGATGCAGACGTGCACCAAGGTTCCGGCAAAAAACCGGAGCCTTTTTTTATTCTATTTGGCGATTATTGAAGCGGCGATGCTGGGGCCCAGCCGTTTCGAACGGGATGGCGGCGCGGCCACGGTCCGTCTGTGCGCTGTGACACACTGCTGACGCGTTGCGAAGCGTACTGTGATGCGTAGGGAACCGGAGTCAACGCCATGGAAACCTCGCTTTTGCGCTACACCGATCTGCCCATTGGCGATCGGGCGGCTTTCGAACTGGTGTGCGCGCGGCACGGTTTTGCACCGGTGCATTTCGATATCAGTGCCTGCGCGGATCCGAGCGACGCGGCGCATGAGCGTCTCGTCACCGTGCGGCGCGGCGGCTGGGCGCAGTCCTATCACGATCGTCACGGTCAATGGATCCGGCAGTTCGAGTCCGATCTGACCTGCCGGTTCTTCAAGTAGCCGCTGGACTTTCGAGCCGGCGCGCGTCGATATTCTTGACGCGGTTTCACGCCAGCACGAGGCGCACGCCGACTAGCGTGAGCGTGGCGGCGAGCAGGTTGCGCAGCAGCGCGTCCGGCGCGCGCGACGACAGATAACTGCCGATCGCGATGCCCGGCAGCGACCCCACCAGCAACGACAGCAGCATCGACCAGTCGATCGAGCCCAGCAGCCAGTGGCCCGCGCCCGCTAGCAGGGTGAGCGGCACCGCGTGCGCGATGTCCGACCCGACAATGCGCGTGGTCGGCAGCAGCGGATAGAGCAGCAACAACACCGTCACGCCGATCGCGCCCGCCCCGACCGAAGTCAACGACACCAGCACGCCGAGCACCGCGCCGGTCAGCATGGTGAGCGCGAGCGTGCGTCCCTGACGCGGCGTGCGCTGTTTGCGCGCGCCGAGCGCCGCGAGTTGCGGACGAAACACCAGCGCCACCGCCGTCACCAGCAACGCCGCGCCGAGCACGACCTGGATCAGCCGGCTGGCGCCCGGCGTGTCCATCCCATAACGATGCAGCAGGATCAGCGTGATGGTGGCGGCCGGCACGCTGCCGGCGGCGAGGCGCAGCGTGATCTGCCAGTCGACCGAGCCTTTCAGGCCGTGCACGAGCGTGCCGGTCGCCTTGGTGGCCGCCGCATACAGCAGGTCGGTGCCGACCGCGGTGGCCGGATGCACATTGAACAGCAGGACCAGGATCGGCGTCATCAGCGAGCCGCCGCCGACGCCCGTCAGTCCGACCAGAAAGCCGACGAACAGGCCGGAGACGGAGTACAGCAGATCGATGTGGGGAAGTGCCATTGAGCGGACCGCTGGCGGTCGGGTGGGTTGGACGGGTTATGGGCGGCAAGGCCGGCGCGCCGGCCTTCGACAGTCGATGGAGGGCGGCGGGAAGGCCGCCGCGGCGCGGCGAAAGCCGCTATTGTCGCAAAACTGCCGCGTTCGCGTATGAAGCGGTGTGCTGCGCCGCCTGCATACGGTCGATCAGCGCGAGTACTTCGGGCCGGGTCTCGCCTTTCGCGTGCACGAAGTGGTACGTCAGTGGCGAGGCGACTTCATGGCGGCTGACGCGCACGAGGCCGCTGCGCTGCAGATAGGCGTCGGCGAGCGGCACACGCGCCAGCGCCACGCCGAGTCCCGCTTCCGCGGCGGCCAGCACCAGCGTGTAGTCTTCGAATCGCCGGTCCTGCAGGCGCGGTTTCAACGGCATGCCCAGCGCATCGAACCATGCGCGCCAGCCGGTCACGTCCGAGTCGTGCAGCAGCGGCACGTCCAGCAGCGCCGCGTCGCCGCGCTTATGCCGCTGCTTCGCCAGTTGCGCGGCCAGTGCGGGATGCGCCACCGGATACAGGGTCTCCGGCAGGAACGGCTTGACCTCCAGATGACGCCAGTTGCCACGCCCGTAGCGAATGGCCAGATCCGCGTCGCCGCTGACGATGTCGGCGTTGCGGTGGTCGATGTCGAGCTGGATGCGCAGCGCCGGCGCCTCGGTTTCGAACGCCGCCTGGCGCTCGAAGAACCACAGCTTGGCGAACGCGGGCACCACGCTCAGCTTGACCAGTTGCGGGCTGCGCGGCGAGCGCCACTGGTCCGCCGCGCTGTCGATGATGCCAAAAGCCTGCTCGATCCGGCCGACAAACCGCTGCCCGTCCGGTGTCAGCCGCACGCCGCGGGCATGGCGTTCGAACAGCGTCATGCCAAGCCAGTTTTCAACCGCGGCGATTCGCCGGCTGATCGCGCCATGCGTGAGGCCGGCGGCTTCCGCGGCGGCGAGGAACGAGCCTTCGCGGGCGACGTGGCAGACGGTTTCGAGGCTGGCGAGTGGCGGCCGGGCTGATGCGGCGTGTGGCGAGGTGTGAGCCATATTCACATCACAGTGTTCATTTGTGTTCTAGCTTAGCAGCTCATGCCAAGGCACGATCGCGCTATGAACACACTGACTTCGCCCCGTCCCTCGCGCTTTGCGCGTCAGCCGCTGTTGGCGGCAGGTGCGGTCGCCTTCACGATTGTCTCGTGGGCGTCCGCGTTTCCATTCATCCGCATCGGCTTGCAAGGCTTGCCGCCTTTGCAACTGGCGTCGGCGCGATTCGCCACGGCGGTGCTGCTGGTGCTCGTGTGGCTCGCCTACCGGCGCCCGCGTCTGCCGACATGGCCCGACGGCCTGCGCTTCGCGTTGTGCGGTTTTCTCGGCATCGCGCTCTACAACGCGCTGCTCAATACCGGTGAAAAGACGGTGGCTGCGGGCGCGGCGAGTTTCATCGTCAATACGCTGCCGATTTTTACGGCGCTGCTGGCAGCCGTCCTACTCGGCGAGCGTTTCAACCGCTGGGGATGGCTCGGTTCGCTGATAAGCCTCGCGGGTATCGCCCTGATTGCGCGCGGCCAGCCGGGCGGCCTGACGCTCGGCGCGGGCAGCACCCTGATTCTCGGCGCCGCGCTGTGTTCCGCGAGTTACTTCGTGCTGCAGCGGCGTCTGATTCCGGTCTACGGCGCGCTGACCTGCACCGCCTACACATTGCTGGCCGGCGCGCTGCTGCTGACGCCATGGCTGCCGGGCGCGTTGCATTCGCTCGACGGCGCGCCGCCCGGCACGCTGCAGGCGGTGCTAGTGCTCGGCGTGTTTCCGGCGGCGCTCGGTTATGCGACGTGGACCTTCGCGCTCGGTCATTTCGGCGCGGCGCGCGCGGCCAATTTTCTCTATCTGACGCCGGCCGTGGCGACAGCGTTGTCCGCGCTGCTGACCGGTGAGCGCCCGGGGCTCGCGACGCTATGCGGTGGGTTGTTGGCGATTGCCGGCGTGGTGGTCGTGGCGTTGCGCGGGCGTTCGTGAAACTGAGGACGCAGCCGCAGCGCTAGCACGTGGCGCTGTGCGCTGAGGCCCGCTCAAAGTGCCCGGCGAATTTCCACGACGCCGAACGCCGCCAGCGTGAACCCGACAATCCGGTCGATGGCCACGCGTAGTTTGCTGCCGATCGCATGGCGCGCGAGCGACACCACGGTCACGAGAAAACACCACCACGCGATCGAACCGCAAAACACGCCGCCGACCGTGGTCAGCGCGATGCTCGATGAAAACGCGCCGCGCGGGGCAAGCGTCGTGAACAGCGCGGCGAACATGATGACCGTTTGCGGATTGGTCAGCGTGAGCAGCAATGAACTCGCGTACGCGCGCAGCGTGCCGGCGCGGCCCACTTGTGCGAGCTTGCCGTCGCCGTTGTTTGCATCGTTACCAGTGCCGTTCGACGCGTCGGCGGGCGCTTTCTGCAGCAGCGTGCGCACACCCAGATACAACAGGAACAACCCGGCGAGCAGATGCAAGGGCCGGTCGTACGCGAGCATGAACTGCGAGATGCTGACGAGGCCGAGCGCCGCGATCAGTCCATAGGCGGCATCGCCGGTTGCGATGCCGAAACCGATGGCGAGTCCGGCACGCGGACCGCCGGTCAGCGTGCGGCGGATACACAGCATGCCCATCGGGCCGACCGGCGCGGCAATCGCGAGGCCGACGCCTGCGGCGGTGAGGAAGAGGCTGGTGGCGGACATGGCGATCTCTGGTTGATTGTTCTGGTTCGTGCCGCGATTCGGATGCTGCGGAGATGCTTGCGGCTGGCAAGCCCTTGAGCATAGCCAGGCCGGAAAAACTGGGCAAGTGTGGGCGTGATCGCAGTTTGAGGCGGCTCAAACGGCTCAAACGGCTCGACCGACCCAAGCAGCTCCCGCCGTGGATACCCTGAGATCGACTCGGCCGCCGTCATCGTCGGGCATAATTTTCCCACTTCAAACCTTGGGAGCACGCCCGCTCATGTGGCAGATCGATCAGGTGACCTTGCGCTTGTTCATTGCCGTCTGCGAGGAAGGCACGATCGCGCGCGCGGCTGAACGCGAGTTCATCGCGCCGTCGGCGGTCAGCAAGCGGCTCGCCGATCTCGAGGCGCTGGTCGACGTCGCGTTGCTCTCGCGCAGCCAGCGCGGCGTGCGCGCGACCGCCGCCGGTGAGGCGCTGCTGCGGCATGCGAGGCTCATCATGCGCGGCCACGAACGCCTGCAGGCCGAACTCAGCGAATACGCGGCCGGCGCGCGTGGCCATGTGCGCGTGCTGGCGAACGTGTCGTCGATGGTCGAGTTTCTGCCCGAGGCGCTGTCGGCGTTTCTGAAGGCGAACCCGCGAATTCGCGTGGACGTCGAAGAGCGCGTGAGCGCGGAAATCGTGCGAGGGCTGGAAGAGGGCGTCGCCGATCTCGGCATTTGCCGCGACGTCGTGCCGATGGGCAGTCTCGACGTCGTGCCCTATCGTGCCGATCACCTCGCGCTGATCGTGCCGCGCGATCATCCGCTCGCGGGCGAGGCCGCGATCAGTTTCGAGCAGACGCTGGCGTTCGACCACCTCGGACTGTCGTCGAATGCGTCCGTGAATGCGCTGATGCAGCGCATCGCGGTGGAAAAGGGCCGCGAACTTAACTATCGCACCTACGTGTCGACGTTCGACGCCGCCTATCGTTTCATCCAGGCCGGTCTCGCCGTCGCGATCCTGCCGCGCGAAGCGCTGCCCCGTCATGCCGCCGACGAATACGGCATCATGGCCGTGCCCTTGCGCGAAGCCTGGGCCGAACGGCGCTTCGTGATTTGCATGCGCGACCGCCAGGCGCTGACGCTCGCGGCGTCGCATCTGCTCGATCATCTGTTGAACGCGGCTTGAGCGCCTAAGCCCAAACTCGGCCCCGATCTGCCTGCTGTCCTCACTCTGAAAAGCCCTTAAGGGTTTCCCCTTTGCGACGGCTCACGCCCGTCCCGCCTGCCTGAGCCGCCATCGCGAGCGGCGATGGAGTGCGTCGCCAACGCAGACTTTCCCGCGCAGTGATGCGCGGGCACGCTGTCACTCAGTTGCTTCATTCCCCGCATTCTCCGCGGCATCCAAGACCGGGATTCAAGACCATGAGTGACATCCAGGAGTGCGTCGTCGTGACCGAAGTCGGTATGCGAGACGGTCTGCAAAGCATCGCCCGCACGATGCCCACCGCGTTCAAACGGCGCTGGATCGACGCCGCGTATGCCGCCGGCGTGCGCCATATGGAAGTCGCCTCCTTCGTGCCGGCGAAACTGCTGCCGCAGATGGCCGACGCCGACGAAGTTATCGCCCACGCGCTCACCTACGACGATCTGATCGTGACGGCGCTGGTGCCTAACCTGAAGGGCGCGCAACGTGCGCTCGAATCCGGCGTGCACCGGATCGTCGCGCCGATTTCGGTAAGCACCGCGCATAGCCTCGCGAACGTGCGCAAGACGCCGGCCGAAATGATCGAGGCGCTCGCGGCGATGCGCGAGTTGATCGACGGCGCGTCGAAAGCGGGCGCGCGGCGCGTCGAACTGATCGCCGGGTTATCGACGGTGTTCGGTTGCACGCTGCAAGGCGCCGTGCCGTACGCGGATATCGCCGCGATCGCGGGCGCCGCGGTGCAAGCGGGCGCCGATGTGATCGCGCTCGGCGACACCACCGGCGAAGCGACGCCGCGCCAGATCGGCGAGGTCATCGAACTGGTGCGCGACGTCGTGGGCGGCAAGCTGCGCTCGCTGCATTTCCACGATACGCGCGGTCTCGGTCTCGCGAATACGCTGGTCGCGCTGCAACACGGCATCCGCGAATTCGACGCGTCGCTTGCCGGGCTCGGCGGCTGTCCGCATGCGCCCGGCGCGACCGGCAACGTCAACACCGAAGACCTCGTGTTCATGCTCGACAGCATGGGCTATGAGACCGGCATCGACCTCGACCGTCTGCTCGCGTCGCGCGCCGTGCTCGCCGACGCTTTGCCCGGCGAACCGCTGTACGGCTATCTGGCGCGCGCCGGCTTGCCGAAGCAGTTCAGCGCGGCCCGTCAACGTTTCGAATCCTCCGACTCGCAGGTACTGCAATGAATCCGCTTTCTTCTACTTCAGCCGCTGCTGCTGCTTCCTTGCCGCAGCCGGGCGCGCTGCCGCTCGCGGGCATTCGCGTGATCGAGTTGTCGCATATGGTGATGGGTCCGACCTGCGGGATGATTCTCGGCGACCTCGGCGCCGAAGTGATCAAGGTCGAGCCGCCGCGCGGCGACGGCACGCGCCGTCTGCTCGGCACCGGCGCGGGTTTTTTTCGTACCTTCAATCGCAACAAGAAGAGCGTGGCGCTCGACCTCGATAGCGAAGCGGGACTGGCCGCGCTGCGCAAGCTGGTCGATAGCGCCGATGTGTTCGTCGAGAACTTCAAGCCGGGCCGCATGGCGAACCTCGGTCTCGATTACGCTTCGTTGCGCGAGCGCAATCCGAAGCTCATCTACGTCTCGCACAAGGGCTTCCTGAGCGGTCCGTATGAACACCGTCTCGCCCTCGACGAAGTCGTGCAGATGATGGCCGGCCTTGCCTACATGACCGGACCGGTGGGCCGTCCGCTGCGCGCGGGCAGTTCGGTCAACGACATCATGGGCGGCATGTTCGGTGCGATCGGCGTGCTCGCCGCGTTGCACGAACGGCACGCGAGCGGACGCGGCAAGGAAGTGCAGAGCGCGTTATTCGAGAACTGCGTGCTGCTGTCCGCGCAGCACATGCAGCAGTTTGCCGCGACCGGCGTGCCGGCGGCGCCGATGCCCGAGCGCATCAGCGCATGGGCCGTGTACGACGTGTTCACGCTCGCCAACGGCGAGCAGATGTTCATCGCCGCGACCGGCGACGGGCAGTGGCGCGCGCTGTGCGCGATTCTCGGCCGCGCGGATCTGTTGGCCGACCCGCGCCTCACCACCAACAACGACCGCGTGCTGGCGCGCGAATGGCTGTTGAAGACGCTCGGCGAAACGCTGAGCCAGTTCAAAGGCGCGGCGCTGGTGCCGCAGTTCGAGCGCGACCATATCCCGTTCGCGTCGATCACGAAGCCCGAAGAGCTGTTCGACGATCCGCATCTGAACGAGAGCGGCGGTCTGGCTCGCCTGACGCTCGACGACGGCAGCGAAACCGCCATGCCTCTGCTGCCGATTTCACTCGACGGGGCGCGTCTGCAGCCGCGTCAACCGATCGCGAAGATCGGCGAGCACACCGCGCAAGTGCTGCGCGACCTGGGCTATGACGAAGCGCAGGTCGCGGCGCTGGGCGGCGGCTCGAATCAGGTGCCGCGTGAAGCAGCGTGAAGTCATTGCCTGAGCGCGGCGATGCTCGATGCATCGAACGCAGTCAAATCAATCTCATCCGGCGCAAGACCGGACAAAGGAGACAGACGATGAAGTCGTCGAATCAAGCGGTATATGCAACGGCGGTCGGCGATGCCGGCGCGCTCGGCGGATTGCCCTCTGGCGCGGGCGCATCGGCGGACGGCCGCGCGGACGAAATCGCGCTCGATGGCGCGCGTATTTCCGCGCGGCTCGACCGCCTGCCGGCCACGCGTTCGATCTGGAAGCTGGTAATGCTGCTGAGCCTCGGGCTCTTCTTCGAACTGTACGACCTGATGTTCTCCGGCTACATCGCCCCGGGACTCGTGCGCAGCGGCATTCTCACCGCGACCACGCACGGCCTGTTCGGCACGAGCGGCGTGGCGAGTTTCATTGCGGCGTTGTTCGCGGGCCTGTTCATCGGCACGGCGGCGTGCGGGTTTCTCGCCGACCGTTTTGGCCGGCGAGCGATCTTCACTTGGTCGCTGCTCTGGTACACGGCGGCCAACATCATCATGGCGTTTCAGGACACAGCGCTCGGGCTCAATCTCTGGCGTTTCATCGCGGGCATCGGCATTGGCGTGGAGATCGTCACGATCGGCACGTACATCTCCGAACTCGTGCCGAAGCATGTGCGCGGCCGGGCGTCGGCATGCTCGCAGGCGGTCGGCTTTTGCGCGGTGCCGATCGTCGCGTTTCTCTCGTATCTGCTGGTGCCGCATCGTTACTTCGGTCTGGATGGCTGGCGTCTGGTTGTGCTGACGGGCGTGGTCGGCGCGATCGTGGTGTGGTGGATCCGTTTGCGTTTGCCGGAGAGCCCGCGCTGGCTCGCGCAGAAAGGCCGCATTGACGAAGCGGACGCGATCATGACGCGGCTCGAAGCACGCGTAGAGCGTGAATACGGACGACCGTTGCCGGAACCGGCCTTGCCCGAACCGGTGCGCGCACGGGCGGCGTTTCGCGATCTGCTGGTGCCGCCGTATCGCAAGCGCACGCTGATGCTGATCATCTTCCACGTGTTTCAGACGATGGGCTATTACGGCTTCGCGAACTGGATTCCGACCTTGCTGATCAAGCAGGGCATCACGGTGACGACGAGTCTGATGTACGCGAGCATCATCGCGATTGCCGCGCCGCTCGGGCCATTGCTGGGATTGCTGATTGCCGACCGCTTCGAGCGCAAGACGGTGATCATCTGCATGGCGGGCGTGAATGTGGTGTGCGGGCTGGCGTTTAGCCAGGCGCGCGAGACGGTCTTGCTGGTGAGCCTGGGCGTGTGTCTCGTGCTAGCGGGAAATATTATTTCGTATAGCTATCACGCGTATCAGGCCGAGTTGTTTCCGACCAGTATCCGGGCGCGGGCAGTGGGATTCGTTTATTCGTGGAGCCGGATTTCGGCGATGTTCTCCGCGTTCGTGATCGCGGGATGTTTGAGCCGCTTTGGCGTGGACGGCGTGTTCGTGTTTATCTCCGGTGCGATGGCGGTGGTGATGCTGGCCATTGGGACGCTTGGGCCGAAGACACGAGATGTGGCGCTGGAAGATATTTCGAAGTAATTCGTTGAGGAGAATGCCCGCCTGTGTGGGCGGGCTTGCTCGCTTTAGTGCTTCTTCTGGGTCGCTGACACGCTCGGTGCTATGCGGATCGGCGGCGCGCCGGATGGCGAAGTGGCCGGTTGGGGTTTCTTCGCCTGCTTCGGTTTCTTGACTTCGCGGTTACTGCGCATTTGACCTTTTGCCATGATGGACTCCCCAATTGGCGGTTTTTGCTCCGAAAGGGAGCAATAAGGTAGTGTGCGCCTGTTTTGTGCTTTACGTTGGGGTTTCTAGCTTTAAGCCGCTTACCTGGCGGTGGTCCAGGCGAGGCTCACATCAGGCCAGGCAGCCTGGCCGGAGCGCAAGTCATGCAAGAGATTTGACCGGTTTTTTCCAGAGCGATGAAAGCGATCGCCAGCGCCACGAGAATCATGGACCCAACGGCCAGCATCTGTTTCTTGCGCGAGCTTCGCGGAGCGACCGCGGTTTCCGCGTGCATGCCTGGTTCGGCAGCCACTGTCTGCACCGCAACTAACGGCTCCGCGTGCAGCGCGTCGACATCCTTGACGAGTTCCGACAGCACGCCCAACTTTTTACCGACAACTTTGCGTTTGAGATGAACGCGCTTAAGTTCGCTTTCGAGTTCGGTGAAGTACGACTCCAGCGAATTCGATTCGGCTTTCAACCGTTCGAGCATCGACGAGACGTCTTCGGCTGCTTCCGCTGTCGAGAGGGGAATGTGGTTCCAGCTGTCTGCGATCGGAGTTCTATAGTTCATCTGGTAGGTGGTGCTCATTTCTTACGTCGCCCATTGAGGTCGCTGGCGGATGCGCAATGACGCGATTCACGGGAAATCGGTTATGGCGCAGGTTGATATGGCGGATCACTGTGTGATCTTTTGGAGGAAAAGGAAACATTCGTCATTGCGCGCGGCGGGGGCGATCTTCTGATCGGGTCGCGCTGAATCGCGAACGGTTGCCGGAGTTAAGAGACCGTTGCGGTTCGAGACAGCAGCAAATTGTAGGCAGCTCGAATCCGCATCGCTATAAGACAAATCTCAAGGTCTTGATGCGATGCTTCGAAATCGCGACGCGACACGTTCTCGATCCGCACTTGGGTTACCTGTTTCGAGCGGCCAAAAAAATAACGTCAGCCGGCCCATGAGCCGGCTGACGTTTTTCATGTCCGCCGAGTACCCGAATTCGGGTCCATCAAACGCGCGTCTTACATGCCGACGTATCCCACCGGAGTCGTCGCGTTGGCCTTGGCGACCGACGCATTGTTCGACACCACATACACCGGCGATTCGGTCAGGTTGAGCGTCAGCACACCGTTGCTGTAGTTCGCATTGGTCGCGTTGCCCATCATGTCGACCACCTTCACGGTGCCGCTCGTGCCCGGCGCGTCGACGTTGAGGCTGTACGCGACGCTGTAGGTCGAGCTGAAGCCCGCGCTCGCGCTCCACACGTTGTTGTTGTGCGCCCACAAAGCGGTGACAACCGCGCCGTTGCCCACCTGCTGGAACGCGTAGGCGTAGACGCCGGTCGGCGTGCCGTTCACAGGACCGAGCGTCGTGGTGCCGTCGAGCGTGTGCGTCATCGCGCTGATCGCCATGGCGACCGGCTTCGGGCTGATGTTGGTCGCGCCGTACGCGCCTTGCGCATCGCTCAGGTCGAAGAAGGTGCCGTAGCCGACTTCATCCGGATAGTCCGCGCCGTAGAACACGTAGGTTTGATCCGCGCCTTCGCCGAGCGTGATGATGTGCATGCGCGCCGCGACCGCCGCTTGTGCGTACAACACGTTCGCGGTCGGATAGTTCGGGCCGTACGACGTGCCGAGGTCGTAGCTGATGCCCGCTTCCGTCGAGAACAGGTGCATGCCGGTCCGATAGTCGGTGGCCATTTCCGCGCGCAGGTCGCGCATCTGGCCGCGCAGCGAACCTTCCGCGGTGGACGGGTCGCTGTCGTAGCGCTCAGGCGGATGCGACGGCGACGTGCCCGCGTCGTAGTAACCGTGCGTGGCGACCGCGTCGATGTATTGGCCGAAGCCGAGCGGCGCGAGGCGCTTCAGGTGTGAAGTGGTCAGGCTCGGGAAGGCATCGGCCGGGCCCATCACCATCGCGTGCGGATCGGTTGAATGAATGCCCTGGTAGACCGCCTGGTACAACGCGACGAAGTTGGCGTCGGTGTCGGTCCACATCTGGTTCGGTTCCCACGTCACCTGATAGTAGTTCGCCGACTGGGTCGGGAAGTACGCAGCGCGAATCGCATTCGATTCCGTGCCGACGCGGCTCATATAGCTCTGGTAGTACGAAATATCGGTCGGCAGCGACGTGTCGTCCTGGAAGGCGCCGGTGCTGCTCGCCCAGGCCGGAATGCCGTCGAGGCGGATCAGTCGCATCACGTTGCCGCTCTTGTAGAACGGATCGAGATTGTCGGCCGACGGGTTGAACGTGTTCGGTCCGTTCGGTTCCATGGTGGAGAGCTGGCGGTCGTCGATGGTCGACGAAATGCCCAGCGCGGCGAGCAGCGGACCGTTGTCGTTCGCGCCCTGCATGCCGAAGCGATGCTGCTCCTGGCGCGCATAGGTCACGGCCGGAACGACGCCGGACAGATTCGGCGTCACGCCGAAGCTGGCGATGCCGACCGGACGTGTACCGGCTTGCGGCAACTGGCCGCCGTTCTTGGCCAGCGTGCCCGTCGCCGCGAAATAGCCGGCGAGCGTCGAGGTGCAATTGAACGTAATGGTATTCGCGCCGCTCGGCACGGCGGTGCTGCCGCTCGCGGCGACGCGGCCGAGCGTGTCGGTGACGGCCCAGTTCAACGTGTCCGCGCTCGGCGCGTTGGTGTTGAAGACGAGCTGGAAGGTGCTGCCGGAGGCGAAGATGCGCGTGCCGTCCGCGCTGGGCGTATCGGCGGAGATCGTCGCGCTGCCCGAGCCGCCCGACGTGGTGGGCGAGGCGCAGCTCATGGCCGCGGTGGCGCCGGTGGCGTTCAGTGCAACGGTGCCGGTGCTGGCGTTGCCAGCGGCAGACGAGCTGGCCGAGCTGCTCGAGTTGCTCGCACTGTTGGTGCCGTTGGACTGGGCTGCCGCGGTGCTGGCGGCGCCGTTACTGCCGCCGCCGCCGCATCCGGCGAGTGCGAGGGAGAGTGTCGAGAGTAGGAGTAGCTGTGATTTCATCAATCTGTAAGCAATGCGTTAGCTGATCATGGGTCCACGTCCTCGCGCAAAGCGCGTTGGGAGGTAGAGCGAACAGCGGGGTTCATTTGCAAGCCAGCCGATGACCGAGGCTTCGACACTGGCGTCCTGAGTACGCAGCGTTGCGGCTGCGCGAAGGTGATGCCTTCCCGGGATGTCGGCCCCGAACGCGCTTCTCTGCGGAGAAGCGTTTGTCATACGAAACCGCACCGCTTGGAGAAGCGGGTTTTGGCGGAATCGGACGACCGGGGAAGGTACGACGAAAACGGCCAGCGTGTTGAGGAGCAGCGCGATTCAGATCGCAGTACGTGAATTCACGGCGCGAGCCGATGAACTTTTTACTGTCCTGTAAGCCGGGGAAGCTCAGTTTGGGAAGAATCGACCGCAACGATACGCATTAGTATGCTTAAAAGAAGTAACGAGTCGTTACGTATGAACATTAATGCAGTACTAATTGCTTTAATCGCACGAAAACATCCGTCAGGCCAAACCAGTATTTTTCCGCCACGCCGAATTGGGGTCGTAATAATTTGAAACGGATGCCTAACTATCTGGCACGGCCAATCGACTGAGAAATGGGCGCTAGCGCTCATTAGTCAGCCGAAAAGCTCTTGGGGTTGGCGTAAAAGTGCTGGGCCTTGGGTGTAAGGTTTCCTCGCGACATGGACTTCGCAGCGGAACTGTCGCTGTTTTACGAGGACATTGACGCGCTCTGCAAAGCGGAATGCGCCAACCACGTTGTTGGATGCCGACGTTATTTTGCGTCCGCAATAACGGGGGCGGCATCCCTCCGCTGCGCAAAAAAGGCGGTTATCCAGAGAGATAAATCGTGAGGATTCTTCAACTGGTTCATGCACCGCGTTTGTCCGGGGCGGAAGTACTCGTAAAAGGATTGGCCATCCATCATCAGCGCGGTGGCCATGAAGTCTGCATGACATCGCTGCTCCCGGAGCAGGAGGATTTCGCCGCCATTCATGCAGAACTTCAGGCGGCCGGCGTCACGTGTCTGTTTCCCGAGGTTCGCTACGGCAGGGTGGGAAAGCTGTTGCACCTGTATCGCGTGGTGCGGCGGTTCCGGCCTGATTTCATCGTGGCTCACGCCACGCTTGCCGGGCTGTATGTGCGCCTTCTGCCGGTCCATACGCCGATTGCGTGGGTCATGCATTCCGGCGTCAACGATTTCGAGAACGGCGCGCTCAAGCGGGCCGAACGCCTGCTCTCGCGACGGGCGAGAGCCATCATCGGCGTGTCGCAGCAGAATATCGACGACTACCTTCGGGAGATTGGCCGGCATCCCTCCATGGTCGTGATTCCGAATGGCGTGGATGCGCAATTGTTCTCGGAAGCCAACGATGTCGTCGCGCCGGACATCGGCGTGCACCCGAAACAGATCGTCCAGCTCGGCCGCTATATCGAAGGCAAGAGCCAGCTGGACACGATCCGCGCGTTCGAGCGCGTGCTGCAATCGGAGCCGGAGGCGCGTCTGTTGTTCTGCGGTGTCGTCGAAGATCTCGACTATCACAGGGCGGTGCTGTCGCTGGTTCGTCAACTCGGGCTGGAAAGCAAGGTGACGGTGGGCGGGCCGCGTTCCGACGTCGCCGCGATTCTGCGCGCCTCGCGGGTCTTCGCGATGCCGTCGCGTTTCGAAGCACAGAGCATTGGTTTTCTCGAGGCGCTTGCGTCGGGCATTCCAGTCGTGGCGAGCCGGATTCCCTCGTTCGGTTTTGCGAGCGCGTTTGCCGGCGTCAGCCTGGTCGACACGACCGACGCGGAAGCCTACGGCCGCGCGCTGTTGTACGCGCTCGACACACCGCGTGCGAACCGGCAGCTGGCCGGCTACACGCTGCACGACACCGCGGATCGTTACATGACGATCGCCCGGAAGTTCGTTCACCCGCTCCAGGTTTCGGCCTGACCTTGATCGGACCGGCCGGCCCGCGCTACTGCGCGAGCCGGTCGATTCGCACGGTCTCCGAGAAAAGCCCCGGTAGTTTGCCGAGTTCCTGAGCTTCGCCCAGCGCCAGGCCGTTTCCGGATGGATAGCGCGTGAGCGCCGGCGCGCCGCCGGTGAAATAGAAATCGCCGAGGGTCGCGTCGGTCCGTCGAAACAGCACGAGTGCCGCCCCCTGTTTGTCGCGCACGAATTCCGGAAACACATCCGACCACGACATGCCGCGCAATGTCGCCGCCTGGGCCGGCGCGCTCGCCGCGCCGCTCAGGTCGAGCGTGGCGACGTCGATCATGGCTTCTTCGCTCGATTCGTCCAGATGCGGTGTTAGCAGAATCAGCGTGTTGCTGTCGCGGCCATGCACGGCGCCCATTGTCACCTTGACGAAGTCGGGGGCGAAACTCGCCGGCAAGACGTTGCGCTCGCCGACGCTCATGCGTGTGCCCTCGTTGGCGATGAGCGTGAGCGCGAGGCGTCCGTTGGCGCCGTCCACCGCGACCAGCGAGGCGCGCGAGCCGGCCGTTTCGCGTGCCAGCAGATTGACGTTCCGCGGCAGATTTTTGGCCTGCGCCCAGAGCACCGGCGCCGATCCCGTTGAGACGCCTGATCCTTGCGCAGAAGCCATCCACAGATCGAGCCCGCTGTCGGGTCGCTTCTGCGCGATCAGCACACCGGCCCGTCCCGCTCCGGTGAAGTTCGCCGCCACATATTGCTGCGTCAGTTCCGGCCTGAACGCGCTGCTGGTCTGCAGCCAGAGGCGCGGCGCCTCGAACGAGTCGCCGGCACTGCGAAGCAACCAGAACGCGGTCCCGCCCTGGCGCGCCGCGACGATCATCAGATCCGCCTTGCCGTCGCCGTCGAAATCGCCGAGCAGGAAACGCGCGCTGTCGAAGCACAGTTTGTCGCCGGCGCAACTCGGTGCGCTCGCCTGAGGATCGAAGGGGACGACGCCCGCGTACCACAGCGCGGGCGCCGAAACCTTGGCGAGCGACGCGGCATACACGTTGAATCCCGGACCGTCGTGTTGCCGCTGGACATACACCGCGGACTGCTCGCCCGAGCCGGTGATATCACCGACCATCGCCGTGGCGAGCCTCAGGTCGTTCGCCTGGGTGCGTTGCGTGGTGGCCCAGCGGTAGCGGGTGGTCAGCGCGGTGCAGCCGCGCATGGTCAGCTTGCCGTCGTTTTCGCCGAGACAATGCCGCATCGGCGTATAGACGAGGCCGAAGTCCCACGGCGTCCAGCTTTGCGCCACGTCCCATTGATCGCAAGTCTCGGCGACCAGATAGCCGTCGCGCTCGGCAATACATTGCGACGTCGCGACGCTCACGAGCGCGGCGTTGCGCGTATTGCCGGGATACACGGTCAGTGGATCCCATCGCCATTGTTGCGTGGCCGAGTCCGTGCAGGCGGCGAGCGTCGGCGCGCGGCCCGGTCCCGCGGAAGTCAGGCAGCGGCTCGCCGCCGCGTTGAACAGTTGGATCGGATGAGACACGAAATCCGGCACGCGGCGATCGGTGCGATCGGCAAACGCGTAGCGTCGCGAAATCCAGTTGCCGTCCCATTGAAACTCGCCGAATACATGGGACGACTCGCTGCCGTCGATCGAAAAATAGCTGGCGACGATGTCGCGCTTGCGCTGCACCTCGGCGGCGGGAAGATTGCCGGGCCAGCCGCCGGTCGGATAGGTGACGTGGTAGACGATCGGCACGCCTTTGCCGAGCGTCTGCGCGACGTGGCGAGTAATGCGCGCGGAATAGATATGATCGGGATGCTCGATAAACGGCACGGTATCTGGATTGAGCGTGTAGATCAGCGTCGCCGGCGCGAGCATTACTTTTAAAGTGGCCGACAAGGAATCGCGATCGTATTTCACGCGCACGGAGCCGTCCGCGTTCATCGGATAAGTGGAGATCGTGGCGTGTTGTTCCCACAGCAGGCCAAGCGGCACGCGGCCGCCGCGCACGGCGCCGCCGGGCAGGCGAAGTTCGAGCAGGCGCACTTGCGGCTTGGACTTCAGCACCATCTGATGCACGAGCTTGCCGGCAATCGTTACGTTGGATTCGAGCCACTCGTCGGGCACGCCGGCCATGCGCGCGTAAGCGAGCCGCGAGGCCCGCTCGCGGGTTTGAACGTAAGCGAAATCCGCACCATTGGCACCGCCGATCAGATGCACCGTGGTGATGCACCAGCCTGCGTCGAGACGCTCGCTGATGGCGGGGTCCACGAACAGCAGATCGTCGTCGAGATGCGCGACCACCGTAACCAGTGTGCCGGGGCCGCAATCGGCCGCGCGCGCCGCGCCCGGCAGAAAGGCGAAGAAGAGAACCGCGAGAAAAGCAAAGAATGAATCGCGAATGAGCAGGGTTGCCGATAATCGCATAGTGATTCGAGCTCTGACGGTGAGCTCGCATCATACTGTAGCGGCCATGGCCGGCACGTTGCCGAACTCACAGTCGGCGCCGGATTGCGATCCGGCGCGGGTTCAGGCCTGCGCGACGGCTTGCACGCGTATCAGCGGAAGTAGGCTTTGGTGTTGTCGTGGACGTCCGCGCGCGCGAGCAGTTCCGAGGGCGCTAGCCAGATATATTCGCTGTGCTGCTCGGGTCGTCCGAGCGGCGCGGTGCCCGTGAGCGTCAGCGAATAGGCGAGCACGATGTAGTGCGTCGACACGTCCGGCTCGCCCGCGAAGTTGTCGCTGTAGTGATGTTCGAACACGCCTTCGAAGCGTGCCGTCGCGCGCACCAGTTTTGCGATGCCCAGCTCGGCGTCGGCGATGCGGGCAAACGCGGCGTCGAGTGTTTCGTCTTTGTGGATGCGGCCACCGGGAACGAACCAGGTGCCACGGGCAGGGCGGTTGCGGCGGCGGCCGATCAGCACGCGCCCTTGCGCATCGCTGACGATCAGATCGAACGCGACCAGGGGCGTGAGGCGGACCACGTCCAGGAAATCGATCTCGGTCAGCAGCATGTCATCTCCCCGGTTCTCGCGCTGGTTGAGCGCCTCGTCAGCTAGTAGTCGCGATGGTGATCATCGTGCCGCGTGAGCCGGCTTGAGACGCTCGCCAGAAAAAGCGCGAGCACAATCGCGCCGATCGTCGCGAAGAGAAACGCGCCGATCATCGCGGCCAGTATCAGCATCATCCATGCAAGGCCGTTCATGTCTCGGCTCCAGCGTGTTGATAGGCATGCTAACGTGCCTCCGCCTGCATACTATGTGCGCCAGTAGCCGCAGAGGCTGTCACATGACGCCGAAGTATCGTCACATCGCGCCGCTAATGCGCCACGTAACCCTCGGGCGTGGTGACCGCGTCCTTGAAGACGGCGGCGTTGCCGGAGACGACATAGACCGGCGCGGGCGAGAGTTTCAGGCTAGCCACGCCGTCGCGGTACGGCAAGCTCGTCGCGTTGCCCATCATGTCGAACGCCGTCACTTCACCGGTCGTCCCCGGCGCGTCGACCCGCAGACGATAGTCCACGCTGCGGCTCGCGTCGAAGCCGCTTTTGGCGTTCCACTTGTCGTTGTCGTGCGTCCACAGCGCGGTCACGATCTTGCCGCCGCCAAGCCGGCGGAACGCGTAGGCGTAGACGCCTTTGGGCAGATCCTTGAGCGGGCCGAGTGTGTCGGTGCCGTCGATGATACGCGTCATGGCCGCCACCGCGAGCGCCGCGGGTTTCGGGCTGATGCGGGCCGGACCGTAGGCGCCTTTCGGATGATCGAGCTCGAAGAAAATGCCGTAGCCGGGCGCGGCGTCCGGCATATCCGCTAGATAGAACATGTAGGTCATGTCGGCGCCTTCGCCGAGCAAAATAAGATGCGTGCGCGCCGTCACCGCAGCCTGTGCGTACAGCACGTTCGCGCCCGGATAGTTCTTGCCATACGATTGCCCGATGTCGTAGCTGATACCGGTTTCGGTCACGAAGAGCGGCGCGCCGGGCTTCAGGTACAGACGCATTTCGTGGCGCAGCGCCCGCATCGCAGCGGGCAACGCGCCCGGTACGGTGCCCTGATTGCCGGTGTCCGCGACGCGCTCCGGCGGATGCGAGGGCGTCGTGCCGATATCGTAGTAACCGTGAATCGTCATGCCGTCCATATAGCGGCCGATTCCTAGCGGGCCGAGCTTGCGCATCCACGTGACGTTGCCCTGCACCGACGAATAGGTCAGACCCATGACCACCGCATGCGGATCCGTCTGATGGATGCCCTCCCAGACGGCCTTGTACATCGCGATGAAATTCGCGTCGGTATCGCGCCAAGGCAGACCGCCGTCGGCGTCGGGTTCCCACGTCACCTGATAGTAGCTATCGCGCTGTCTGGGAAAGTAAGTCATGCGCACGCGATTCGACTCGGCGCCCACCTTGGCCATGTAGTCCTTCATTTGCGCGAGCGATGTCGGTGCATAGCTGTGCGTCTCCTTCTTCGTCGGACTCGCCCACTGCGGAATGCCGTCGAGCTGGATCAACCGCAGCAGATCGCCGCGCCGGAAGAACGGCGTGAGCTGTTTGCTCGCGGGCTCGAACGTGCCCATTTTTTTCGGCTCCTCCATATACCAGTTGCGATTGTCGTTGACCCACGACAGGCCGAGCGCGGTATAGACCGGCCGGTAACCGTCGCCGTCGCAGCAGTGTTGCCCCGGCGCAAGATAAGCCGCGCCCTGTCCGCCGAACCGGTGCAGATCTTCATACGGAAAACGGACGACGGGTAACGCAGCGGACGGATCCGGCAGCACGCCGAACGTCGCGATGCCCGCGGGACGCGTGCCGCGCGATTCGAGCTGGCCATGTGCGCGTTCCAGCGATGCGGACACCGCAAAGTAGCCCGCCACACTCGACGCGCAGCTCAACGTGGACAGCGTCGCACCCGCCGCAACGGGAAAGCGTCCGCTGGCGCGCACGGCATTCCACGTGTCGCGTATCTGCCAGTTGAGCGTGTCGCCTTGCGTCGGGCGCGTGGCGAAAATTAGCGCGAACGGTTTGTTCACGGCGAAGAGACGGGTGCCGTCGCTAGGCGTATCGGCTTCGAGGAGATCGCCGTTCGCCGCCGTAGGCACTTGCGATGAAGGCGACGAGCAACGCAGCCCTTGTCCGGGCGGCGCCTTCAGGTCCGTAGGCGCGGCAGATTGCATTGCAGCACTCGGCGCTGCGTCCTGCTTCGCGACAGGCGCGGGTGCATTGCTCGCCACCGTCGGCGCCATCGCGCAACGCTTTTCCACCCCTGGCGCAGGATCGCCGAATACGCCGTTGTTGCACTCCGCGCTAGTCGAGAACGTTTTGACGACGTGTTGTTGCGCCGTGCCATACAGCACGTCACGCGTGCCGTTGAAACGGCAGGTGCCGTATTCCGCCGCACACGGTGTCCACTTCCTGCCGTCCGCGGTGAACTCGCCATTGCTCACATCATTCGCCTGCGGCGCAGCATCGGCCGCAGCGCATCGGCCGGCCGCGAAGCCAAGCAGAATGACGGCCGCCGCCGAGACGGCAATGCCAATCCTGAGTCTTCCACTGCCGCCGAAAAAGGCGCCGACGCGCTTTCGCGGCGCGCGCTGATCGCGTACATTCGACATGTGTTCCCCGTGTCGTTCGCTGTCCTTCCAAAGGCAACAGACGCGTCGCCCAACTACTAGTTCACCAGGTCAGAGCCGCCTCGCCCGACCTCTCGAAGCAATGTGTTGCGGAAACCGCATAGTGTATTTCCGCAAACCGCTGGCGGAAACAGCCCGGTTGCCACTCGACACATTCCGCCACTGGCCCGTCTATTGCCGTGCGGCCTAAAGGTGTCTTTTCCCGTGTTTCACGTTTGAAACATTAATCGTCACGTTTATATTCGTGAGCTCCAATAACAACCAAGTAAATAATTTTGTCGCAGTCTCAAGTGTTTATATTGGTTGTTCGTTTTACTTATTGCCATCCCCGCGGATATATCGTCAGAAGAAACCCCAGGCGGGCACGGGGCGCGGCGGACGCCGAGATTGCGAAGCCGGTTGTACTCATTCTGACGTCCAGATCGGAAAAAGTCACTTCAAATCGGCATGGCGATGGATGGATCAAATTGTAACTGCGCCGTTTTCGAGTAGTGGTGGTGTGTGCGGTGGCGTACGAAATGGCGTTTTTATTTGCATTAACATTCGCAGAATGCCAATTCATTCCTATGTGGAATCGGCAATTAATTGGTTGCAAAGACGGCGGTAGCGGGGTTGTTCCGAAAATCCCTGGTTGGTCACCCTGTCCATACGCCAACATGTCTGCGCTTTCGGTCATGGCGGCTAAGTGCTTGAGTGGCGGTGACTATGATGCGCTGCACAGAGGATGGCCTCTCTGTGGCCGTCCAAGGTGAAAAGTAGATCCGTTTTCTGGTGAGAGGATGACTATGACCTGCGCGAGTCTCGAGTCCGCAATGCTGCGCTGGGTGCACGCTCCGAGCAAGGGTATGCGTCGCATCGCGATACTGATGTTCAACGACTGCTCGCTGCAGGGAGCAGGGGTCGTTGCCGAGGTGTTCCAGGCAGCGAACGAAATGGCTTCGTCCGGCTCGGGCGGCTGGTTATACGACGTTTCGTTCCTGTCGGCCGACGGCGGCATGGTGACTTCGTCGTCCGCGCTGCGGGTCTGGACAGACGGACTCGACGCGCGGCATTACGGCGGCTTCGACGCGTTGTATGTCGCGGGCGGCAAAGGCGCATTCGCTGCCGCGGGCGATGAACGCCTGATTGCGTGGCTGCGCCGTGTGCGCCGCAACACCGGCATGATCCGGCCGATCGCGGAAGGTCGCGCGTTGCTCGAGGCAGCGTATGTGCCCGACAGCCAGGAAGTCGGCGATGCGCATGCGCAGTCGGTGCCGGCGCGCCAGCCCGACCAGACGGCCGATGCGGGCGATCGCCTGGAATCCATGCGAAGCGCGCTCGCCATGATCAAGCGCGATCTCGGCGGCGCCACGGCGCGTACCGTTGCCGAGCGCCTGCTGGCGGACTCGTGCTCGAATCTCGCGCCGCTGCTCGGCGAAGACGGCGGCCTGAGTCCCGGCGACAAAGTGCGCGCGGCAGCTCGCTGGCTGCAAGAGAACTGCCAGCAGGCGATTTCGATCGCCGACGCGGCGCAGTTCGCCGCGATGAGCGAGCGCAATTTTCTGCGCCGCTTCAAGATGGAAATGGGTATTACGCCCTCGAGTTTTCTGTTGCACGAGCGCCTTGCGGTGACCTGCAGCCTGTTGACCGAATCGGAATTGCCGGTCGACAAGATTGCCCGGCGCACCGGCATGGGCAACGGTGATCGACTCGCGAAAGTGTTTCGCAAGCGGATGAGAATTTCTCCGACTGAATTTCGGATTCAAAGTCGCCGACTAGTCGGCGAATAGCGCGACGGGGCCAGCCGGAGGGCCGTGTGGCAACACGGCATCCGGTCCGTACTTCCGCCGAACTTTGGGAATTATAAGGAATGCGAATATGTTGACTCAGGGAGCTGTAGGCGCCGCGTCGGTCGACCCGAGCGGTGCGGGTGCCGCGACGGCGGCCACGCGTTGCACGCGCATCGTCCCAGTCATTCTGGCGGGCGGCTCGGGCACGCGCCTGTGGCCGGTGTCGCGGGAAAACTATCCGAAGCAACTGATTGACGTCGTCGGTCCCGACTCGCTGCTGCAAGCTACCGCGCGGCGCATGAACGGCTTTCCGGCCGGCTGGAGCGTGGATGTCTCGCCGATCATCGTATGCGGCGAAGAACATCGCTTCGTGATCGCAGAACAACTTCATGAAAATGGCGTCGACGCTCGTCTTATTGTCGAGCCGGCGCGGCGCGATACGGCGCCCGCGTTGACGCTGGCGGCGTCGCTGGCGTGCGCGGACGGTGGCGACGCGATTCTCGTCGTCATGCCGGCGGATCATTCGATCGCCGACGTGCCCGCCTTGCAGGCCGCGCTGGAACTCGCAGCACGCTATGCCGAGCAGGGTTCGATCGCGACGCTGGGCGTGCCGCCCACGCGCCCCGACACCGGCTTTGGTTATATCCGCGTCGGCGCCGAGTTGGCGGGCGGCGGCCATGCGATCGACGGTTTCGTCGAAAAGCCCGCGGAAGAACTCGCGGCGAAGTACGTCGCGGCGGGCATGTATTGGTGGAACAGCGGCATCTTCATCGTCCGTGCCAGCGTGTGGCTCGATACGTTGAAGCGTCTGCAACCGGACATGCACTCGGCCTGCGAACGCGCATTCAGCGGCGGCCGCACCGACGGTGCGTATTTCCGGCCGTTGGTCGATGCGTTCCTCAGTGCGCCCGCGAATTCGATCGACTACGCGGTGATGGAGCGCCTGACCGAGACGACCGGGCCCGAAACGCCGGATAGCGCGCCGGCGACGCCATCAGGCGTCGTGGTCGGACTGGATGCGGGGTGGTCGGACCTGGGTTCGTGGGACGCCGTCTGGGCCGCGATGGAGAAGGACGCCAACGGTAACGCAGGACGCGGCCGGGTGACGTTCGAAGGGGCGGTATCGAGCTACGCGCATTCGGAAGGCCGGCTGGTCGCCTGCGTCGGCACCACCAATGTCGTGGTGGTCGAAACCGCCGACGCGGTGCTGGTGGTCGACCGCTCGCACGTGCAGGACGTGAAGGGGCTGGTGTCGCGCATCAAGGCGCAGCACGCGCCGGAGGCCGACGCGCATCGCAAGGTGCGCCGTCCTTGGGGTTTCTACGATTCGATCGACCATGGCGAGCGTTTCCAGGTCAAGCGCATCGTGGTGACGCCGGGCGCGCAACTGTCGTTGCAATTGCATCACCACCGCGCGGAACACTGGGTCGTCGTGCGGGGCACGGCGCTCGTCACGCGCGGCGATGAGCAGTTTCTGTTGAGTGAAAACGAATCGACTTACATTCCGCTCGGCACCCGCCACCGGCTCGAAAACCCGGGCAAGGTGCCGCTCGAAATCATTGAAATCCAGTCAGGCGCCTATCTCGGCGAAGACGACATTGTGAGGTTTAACGACAACTACGGCCGCTGCTCCTAAACAGCACGCCGGACTCAACTGCGGACAAGAACGGCAAGAACGAGGTGACCAGAATGCGCAAGTTTCAGGATTTGCTCGCGCGAATTTTCGATGTTGCATTGGTGTTGGCGGGCGCGGCGGTGGCGTCGCAGATCCGCTTTGATTACCTCAATCAATCCGGATTCTATTGGGCGCTCGTGATGTTTTCCGCTGCGTTCGCGTTGGCCATCTTTCCGGCGTTCGGCGTCTACGAATCATGGCGCGGCCGTTCCAAGCTGGTGCTGGCCGGCCAGGTGTCGCTCGCGTGGCTGATGGTGCAGGTCAGCGCGCTCGTGCTGATGTATTCGCTGCATCGTATCGACTTCGTGTCACGGCTGTGGTTCTCGTACTGGACGGCGGTGACCGGCGGCCTGCTGATCGCGTACCGGCTGATGACGCACGCCGTATTGGCGAGGGCACGCAGCGCGGGGTTGAATCTGCATCAGGTCGCGATTGTCGGCAGCGGCTCGCAGTGCGACGCGATCATTCGCCGGATCAACGCCGCGCCGACCACCGGTTTTCGCGCCACGGCCGTGTACAACGCGCGCCCGGACGTGTCGCCGGTCGCGAGCCCGGGAGTCCCGGTGTTCGACACTGTCGACGCGCTCGCCGACTACATGCGGACCAACGACGTGCACGAGCTGTGGCTGATGCTGTCGCTTTCCGAAGAGCCGCTGATCTGTTCGCTGGTCAGCGAATTCCGCGACGATCTGGTGAACATCCGCTTCATGCCGGACGTGCGCAGCCTCGCGCTCTTCGAGGGCAGCGGCGTGATCGATCTGCTCGGCGTGCCGGCGATCAATCTCGTGGCCTCGCCGCTGTCCGCCAGTTCGATGTTGAAGAAGGAAATTTTCGACCGTCTGTTCGCGTTGACCGCGCTGATCGCTCTTGCACCGGTCATGCTCGCCATTGCGATCGCGGTGAAGCTGTCATCGCGCGGTCCGGTTCTGTTCAAGCAGAAACGCAAAGGCGCCGATGGCCAGGTATTCACGATCTATAAGTTCCGCTCTATGCGTTTGCATACGGAGCAAAAAGGCACCGTCAGGCAAGCTACGCGTAACGATCCGCGCGTCACCAGAGTGGGCGCTTTCTTGCGCCGCACGAGCCTCGACGAATTGCCGCAATTCTATAACGTGTTGCGTGGCGACATGTCGGTCGTAGGACCGCGTCCCCATGCACTCGAGCACGACGACCTCTATCAGAAAGTGGTCGCGGGCTATATCAATCGCTACCGCATAAAACCGGGGATCACGGGGTGGGCACAGATCAACGGTTTTCGTGGCGAAACCGACCGCATCGAGAAGATGGAACGTCGAGTCGAACATGACCTGTATTACCTGGGGCATTGGTCGTTCGCGCTCGACATGCGGATTATCGGCGCGACGATAGTCGCCGGACTGGTGCATCGAAACGCTTATTAGTTGTTAACAATACGCTGGGCGCAACCTCCTCTTAGGAAAAACGCCGTGGCGCAAGGAGGAAACATCATGAGCTCGCTTGGTCTACGCACGGGAAGTCTCCTGGTTTTCGCTACTGCAACACTGCTTTCCGGATGCGGAATCGCACCGGGTCAGCGGATGGTCACGCCTGCCGCCATTCAGGACACGGGTGGTGATTACAGTACTGAAGCGAACACGCAACAACAGATTCCGATTACGGATATCAACCTCACGCTGCTGCGCAAGATGAACCAGGCGCAAACGACTTCGGCGCTGCCGCCGCAAACGCTCGCACTGTTCGGCAAGCCGACCGCTTACAAGGTCGGCCCCGGCGACGTGCTGCAGATCGTCGTGTGGGATCACCCGGAACTGGCCGCCGCGCTCGGCCAGCCGCAACAGAACACGAAGCCGACGGATGCGGCACCGGGCTTCCTGATCGACGAAAACGGCGATGTGCAGTTCCCGTACGCAGGCACGGTACGTGTGGCCGGCAGGGACGTCGCCTCGATCCAGAAGGAACTGGCGAAGCGTCTGAGCAAGGTGTACCAGAAGCCGGAAGTGACGGTGCGGGTGGCCTCGTTCCGCGCGCAGCAGGTCTATGTGGACGGTGAAGTGCGCACGCCTGGCGCGCAGTCGGTCAACGACATTCCGATGTCGCTGACGACCGCGATCAGCTTGAGCGGCGGCCTCAGCGCCAATGCGGATCGCAGCCGTGTGGTGTTGGTCCGCAACGGCGTGCCATATCAGATCAACATTGATGACCTGATCAAGCGCGGCAAAAATCCGTCGGACATCTACCTGCAACCGGGCGACATTCTGCGGGTGGCGTCGCGCGAAGACAGCGGTGTCTACGTGATGGGCGAGGTCAACAAGCCGGCGACCATCCTGCCGATGCGCAACGGTTCGTTGACGCTTTCGCAGGCGATTTCCGACAGCGGCAGCTTCGACTCGAACACGGCCGCGGCGCGGCAACTGTTCGTGATCCGCAACTCGACCAGCGAAACGCCTGAGGTGTACCACCTCGACGCGACTTCGCCGGTGTCGATGGTGCTCGCCAATCAGTTCGAACTGCAGCCGAAGGACGTAGTGTATGTCGGTCAAGGCGGGCTGGTCCGCTTCAACCGTGTGTTGAACCTGCTGCTGCCGGCGATCAATGCGGCTGTAACGGGCGCCGTCCTCGCGAAATAGCAACCGCGCAACGTGAATCTTGAACCTCCGGGCTTTGTTGGGTGAAGAAAATGGCAATCAACTTTGAAAACCGTTACACCGACGTGTCCGGACCGGACGAGCTTCACTTGTCGGACTATCTGCGGACGATCGTGCGAGGTTGGCGCACGATCGTCGTGGTGACGCTGATCGCGCTCGCGCTGGGGTGCGCGTACGCTTTCCTCGCGCCGCCGACGTATCGCGCGGATGTTCTGTTTCACGTAGAGGACAAGACGGCGAATGCCAATGCGAACGGCAAGGATTCCTTGCCGCCGCTTACCGGCATGTTCGATACCAAGCCTTCGACGGCGGCCGAGATCGAGTTGCTGAAGTCGCGGCTCGTCACGGAAGAAACCGTCAAGAAACTGCACCTCGATATCACGGCTACGCCGCGCTATTTTCCGATTATCGGCGGAATGATTGCGGGGTTGGTGAACGGGCAATGGGGCTTCAAGTTGCCGCAGTTCATCAACCTGTCCGGCTATGCATGGGGTGACGAGAGCATTTCGGTGTCGCAGTTCGACACGTCGAAGGACATGTACGACGCGACCTTCACATTGATTTCAGGCAATGACGGCGCCTACGTGCTGCGTGACAAGAACGGTATTGCGATTCTGTCGGGGAAAGTCGGCGAAACCGTGCAAACGGATACCGCCGACGGCCCGATCACGCTGCGCGTCGATAAGCTGGCCGGCCCCGCCGGCTCGCGTTTCGAATTGCAGCGCGCCTCGACGCTGAGCACCGTGGACCGTTTGCAAAAGGCTTTGGTGGTGCAGGAAACCACGCTGCAATCCGGCGTGATCCGCGCGAGCCTGGAAGGCGGCGATAGCGGCCTGACGGCGGCGATCGTCAACAGCATGGCGCGCGAGTTCGTGCGTCAGGATGTGGAGAGCCGTTCGACCGAAGCCGAGCACATGCTGGCCTTCCTCGATCAGCAACTGCCGGGCTTGCGCAAGGAACTCGACGACGCCGAGCAACGCTACAACAAGTTCCGCAACACGCACGGCACGGTCGACCTGGGCGAAGAAAGCCGCCTGTTGCTGCAACAGATCGTCGATAACAAAACCAAGCTGATGGATCTGCAGCAGCAACGCGCGGAGATGTCGCAACGCTTCACGGCGAATCACCCGGCGGTGGCCTCGCTCGACGCGCAGATCGCCGCCTTGCAAGGCGCGGCGGCCAACATGAACCGCAGCGTGGCGGTCATGCCGGATACGGAGCAGACCGCGTTGCGTCTGCTGCGCGACGTGCACGTCGACACGGAGCTGTACACCAATCTGCTGAACAGCGCGCAGCAACTGCGCGTGGCGAAGGCGGGACAGGTGGGCAACGTGCGCGTGGTCGACTTCGCCGAAGCCCCTGATGAACCGGTGCGGCCAAAGCGCGTGATCGCGATCCTGATCGCGCTCGGCGGCGGCCTCGTGCTCGGCATTCTGCTGACCTTCTTCAAGCGTGCAATGTACGGCGGCGTGGAACGTCCGGACGAACTCGAAGGCATGCTCGGTGTGCCGGTGTTCGCGGTGGTGCCGCGCAGCCAGACCCAGTTGAAGCTGCAGGAAAACGTCATGCTGCGCCGTCGCGGGCTGCATGTGCTGGCGCAGCAGGCGCCGGAAGACATCGCCGTGGAAGGCGTGCGCAATCTGCGCACCTCGTTGCAGCTCTCGCTCGATCACGCCGAGAACAACGTGGTGATGATCACCGGCTCGCGGCCCGATTCCGGCAAGTCGTTCCTGTCGGTGAATCTGGCGGCGCTGGTGGCGTCGGCGAACAAGCGCGTGCTGATTATCGACGGCGATATGCGGCGCGGCGACGTGCACTCGCACTTCGGTGTCGCGCATCAGCCGGGTCTGTCCGACGTGCTGAGCGGCGGCGAACTGCAGGCCATGATCCAGCGCGACGTGCTGCCGGGTCTCGACGTGCTCGCCAAGGGCACGCTGCCCTCGCATCCGGCCGAACTGCTGATGAGCAAGCGCTTCGAAACCATGCTCGAAGAACTGAAGGCGCAATACGACCTCGTGATCGTCGATACGCCGCCGGTTCTGGCGGTGACCGACTCGACGGTGATCGGCAAGTACGCGGGCACGACGCTGCTGGTGGTGCGTCATGGCCGCCATCCGCTCAACGAAGTCATGGAAACGGCCAAGCGGCTGCGCAATGGCGGTGTGGGGCTGAGAGGCGTGCTGTTGACCGATGTGCCGCAGGAAGGCGCGTTCCTCGGCTCGGGCTATCAGGGCGGCTACTACGGCTACGACAGCATTGCCGGTTGAGACAGCGGCCGACGGCCGGCCGCGCAACAAAGCAGCGCAATAAAGCTTCTGGCACTGGGATTGCAAAGGTTAACGAGGAGAAGGCTCCATGAAACGTAAGGTCGCGCTGATCACCGGCATCACTGGACAGGACGGGTCGTATCTGGCGGAACTGCTGCTCGCCAAGGATTACGACGTACACGGCATCAAACGCAGGTCCTCCCTGTTCAACACAGACCGGATCGATCACCTCTACCGCGATCCTCACGATCCGGACCAGCGCCTCTTTCTGCACCACGCGGATCTGACCGACTCGACCAGCATTCTGCGTGTGATCCAGCGCGTCGAGCCGGACGAGATCTACAACCTCGCCGCGCAGAGCCACGTCGCGGTGTCGTTCGAGGAACCGGAATACACCGCCAACGCGGACGGCCTCGGCGCCTTGCGGATTCTCGAAGCGATCCGCATTCTCGGCTTGCAGGAGAAAACGCGCTTCTACCAGGCCTCGACCTCGGAGCTGTACGGCCTCGTGCAACAGGTGCCGCAGTCGGAGACCACGCCGTTCTATCCGCGCAGCCCGTATGCCGTCGCCAAGCTGTTCGCGTACTGGACCACGGTCAATTATCGCGAGGCTTACGGTCTCTATGCGTGCAACGGGATTCTGTTCAATCACGAATCGCCGGTGCGTGGCGAGACGTTCGTGACGCGCAAGATCACGCGCGCCGTCGCGCGTATCGCGGTGGGCATGCAGAAGACCTTGTATCTCGGCAATCTGTCGGCGCTGCGCGACTGGGGCCATGCGCGCGATTACGTGGAGATGCAATGGCGCATGCTCCAGCAGGAGCAGCCGGAGGATTACGTGATCGCCACCGGCGTGCAGTACAGCGTGCGTCAGTTCGTGCAGCACGCTGCGGCTGAACTGGGCGTCACCGTGCGGTTCGAAGGCACTGGCGTGGATGAAATCGGCATCGTCGAAAAGGTGGAGGGGCGCGAGATCAGGATGTCGCCGGGCGACGTGATCGTGCGCGTCGATCCGCGCTACTTCCGGCCCGCCGAGGTCGAGACGCTGCTCGGCGATCCGTCGAAGGCGCATGCGAAGCTCGGCTGGCAGCCAACCACCTCATTCGCCTCGCTCGTCAAGGAAATGGTGCGCTCGGATTATCAGATTGCACGACGTGACGCGCTCGTCACGCTGGCCGGATTCACGGCGCTGGAACATCACGAGTAATGGCGATGAACAAACAAGCACGCATCTTCGTCGCGGGCCACCGTGGCATGGTCGGCTCCGCGCTGGTCAGGCGTCTTGCCGCGCAGGGATATCAGAACGTGATTACCCGCTCGCGCAAGGAGCTGGACCTCACGGATCAGGCGGCCGTGAATCGCTTTTTCGAAAGCGAAAAGATCGACGTGGTGCTGCTCGCGGCCGCGCGCGTGGGCGGCATTCTCGCGAACGCGACGCGGCCGGGTGAGTTCATCTATGAAAACCTGGTGATCGAAACCAACGTGATCCATGCCGCGTACCGCGCCAAGGTCGAGCGGCTGGTGTTCTTCGGTTCGTCGTGCATCTATCCGAAGCAATGTCCACAGCCGATCCGCGAGGAGTATCTGCTGACTTCGCCGCTGGAGCCGACTAACGACGCCTATGCGATCGCGAAGATCGCCGGCCTCAAGCTGTGCGAAGCGTACAACCGCGAGTACAACACGCAGTACGTCGCGTTGATGCCGACCAATCTATACGGCCCGAACGACAACTACGATCTGAAGAGCAGTCACGTGTTGCCGGCGCTGCTGCGCAAGGCCCACGAAGCGAAGCTGAACGGCGACGCTACCTTGACGGTGTGGGGTTCGGGCACGCCGCGCCGCGAGTTCCTGCACGTCGACGATCTTGCCGCGGCCACGCTGTTCGTGCTCGAGCACAACGTGACCGAGGGCCTCTTCAACGTCGGCGTGGGCGAGGACCTGTCGATTCGCGAGCTGGCCGAATGCGTCTGCAAAGTGGTCGGCTTCGAAGGCGAACTCGTGTTCGACGCCTCGAAACCCGACGGCACGCCGCGCAAGCTGCTCGACGTCTCGCGACTCGCGCAAATGGGCTGGCAGGCCACGATCGGCCTCACGGACGGCATTGCATCCGCGTATCGTGACTTCGTCGAATCACACGCCGGTTCGACGCCGGCCGCCGCCATCGAAGCGTAGGTGCGTGGATGGCCGCTTCAGCGCGGCTTTGGAGTGACGGACCAAAGGGGACGCGGTGCGTGCGCAGGACGCGCAATGCACGCAGGACGATATTTCTAGGAGTGGCATAAAAATGACAGCGTCAGTCACGATCTTCCACAACGTCGTGTGGTCGCGCCACAAAGGTGTCGTGTTTTCCGCGTTGCATAACATTTCGGCTTCCGGAGCGATTCGCTATTCGATGGTGCAGATCGCGGATACCGAGCACGACCGCGTCGGTTTTTCCGACGTCGATTATTCGTTTCACCGCTATCCGATGCAAAAGCTGTTCGATGGCTGTTACGAAGACGTGCCGACCATCAAGCTGATCGCGCGGCTCACGTGGGAAGTCTTGCGCACCAAGTCGGATCTGATCGTGCTGCCGGGCTATCACCGCCCGGAATATTGGGCCATGCTCGCGGCGTGCATCGTAACCGGCAAACGGCGCGCGGTGTTCTGCGATTCGACCGCGCGCGACCGGCCCAAAAAGTTGCTGACGTCGATTCCGAAGCGCGTGTTTTTCTCGCTGTGCGACGGCTATTTCGGCTTCGGCGAGCGCAGCCGCGAGTATCTGCTGTCGCTCGGGGCGAAGCGCGAGAAGATTTTCGTGCCGTGTCAGGCCGCGGCGATGCCGGGTTCGTTTTCGCCGGAACGTGCGCTGGTCGAACGGGTCGCCGCTCGCGCGGGTAATCCGCCGGTGTTTCTGTTCGTGGGGCGTTTGTCCGAAGAGAAAGGCATCGGCACGCTGATCGAAGCGCTCGCCGGATTGCGGCGGCGCATTCCGGCGGCCAAGCTGCGCATTGTCGGCACCGGCCCGATGGGCGACGCGTTGCATGCGAAGGTGGCCGAGCTCGAACTCGGCGACGCGGTGACGTTCGTCGGCAGTCTGCAGGACGAACCGCTTACGCGGGAATATTACGGCGCCACTTGCATGGTGCTGCCGAGTTACAGCGAACCTTGGGGACTGGTGGTCAACGAGGCGCTCGCGCATGGTTGCCCGGCCGTGGTCAGCGAAAGTTGCGGCTGCGTGCCGGAACTGGTGATCGACGGGGTGAGCGGCTATGCGTTTACAGCGGGCGATGTCGCCGGCCTGCAGCGCACCATGCTCAAGGCCATGGAGGCGTTCGCCGACGCGGGCGGCACCGCGCGCCGGTGCATGGATGTGATTCGCCGTTTCGATCCGCCTTCCGCGGCCGCGAACATCGCCCGCGGCTGTGCATTGATGTTGAGCGACTGAGTCGCTTCGCCCAGCCAAGTCGCGCGCACGACGCCCTTACTCGCTCTGGCAGCCACGATGAAGATACTGATCTACGGCATCAACTATGCGCCTGAGCTGACGGGAGTGGGCAAGTACACGGCGGAAATGGCCGGGCTGCTGGCGAGCCGCGGACATGACGTGCGCGTGGTGTGCGCGCCGCCGTACTACCCGGACTGGCGTGTCGGTGAGGGCTACGCGTCGTGGCGCTATCAGCACGAGACGCGCGACGGCGTGGCGATCTGGCGCGCGCCGCTCTGGGTGCCCGCGCGTCCGAGCGGCCTGAAGCGCATGCTGCATCTGGCGACCTTCGCGGCGACCTCGCTGCCGCTGCTCGTACGGCAGGTGCTGTGGCGCCCGCACGCGGTCATGCTGATCGCACCGACCTTGATGTGCGCGCCGGGCTCGCTGATGCTCGCACGCCTCACGCGCGCGCGCGCCTGGCTGCATATTCAGGACTACGAGGTCGATGCGGCATTCGATCTGGGCTTGCTGAAAAGCCCATTTGCGGCCCGCGTGGCACGCTGGCTGGAAAGCGCTTTGTTGCGGCGCTTCGACGCGGTGTCCTCGATCACGCGGCAGATGAGCGCGCGCGCGACGACCAAGGGCGTCGACGTGTCACGCGTTGTCTGCCTGCCCAATTGGGTCGACGTGTCGACGATCTTTCCGCTTACGCGGCCGAGCGAATTCCGGCGCATGCTGGGGATTCCTGCCGACCAGAAAGTGGTTCTGTACTCCGGCAACATGGGCGCGAAGCAGGGCATCGAAACGCTCGCCGATGCGGCGGTCGCGCTCGCCGCGCGCACGGACCTCACCTTCGTGTTCTGCGGCAGCGGCGCCGCGAAAGAGAATCTGCGCGAACGCTGCTCGGGATTGACGAATTGCGTGTTCCTGCCGCTGCAACCGTTGGACCGCCTGAACGAACTGCTCAACCTCGCCGATATTCACGTGCTGCCGCAACGCGGCGACGCGGCGGATCTGGTCATGCCGTCCAAACTCACCGGCATGTTCGCGAGCGGACGCGCGACCGTGGCGATGGCGCGTCGCGGCACGGCGCTCTACGAAGCCGTGGCGCCGCGCGGCGTGGTCGTGCCGCCGGACAACCTGAAGGCGCTGACGGCGGCGATCACGGTGCTGGCCAACGACGCGGAACGACGCACGGCACTCGGCAAAGCGGCGCGCAGTTATGCGGAGCGCGCGCTCTCGCCGGAGTCGACGATTCGCACCTTCGAGGAGCGGCTCGCGATGCTGTTGCGTGAGGCGGGAGGTAAACGCGGCAAAGGCGGCACGCCGTCTTTCGGCGCGCGGCCTTCAGGTGCTGCGGCGAGGCGCCGGCGAAAACCGGCTACCGCGGAGGAAGCCGCGCCGGATTGATCCGGCACGCGGCTCTGTCATGAAGTCGATATCACCACGGAGAACGGTAGACGCCCTGCTTGCTGGCGTAGGGATCGGTATAGGTGGCTCTCGCGGCGCCTTCGGGCGTCAGACCGGCGGCCGCATTCGGACGTCCCGGCTGGGCGGCTACCCGCACCTGGCCGTTGGCCGCAGCCGGCGCTTTGCCCTTGACCTTGCCTTTGCCCACCGCCGGCTGCGCAGCCTGGTCACCGCCCAACACCGTCATGCGTTGCGAGTCGAGCAGCGCCGCGCGTTGGGCGTCGTTCGTATTGCCTTGCGCGCCGTCGGTGCTGTATGGGTTCGGGGAGCCGAGCAACGCCTGCTCGCTACTGCGATGGGCGGCGCGCCGGTTGGCCGGAAGCTGTGCATTGAGACCGTAGCCGTTGGCCGCCGTCGCGGCGGGCGGGAGGGCGGCCGCCGCGGCATTGGGCCCGGCGTTCTGCGCGAACGCCGGCATCGCGCACGATGCGATCGCGAGAAGCGTCCACGTAGCAGTGTGTCGAAGCGAGGTGATCATCTGATTCCCCAAGGAGATGCTGTCGGGATAAAGCTATCGTGCGCCAACCAGTACGCGTGTAGCCGCCAAAACGCTTGCCTGCACAGCCACCGTGTGAAGTCGGGCCAGGCGCCGCAACATAATGTAAGAGGTTTGCCTGGCATGCCTGCCTATGTTTACCACTGTTCGTGGTTCGGAGAAAGCTGATGGGTAACGTAGCCGACGATCCTCACATCGGGCGCGTGCCGCAAGTCGAGGGCGTGCGCGAGAACGGCCGCGTCATCGATCTGTCGCAGGCCGGAAAAGGCAACTATCAGGCGAAGCGCGGCGCGCTGATCGAGCTCGTCTGGTTTGTGCTGGAAGCCTGTGTGATCAACAACAAACTACTGCCGTTCTCCGGTGTGCGTGTTGCGTTGCTGCGTCTCTTCGGCGCGAAGATCGGTACAGGTTGCCGGTTCGTGCATCCGCTGCGCGTGAAGGCGCCGTGGAATCTCGAGGTGGGCGACAACAGCTGGTTCGGCGTCGATGTGTGGATCTATAACCAGACGCTGATTCGCATCGGCTCGAACGTGTGCATTTCTCAGGGCACGTTCCTCACCGCGGGCTCGCACGACATGAGCACCACGATGGATTTGCACGTCGCGCCGATCATCATCGAGGACGGCGTCTGGATCACTTCGAAGTGCGTGGTGCAAATGGGCGTGACGATCGGCCGTTCGGCGGTCGTGACACCTTTGTCGGTCGTGCATCGTTCGCTGGAAGCGGAGGGCGTGTACGGCGGCAATCCGTGCCGTTTTATCAGGAAACGGTTCGATTCCGTGACCTGAACCACAGACGTAGAACCACAGCGTTTGTACGCTGGGGAGGCCGAGGTCGTTTTGCCGGAATGTCGGCCGTCGCAATGGGATTGCCGCGCTGCGTGATGCGCGGCGTTCGCGGCGGCACCCATGCAAGTTCCGGCCGCGACGTCTGCGTGGCCTGGTTGCCAGCTCCGCCTGGCGAACCGTGCCGCGCTCAGGAAATGCGTGAAGCAGATGGGGAGTAGCGGATGTTCATCGATACGCGTACTGTTGAACAAAACACCGTCGTTGAGACGACGGTTTGCATCATCGGCGGAGGCGTCGCGGGGATTACGCTCGCGCTCGAAATGTCGAGGGCGGGTATCGACGCCTGCATGCTCGAAAGTGGTGGTTTTGGACCTGACGACGCAACCCGCGACCTCTATCGCGGCGAGAACATCGGGCTTCCCTACACGTTTGCGGACGGCTCGCGCAGCCGCTATTTCGGCGGCAGCAGCAACTGCTGGGGCGGCTGGTGCCGCCCGCTCGATCCCTGGGACTTCGAAAAGCGCGACTGGATCCCGCACAGCGGCTGGCCGTTCGGCCTCGACGAACTGGCGCCTTACTATGCGCGCACGCATGAACTGCTGAAGCTCGGCCCGCAGAATTTCGACCCCGCCTACTGGGAGCGCGAGATCGGGCGTCAGGACGTGCGCCGTCTGCCGCTCGCCACCGGTGGCATGCGCGATACCGTTGCGCAGTTCAGCCCGCCGGTTCGCTTTGGCAAGGTGTATCGCGAGGAACTGTCGCACTCGACGCGGGTCCGCGTGTTCCTCCATGCGAACGTGCTCAGTATCGACGCCGACGCGCAGGGCACGACGATTTCCAAACTGAAGGTGGGCACCATCAGCGGCCGCGCGATATCGGTGACCGCGAGAATTTTCGTGCTGGCCACGGGCGGCATCGAGAACGCGCGCCTGCTGCTGGCGTCGAACAACGTGCAGGCCGCCGGGCTCGGCAATGCCAACGATCTGGTCGGCCGCTACTTCATGGATCATCCGCGGATGATGTCGGGCAAGGTGCGCTTCCGTCCGGGCATCGCGCGCAACAAGCTGTACGACATCAAGTACCACTACCAGAATGTGGCGGTGTCGGCGCACGGCACGAAGATCTCGTCCCAGTTCGCGCCGAAGCAGGAGTGGATGGAACGCGAGAGGCTGCTCAATTCACGCGTGTGGCTCTACTCGAAATGGTACGGCGAGGGTAGCGCGGGTTCCGAGGCATTGATCCGCTTCAAGGAAGCGCTGATGGGCAAGGACCAGCCGGGCCGCAGCGTGAAACGCGACATCGAGACCATGATCGCGCACCCGCTGCATACCGTCGGTTTCGGTTTGACGCGGCTGTTGCAATGGCCCGCGTTGATCACCGACGTGACGCTGCAGGCCATCGTCGAAGCGGTGCCCAATCCGGATAGCCGAGTGACCTTGTCGGCCGACAAGCGCGACCACTTCGGCATGCCGCGCGTGCGGGTGGAGTGGCGCCTCGGCGAACAGGTGCAGCGCACTTTCGATAGGACGTTCCAGTTGCTCGCGCAGGAATTGCAGATGGCGAACGTCGCGGACGTCACGCTCGATGACCCGCTCGAAGGCCGGACGTGGCCGGCGAAGCTCGAAGGCACGTGGCACCACATGGGCACCACGCGCATGCACGATTCGCCGCGCGAGGGCGTGGTCGATCGCGATTGCAAGGTGCACGGGATCAGCAATCTGTACATTGGCGGCAGCTCGGTGTTTCCGACTGTCGGCGCCAATTTCCCGACCATCACGATTGCGGCGCTGTCGCTGCGTCTCGCTGGCCATCTGATGCGGCAACTCGATGTGCCGGACGCCGTCGGCAATACGCGAGCCGAAGCGGCGAACAGCGCCACCATGTCGCTTCAGACGCCGCCTCAGGTCGACACGTTGCCGATCGCGGCCTCGACTTTGACGCCGTTGATGAAAGAGCAGTGAACGTGTGATCAGGACAAGCGAAGATGGCGCGCCTGGTGCGCGCCATCTTCGCTTGGGTTGTCGGCTTGGGAGGCTGCCGCCTGGTGACAGGCGGCGCGCGTCAGCGGCTTGGCTGGGTCGCTTCGCGCAGTGTGGTGAGCGTGTTGTCGTTGTTACGCGCGTTGTCGTGGCCGCCCCTGGTTTCGAGCAGAGCGGTTAGCGCGCTGACCATGGTCTCGACACGGAAGCGCGCGTTGAAGGTCTCGGCCGCCTGCGCGCGCATCGTCGCGCGAGCCGCGTCGTCCAGTTCGAGCCAGCGCACCAGATTCTTTTCCGTACCGTCGACGGTATCCGCGGCCACCATCCCCGCGCCGTCCGCTTCGATTTCGCGCCACACGTTGACTTTATCGGAGATCAGCGCCGGCAATCCGCAGCCGAGCGCCTCGGCCACCGCCACGCCAAAATTCTCCTGATGCGACGGCAGAACGAACACGTCGCTCGCATGAAAAGCGCCCCACTTGAGTTGGCCCTGGAGCATGCCCGGCAGACTCACGCGATGCGCGATGCCGGCCGCCTGCGCCTGGGTGCGCAGCGTCGATGCCCAGCCGGTTTCGTCCGGACCGGCGATCACGAGGTGCAGCGTCTGATCGCGGCTGGCAATGCGTGCGAATGCGTCGATCAGCAGATCGCAGCCTTTCTTCGCATGGACGCGGCCGAGAAACAGCACGATGCGTTTGCCGCGCAGGCTAGGTATGGCTTGCAGGAACGCTTCGCGCAGCGGCGCTGCTTCGAGTTGCGGCACTGTGGTGCCGAACGGCACGATCCGTTCATGCGCGCGGTACAGCCAGAACGACTTGCGTGCGCGCGTGCGTTCTTCCTCGGTCGTGAAGATGACGGCGCGTGCGTCGCGCAACACGCGATATTCGGCCCACGGCCAATACAGCCATTTCTTCAGATGCTTGAGCGGGTAGGCCTCCTTGAACCACGGGTCCAGCATGCCGTGCACATACACGTAGTACGGCACCTCGCTCTTGTGCAGCGCCTTCCATGCCGCGAAGCCGTGGTATTGCCACAAGCCGTGCACGATCACCGCGTCGAAGCGCTTCGCGTTGGCGGCGAGCCACGGTGCGAGGCGTTCGCTGAAGCTGTAACGGCCTTTGGTCGGGCCGAACACGTGGATCGGAAAGGGGAAGGACGCCAGGTAGGCGTCGCGGGGGGCATCGCAGGTCGCCACTTCGATCTCGTGTCCGGCGTCGCGCATCGCCAGGC
Organism: Paraburkholderia aromaticivorans; assembly: GCF_012689525.1. Classification (NCBI taxonomy): domain Bacteria; kingdom Pseudomonadati; phylum Pseudomonadota; class Betaproteobacteria; order Burkholderiales; family Burkholderiaceae; genus Paraburkholderia; species Paraburkholderia aromaticivorans. The sequence goes on from NZ_CP051516.1 coordinate 673,824, forward strand.
CGCTGCGGCGAACGCCTTCAACGGGACCGCCGGCGCGTGGGTCGACGCTTGCAAGCAGGTGGAGAATTTTCATCGGACGATATTCGGTCGGTTGGAGCGATGCCTGGGCGGCGTATGCGGGACGAGGGCGCCGAACTGGCCGCCTTCGGACGCGGAACTGGCTGTGCGCGACACGCCGAGCGTGGACGGGAGGTCGGCGCGGCCCATGCCCGGCTGGATCCGGCCGGGCAACTCCGGCATCGCTTCCGGGCGGACAGACGGCGGCCTACGGAAGCGCCGTGCGCGCGCCGGCAGCGCGCGCTGCAAACGCGCGTGGGTGGCGATCATCAAGCCGAGCGCGACGCCGAATATCAGCCCCGAAAAACGCGGCCCGAGTGGATTGCCGCCGATCGACGTGGCCGGCAATGCGGCAAACAGCATGATGGCGCGCCCCAGCACCGGCAGCATGGGCGCGTCGGGCACCACGGAGCGCCAGTAGCGATACGAGAGGAAGCAGATCGCCAGGGCGGCGAGCGTGGCCAACGGCATGCCGATGCCGAACAGCAGGCCGCCCGCGAAGAACTGATAGACCCAGAAGTTGTGGCCCGCAGCCCATTCGTTGATCGCGTAGAAGTCCTTCTCGCTGATCTGGCCGGCGAGGTCCGGCAGATAGACCGGCGAGTAGCGGTAGTAGTGGCCGTAGCCTTCGCCGAACAACAAGGTTGTCGGCTCAGCGGTCACCTGATCGTACTGGTCGCGCATTTCCGCGAGACGCGTGACCGTGGTCGGATCCTTGCCGGAGCGGGTTTCCTCGGAGAAGAAGATGCGCTGCGTCCAGTGCTCGGCGACGGTCGGGAAAGTCAGGGCCGCGATACCGGCCATGCCGGCGAGCACGGCGCCGATGATCATGGTGCGGCTCATCGCGCGCCAGATATGGCGGATCGACGGCGCGCTCAGCCCCATTGCAATCAGGAACAGCAGCACCGTGCCGACCATCACGCTGCGGGTCACGCTCAGCAATTCGATGATGACGCTCAGGGCGAAAATCGATACGGTAAAAATCGAAAAGCGCTTGGCCACGACGAATTCGTGCAGCAACACGCCTTGCAAACCCAGCAACGTCACGGAGAGGATACGGAAGCGCACGTCGTCGAGATCGCCGCCTGTCGCCATCCCGTAGACCAGGGTGAACACGAGGCTGATGACGTTGGCGACGAACAGGGCTTTCTCGAACTGGGCGATGCGGAACTCGCTCCACGGACGGCACGCCACGAGATAACCCAGCATGAAGAGGATGAACGGCAGCAACACCCGCAGATAGTTGCCGGTGTCGTTATCCTGAACCAGTTGCGCAACGATGCTGCCGAACACGCACAGGATCATGCTCCACGTGACGATCGAGCGCAGCCGCGAGCGCTCGTGAAAGCGCGGCGCGACGAGAAGGAGGGCAATCCCTGCGGCGATCGCCGGCAGGACGAAGATGAACTGCGCGAAGTGACCCGTATTCGCGTCGGTCGCCTTATAGTCGAACGCAAGCGGCAGCAGAAAAAACCATATCCAGGGCGTTGCATACTGATGGCGCATTACCGATTTCCTCCCCGTCGCCGTAGATTCGCCGCCGGTCTATAGCGGACGGTCTTGCATCGGGTTATTTTGAAGGAATCGCCACGTCTGTTAGTTGGCTGGACCGCATTCGTCGAACATTGCCTGGGTTCTGGCGTCAGCGGAAAGCGTAAGCTCTGCAAGAGGCGCGCACACTTGCGTAGGTTGTCGGTCAATGCCTTGAAGTTGGCGCGCACACACGCTTGCCGACACCGAATATGCAAAAAGGGCCGCGTGCCTTGCGAGAGAGACGACGGCAATATTGCATGGGACCAGAATAAGCGCAAAGCGCCAACTCTGGTCGACAGGAGCGAACAGCATGAAGTTATTCGGCGGGGCGGGACCCGCAAGAGCCGGACGGGCGATTGAGCTCGACTTCGTCCGCGGCATCGCGATCATCATGGTGATGGGCTTTCACTTTCATGCTGTTCATACCGGCAATTACCTCATCCAGATTATTGAGTATCCGCTGAAGAGTTTCGGCCGCGAAGGCGTGAATCTGTTCTTCACGTTGAGCGGCTTTCTGGTGGGCGGCCTGCTGCTTCGACAGTACGCCGAAACTGGCCATGTCGATGCCCGGCGCTTTATCATCCGGCGGATTTTCCGCATCTGGCCCGCGTATTACGTGCTGATCGCCTTCCATGTGCTGGCCGGACGCCACCCGTGGAATACCTTCCTGGTCCAGAACCTGACGCACTTGCAGAACTATCTGGGCACGTCGATTACGCAGACCTGGAGTCTGGCGGTCGAAGAACATTTTTATCTGGTGCTGCCGGCGCTTCTGCTGATGTTCTCGCGCTGGCGTCTTGGCGCGTGGACGATCGTCAGCGTACTCACCGGCATCTGCGCGGTGGTGCTCACAGCGCGCTGCTTCGCGGTGGCGGGCGGCAATCTCGACGGGGCCTTTGCGTACACGCAATACCGCATCGACAGCCTGCTGGTGGGCGTGATTCTTTCCGCGATCTACTGGATGAAACCCGGCGTCTATCATCAACTCGCGAAGCGCAAGTGGCTGCTGATCTTCAGCGTCGTCCTGCTCTGCGCGTGGCTCGCATTCGCCACCAAGAACCTCGCACTGGACGAAAGCATCGGCTACACGATCCAGGCGCTCGGATTCGCCGCGCTGATCGTGCTGGTGCTCGAATACTCCGGATCGTTGCGTACGTCGTGGATCTATCGCGGCATCGCCTGGATCGGCCTTTATTCGTACGGTATTTACTTGTGGCATTCGCTCGCGCTCGCGCCCGGCGACATGCTGATTCGGAAAGCGACCGCGCTGGGTCTCGCGCCGAGCCTTATCTGGGTCGTCGCGCTCGCGGCGCAGTTTGCGATCGCGATTGCGATCGGCTATGTGACCACGCGTGCCATCGAGTATCCGTTCCTGCTGATGCGCAATGCGCTGTTCCCCGAAAAGCGCAACAGTTCAGTGCGCGAGGAAGTGCCCGCCGCTGCTGCGGGTGGCCAGTTGTCCTGAGCATGCAAGCATGCGCGGCCGGCGGTTCGCCGGTTACTCGCGTATCCGGCCATAAACCGACGCCACATGTGACGAGGCGTCCATCGCACTGATGGACGCCTCGTATTTTTTGAAGAGCCGGCTGCGGAATCAGGCCATCTGCTGCAGCAAGGTCTGCTTGAATTGCCCCAGCGTATGCCGTGACAACAGGTCTTCACGCGCGGACGGCGTGGCTTGAGGCGCATGCGGCCACGAGGTCATGGTCTCGGTGATCGCACGGCCGATCGACGCGGAACTCAGGTCGCTCAGAATCGGCCCCAATTCGCAGCGCCGGCTGAACCAGCCGATCAAACCGTCTTCCGTTGCAATCACGGGCTTGCCGAAACGGTACGCTTGCACCAGCACGCCGCTCATGCCGTAGTGCCCCTTATAGCCGAGCCAGACCGCGTCGCACGCGGAGAACAGATCGCGCTCCATATCGTTGGAAATGAAGGCGTCGAGCACCAGCGGCGCGGGATTGAGGCTGCGCACATGGTTGCGCATGAAATGACGCGTGCCCGCATCCTGCTCGCCGGCGACGATCAGCGTGGGCGCATGCTCGAGACGCGTCAGCGCGTGCACCAGCTCGTAGATGCCCTTGCGTTCCGTGATCGCGCCGTACACCAGCAGATAGCGCTGCTCGGGATCGAGCCCCAGACGCTGGCGGGCCAGCACGGGATTTTCCGCGTGTTCATCGGGAAACGGGTCGGCCACGTACGCGATCGCCGCGCTGTGCTTCGATGCGCTGCGCGCCGACCATTCCGGCAAGGTCGGATCGATCGTCAGCAGCGTGCGCAGGCCGGTGGTCCGGATCGCGCGCTTGAAGAGCAGCGCCTTGATCGCATTGACGACCGGACGATCGGGAGCCTTGATGCCGACCTTGTGATGATGAAACGTCGAGCGCATCGTGATGCCGATCCATGGCGTCTTGCCGAAAGGCGAGCCGAGGAACGGCAGCGAATAGAAAAAGTAATCGACATACGGTACGACCACGAGGCGGATCGACTGCATGCGGGTGATGATGGAGTGCACGCGCTTGAAATAGCGGTGAAAGCGCCAGTATTCGTTGGGGTCGGGCAGGCGGTTGCGGGGTTGCTCCTCCGGATCGACGAAAGCGATCTGCTGGTCCGGGCAGTTGGCGGCGCTGATCTGTCTCGCGAGCCGGTGGTCTTCGTTGGCGCACTCGGTCACGAGCATGCACGGATAGCCGGCTTCCGCGCAGGCCTGCATGGTCCACTCGACGTATCGCCAGCGGTGGCCGGTGAGATTCGGTTCCACGATCAGGACGTAGTCTTGTTCCATTGCGTCGGTAGCCATTTGCGTTGCGGAAATAAGTACCCGAGCGCCGCTTCTCGCATGGCGCTAGCTGAACAACGTTAGCATCGCCGGAATCGGTGTAACTACTAATTTGTCCGGCTTTGTGGTTCAGCGTACTAGGGGGCGTCGGCTTAGGCCGAACCGGCCTAGCTGATGGCGGTTGTAGGCGATTGTCTCGCGGTATGGTCGTGCATACAGTTCGATGAAAAAACCTCGCCAGCTTGCTGGTGCAACCTAACAGATTATGCGCCGGCGGCGTTCGCAGAGAGATGTTTGAAATCGCTCCGCGCGGCCGATTCCACGGCGCTCCGATTCGACGGAGAGACAGCTTGCGGGCGATCAGGCTTCCGGCGTTCTCGGTGGCGGGCAGCTTCGGCGCGAGTGCGGCGACGTGGGTCCTGCTACAGCAGTTCGTCGTGCGTGGACTTGTAGCGATCAAATTTCTTGCGATTGGCCGGATGCTCGGGCCCGCGGCGATCGGTAGCGTGAGCGTGGCTCTGCTCGCGGTGGCGATTGCCGAAGCGTTGTCCGATACCGGCCTCGCGCAAGCGGTCATTCAAGGCGAACATCCGCCTTCGCGCTCGCAGCTCGGCGCGGTGTGGACGACATTGACGGCGCGAGGCGTGCTCATCTCGCTGCTGCTGGTTGCGCTCGCCCCGTTGCTAAGCAGCCAGTTCCATCTCAACGGTTCGCTGATCCTCATCCAGCTCGCTGCGCTGCTGCCGTTGCTGCGCGGTCTGGCGTCGCCCGCTTATTACGTGGTGCAGCGCGAGCGGCGCTTCCAGCACATCGCGGGCGTGGAGGTGGCGGCGTCGTTCGTCGATTGCGCGGCCGGACTCGCGCTCGCGTATTTCGGCGCCGGCGCATCCTCGGTGCTGATCGGTCTCGTGGCCGGCGAAAGCCTGAAAAGCACGCTGACCTGGGCGACCATGAAACCGCGTCCGCCGATCCGCGCCGTGTGGTCGGGGATCGGCCACTATGTCGGGTTCAGCCGCTGGATCTGGGCCAGCAGCGTGATCAATCTGCTGCTCAATCAGTTCGACAAGGTCGTGGTCGGCAAGCTGCTCGGGCCGGCGCAACTGGGCAGCTATCAGATGTCGTCGCGGCTCGCGCAGATGCTGCTCGCCGACGCCGCGATCGCTATGTCGCAATACCTCTTTCCGACCTTCGCGGCGCATCATCGCCGCAGTCCGCAGTCGGCGTCGCGCGTCATCAAGATCTATCTGCTGGTGATCGCGATCGGACTCGCGGCTTTCGTCGCGGTGCTGAGGCTGATCGCCGAGCCGCTCTTCTCGTTGATTCTCGGCGCGGCATGGCTGCCGGCGGTGCCGCTCTTCAGGATCCTCGTGATCAATATGGCGATCGGCGCGTTGATCGCCGTGCTCGTGGCCTATCTGCGCGCGGTGGGCGACGCGAAGGCGACCGTGCATGCGTCGGCGATTCAGGTCGTGGTGCTGCTGTTGAGCGCGCCGCCCGCCGTGCACTATTGGGGCGTGACAGGCATTGCCTGGTCCATGACGCTCGGCCTTGGCTGCGCCGCCGCGTGGATGCTATTCAGGACGTTGACGGCAAGGACGCCGTGATGCGCGTCTTTCATCTGGTCCTTGCGCCGCGTCTGTCAGGAGCTGAAGTCCTGGCCAAGGACCTCGCGCTCGATCAGTGTGCCGAGGGCATGGCGGTGTGCGTGACTTCGCTGTTGCCGGCGCATGCCGATTTCGCGCCCTTGCAGAACGACCTGGAAAGCCACGGCGTGCAATGCTTCTTTCCAGAGCGGCGGCATCGTTCGTTCATCAAGCTGTGCCATCTGTTCGGCGCGGTGCGGCGTTTTCATCCGGATGTGATCTTTGCACACGCGACCATTCCGTCGTTTTACGCGCGCGCGTTGCCGCTGCGTGTGCCGGTGGTCTACGTCATGCATTCCGCGACCAACGACTTCGAGCGCCCGCTGTTCAGGCGCATCGAACATGTTCTGTCGGGACGCGCCCGGATGGTGATCGGCGTGTCGGAGCAGGGCGTGACGGACTACGTGCAGGCCATCGGGCCGCATCCTTCGATGACCGTCGTGCCGAACGGCGTGGATCTGGCACGCTTCGCGTTCACCGACGGCGGGGAACGCAACGGTCGCGCGCCGCAGGTGGTGCAGATCGGCCGGTACGCGGCAGTGAAAAATCAGCTGCTGACGGTGCGGGCTTTCAGCGAAGTACTCAAGCACGAGAAAGACGCGCGGCTCGTGTTGTACGGCGTGATCGAAGACCCCGACTACTGGCGCGCGGTCATCGCGCTGGCGAAAAAGCTGGGCATCGCGGAGCGTGTCGCGGTGGCGGGCCCGCGCACCGATGTCGCCACCGTGCTGTCGGAGTCGAACGTGTTCGTCATGCCGTCGCAATCCGAGGCGCACAGCGTGGCGTTTCTCGAGGCGCTGGCTTCCGGCGTGCCGATCGTGGCGAGCAAGATTCCGGCTTTCGCTTTCGCGAGCGGATTTCCCGGCGTCCAATTGGTCGATACCGGCAATGTGCAGTGCTATGCCGAGGCGGTGATCGCTGCGCTGGGGCAGGCGCGGGCGGAACGCTCGCTGGTCGGCTTGACCCTCAGGGATACCGCTGACCGCTATCGCGCGATCGCGCGTCAGGTGAGTCTGGCCGTGTCGGCCCGCTAGGGCGCAGGGCGCGCCTGTTCCTGTTGTCAATCGGTCCATGGCCCGCTCTGAGCGGACGCTGGCATCAATGATGGTTGGCCACGTCGCGCGTGTCGGGCACCGACTCGGGTGCGGGCTCCACGGGCGGCGGAATCTGAAGTTCCGTTTCGCGCTGTGCAAGCGTCACGAGACGCTGTGCCTCCTTGCTGCTCGAATCGATCTGCAGTGCCGTGCCTGCGTTGTGCGAGACGCAGGTCCATCGAGAGATATATCCGCAGCCTCGTGCGAGGCTCAGTAGCGCGTCGCGCTGCTGTTCGCGTGTGCTCAGCGTCGAGCGCATGTTCAACGCGTCGCGATTGTCCGGTTGCGCGGCGATGGCCGCCGCAAGGCGCGCTCTGGTCGCCGACAGATTGTTCTGCTGCAGATTGGCCCGCGCGGCTCTGAGATGCCGCGACACGTCGGCGCGCGGTTGCTCCGACGGGTTGCCGGACTGGCCGCCTGGATCGCGCTTCGCCTCGGGTCCAACGGATGCGACACGGCGCGAAAGCGGCGGCGAAGCGGCCGGTGGCGGAATCGGCGGCGAACGCACGGGTGCGGACCGCACGGCGGCGACGGTCGTGGCGCGTTGTGCGGCGACGGTGGCCGCAGGCTTTTGTGCGGCGGCAGGGGGCGCGGCAGCGGGCTTCTGGGCGACGACGGTGGTGGGCTTCTGGGCGACGACGGTGGCGGGCTTCTGGGCGGCGACGGCAGCGGGCTTCTGGGTGACGACGGTGGCGGGCTTCTGAGCGACGACGGCGGCGGGCTTCTGGGCGGCGACGGCGGCAGGCTTCTGGGCGGCGACAATCGCGGGCTTTTGCGGGGCGGCAGGCGCGGGCCGCTGCGCGACGGTGGCCGCGGGCTTCTGCGGAATGACGACGAGCGGCGCGACATTTTGCGTCTGCACCTTGCCGGACACCGCGATAGGCGTGCCGACATTCGAGTCGTTGCTATGGATGAAACCCAGGTACACCGCAGAGGTCACCACCAGCACCGACGCGCCCAGTACGAGGGGCTGGCGCAGTCGCTGATAGGCGGACACGGCGACCTCGGGCTCCTCAACGAACTTGTAGGGATTGACCAGTGCGCGCGAGGACGGATTCCAGATCTTGCGTGCCGGCAGACGGCTGTCGACGAGCGGCTGCGAGTCGTCCAATGGACCGTTCAGCGGGACTTTGAGCGAGGGAGGCGGCGCCGGACGCGCGCCGAACGAATCGGCCGGACGCCGATGGCACGAAGGACAGGGCGTGAAGCGACCGGCTAGCGGGACACCGCAGTGCCCGCATCGGAAGGGATCGTGCTGATCGGAAGTAAAGTCGCTAAGCATCGCCGTGTCGCAAAGGGGCGTCGAATGCCGGCGCCACAATCAGAAAAAACAAGGCACCGTAACGAGGCTTGCAAGCAGGGTTACTGTGCGACGACGTAACCCCGCGCTTGCATGCACGCGCCATACGCGGCCCAATACTGTGTCATTGGCGGCTCGGGCGCCGGCAGAGGCGGCAGCTTCACGCTGGATGCCGCAGCCATCTGCGCCGCGCTCGCAGCGGCCGTTTCCGAGGCGCTGTTGTCCGCAGTCGTCGCCGATGCCGCCGTGGCGGCCGTAGTCGTGGTGGCCGCCGAAGTCGCGCTCGCCGCCATGGGCGCCGAAGCACCCTTAGCCGTCGCCGCCGTGGTCGCTACGGGCGCACTCGCGCCCGGCGCGGCGGCGGCCGGCATGCTCGCGCCGATCGGCGCGGACGAGAAGGTGCTGGACGGCAACGGCGGCCGCGACGGCACGCCGGTCGTCGAAGTCTTGGTGGCAGCCGGCTTGCGCGGTGGAATCTGCGACTCGTGGGCGATGTTGACCTTGGTCTGCTTGTTCGCCGCCGCATAGCACATCGCGGTATCGATGCTGCGCTGATAAGGGCTTTGACTTCGGATTGGATAAGTGAGCGGCTGCCATGCGAAAGCAGCACTGCTAAACACCAATAGCGTCAGTACGGTATATGTTTTGATTTGCATCGCAGTCGCTCCCGCAGCGATGTTTCGCCTTTCGTAGGCAATGGCGCTTCGCGGTGTGTTCTATGGCTGCTAATTTTGCCGCTGGACGGCGGCTCACTACCGCGAAGGCTGCTTTAGTGAGCGTAACACCGTGTATTGTCAACGCAATACACTGGTATAGCGCGCGAAACCGCCATCCTGCAGTCGAATCAAGACAGATCGGCGTGAAATGGCGGAAAACGTAGGGAGTATCCCCAGGCGATGCGGCCGTCCCCGGGTTGATTGGGCGGGTGCGCCGCCGTGGACGGTGAGGAGTCGGACATGAGGAAATGGCAGTACTGCTATCGAATGCTGTTGGCGGTGGCATCCGTGTTGTTGCTGTCGGTGGCGTGGCCGCTGCCGGGCGTGGCAAACGAGGAAACCGCGAACGCCAATGCGCAAGCTGCGGGTGAGCGGGCTCGTTTCGCCCAGACATACTGCGGGACCTCGCCCGAGCGCATCGGCGCGTATAAGGAGCGCTTGCGCAAGGTGCTGCATGACGCCAGCAACTTCGACCTGCAATGGCAGACCGGCTGGCGCCGCGGCGAGAAGGACGGCATTCAGATGAACGCCCTGCGGTTGCACGATCCGCAGGAGTTCGCGTCGCGAGTCAAGGCTGATTGTGCACGGCTCAAGTGGATGGCGCAGAACGCCGTGCGGGCTCGTCCGCAGAAGTGAGGCGGTTATTTGCCCGCGCCGGCCTCTTCAACGCAACTCAGTACGAGTGTGCTGCCTGGCTCCGCGTTAGCGCTGAGCGCGGCGGTATGGAATTCGGTATCGGTGCAGAACCATTCGGCGCGGAAGTCCGTACGGCAGCGCACGGATGGCGTGCCCACAGGTGCCTCGCGCAGCACGTATCGGCAGGTCTGCAAACCGTCGCATTGGCGGGCGAGCTCTGCAGTCGCGTTGCCTCGTGATGCGCCGCAGTTCTTGCCATAGGTTCCCGACACGACCTTGATCTCGCGCGCTTCGGCGCTCCAGCTTGCCACCACGGCGAGCATGGCCAGGATCGGCCAGACACAGCGAAAGGTGCCGGCGAGGACGGTCGATTTGTATCGACGGCGCATGGGCGACTCTCTCCATCTGCCAACGGCGTATAAACACATATCAACCAGAAGTGGACGGCTGATTGTCCTCATCGGCTAGCCGATGCAGTACGTTGGCGACCACCCGGTCGCAATGCGCACCACCGAATTCGAAGACGTCGCGTTCGGCGAGATCGATCTCGTGCGCCAGCGATTCGCGCAGCAGGCTCTTGGCGCGGAAGTGCCGGCTGCGCACCGTCGCTTCGGGAATGCCGAGACATTGCGCGGTCTCCTCGACGCTCATTTCCTCGACTGAACGCAGCACGAACACAACGCGAAAGACTTCCGGCAGTTCGTCCAGCTTGCGCTCGAGCAATGTTCGCAGTTCGGCGCGCGCGGCCGCCTTCTCTGGGGAATCGGAATCTTGCGCGATCATGGCATCGATATCGACGTGAGTGTTGGCGTCCACCATCGGAATCACGTTCTGACGGCGAGCTTCCCGGCGCAGGCGTCCATAGCATTCGTTGAGCACCAGACGGGACAGCCAGGTGAGCAGCGTGGCATCGCCACGAAACCGGGCGATCGATCTGTAGGCTGACAGATACGCCGCCTGCAGCGCGTCTTCGGCTTCCGCCGCGTCACGCAGCGTGGCGCGCGCCAGACGATACAGGCGCCGGTTGTGCCGGCGCATCAGCAATTCGAACGCCGAGCGATCTCCCGCGACGATGCGGCGGACTGTCTCGCGTTCGTCGTCCGCGGCAAAGCTTGAATGTGCTTCAGCGACGTCCGTCATGACTGCCTCGCCAGGTTGCCTTCGCGCATTGTGCATCGGTCATTGCACGATCACTGTGCCATGCATCGTGGCGTGGAGGGTGCACAGATACGGATAGCTGCCGGTCTCCCGTGCCACATAAGTCCACGATGCATTCGGCGCGATTTCGCGTGAATCGAACGCTTTCGACGTGGCGCTCGCCGTATGGGGAAACAGATCCCGGTTGACCCACACCACGCGATCACCGCGGTGCACGGTGAGCACCGGCGGATCGAAACGCATCTGCTCGATCGCGATCAGATAGGTTTTCCCCGCAGCGTTGGAAACACCGGCCAATGACGTCGCAATGATCGCAACGATCGCAAGGAAAGCGCAGGTGTGGACTAAACCACTCGCACGTATCTCGCCACGGTGCTTCCCGGCCGCGCGAACGGTCGGATTACTCACCGCTCTTGCCCAGCGCCGCCTGCAAATGCCTCGCGTGCTCGAGATGCGCGACAAAGGCCGGCCGCACCTTGACGAGCAGCGCTTTCAGTTCCGCGTTCTGCGCGTCTGGAATCAACGTCTTGTCCAACGCGTCGAGAACGTTCTCGTGATAGGTGACCTCGTGGTCGATATACGCCCGGTCAAACGGCGCGCCTTTGAGCGACTTCAGATTGGCGAGGTTCGTATCGCCCCCTTGCTTGAGACTCTGGCTCGTCGGATTGTCTTCCGGTGTCACGCCCAGCTTGTGCACCAGGTCGGTGGCGGCCTTGTTGACGCCGCTATGATCGGTGACCATGCGTTGCGCGAACGCTTTGACATCCTTCGACTTCGTTTTCGATTCCGCGAGCTTGCCCGCGTCGATATCCACCTGATTCGCCGTCACGACGATGGCTGCGATCTGCGGATCGGTGGGAGCGGCGCTCTGCGCCCAGCATGGAAGGCCGGTAAACGTGAGTGCGCTGAACAGTGCTGCGCTAATCATCTTCATCTTGCGTCTCCTGAATCATGATGTCGAGTGCGGGTCGGTCCGCACGCGATGGGCGGCTGATTCGATCGTCAATATGGTGTTGGATGTCACGTGTGCGAGCCCCGTTCCCAGTTGCGGCTTGCGAGGTGCGTTTCGTCGGAACGGTTGCGAAATAGCCATGAAGAGCGCGATGTGGCTTCGCGCCGTCGGGACGATGGTGTTCGGGGAACGGGTGCTGTGTAGCAGCGGGGAAAAGGCAGGGACGCGTGCCCCGGAAGGGGCACGGAAGAATCGCTTACAGGTCTGAGGCTTAAGGAACCGGCGGGAAGTGCCGCTTGCCGGTGTGCACCCGCAAGCGCCGGAATCGCTCTTTCTTGTGTTCTTCGTCGAAGTGCGCAAGAGACGGTTTGACCAGATCGCTGCGCGACACAATGCCGACCAGTTGCAACGTGGCGGAATCCGCAACCACGGGCAAACGTTCAAGACCGTGCACCGCAAGCCGCGTTGCGACGAGGCGGCAGGTTTCACCGGGCAATGCAAAAGCGGGCGAACGGTGGCGCAATACGTCGGAGAGGCGCGAGTCGAGCGCATTGTGCGCCTCGCCATCGCGGATTTTCTCCAGTACCGCGCGATCGACGACGCCCACCAGCGCGCCTTGACGCACGACCGGATAGGCGCGATGTGTCTGCGTTGCGCCGAAGTACGTTGCCAGCGCTTCTGCCACGGATACGTCGCCATCGATCGTCTTCACCGCGCGCGACATCATCTCGTCGACATGGTGGCGTTCGAGTGGATCGACACCGTATTCCCGGTAAATGTGATAGCCGCGCCGGGCAATTTTCTCGGTCATGATGGAGCGCTTCATGACGACCGTTGCGAACCCGTGCGCGATCAGTGTCGCGGCGAGCAGCGGCAGCAGTGCGTTGCTGTCGTGCGTCAGGCCGAATGCGAACACGATGGCGGTTAACGGCGCGCCCAACGTGGCGCCGAGCGTGGCCGCCATGCAGACGAGCGGCCACAGAGCGGGTTCGCCGCCCGGCAGCACGTGGCCGAGCAGGACGCCGAGTCCCGCGCCCAGCATGAGCAACGGAGCAAGGACGCCGCCCGAGGTGCCCGAGCCCAGCGCGACAACCCAGATGACAGCCTTCACGATGAGGATCGCCAGCGCGATCTGGATGGCAATGTGCTGATGCAACAGATCGCCGATCACGTCGTAACCGACGCCCAGCGCACGCGGTTCGAGAAATCCGCCGATGCCGACGACGAGTCCGCCGAGCGGGGGCCACCACATCCAATGGATGGGCAGCTTGCCGAACAGGTCCTCGACTTTATAAAGTGCGGCCGACAAGCCCGAAGCGAGCGCACCGGACAGCAAGCCGGCGATGACGCAGGACAGCAGCGACAGCGCGCCGGGCGGTGCGGTTTCAAGCGGAAACAGCGGCCCGGTGCCGAAGAATGCCGCGCGCGCAAAACCCGCGACGGCGCACGCAAGCGCGACCGGCAGAAAGCTGCGCGGGCGCCATTCGAACAGCAGCAACTCGACCGCCAGCAGCACGGCCGCCACCGGCGTGCCGAAGACCGCTGTCATGCCCGCCGCCGCGCCGGCCACCAGCAGCGTCTTGCGTTCCGCGGCAGTGACCTTCACGCACTGCGCGATCAGCGACCCGAGTGCGCCGCCTGTCATGATGATCGGGCCTTCCGCACCGAACGGGCCGCCGCTGCCGATCACGATGCCGGACGACAGCGGTTTGAGAATCGCCACCTTCGGCGACATGCGGCTCTTGCCGAACAGGATGGCTTCAATCGCTTCCGGAATGCCGTGACCGCGAATCTTCTCCGAACCGTAGCGCGCCATGAGGCCGACGATCAGGCCACCGATCACGGGGATGACCACCACCCAGACACCCAAGGTATTGACGGCGGGTGAGCGGTCCGCAAACGAAAACTGCTGAAAGAAAAACAGATTGGTGAACAGATGAATCAGGCTCAGCAGCACGAACGCAGCGAGTGTGCTGAGCGCGCCGATTCCCGCGGCGAGTGCGGAAATGCCGGGAAGCCGCGCATTGACGGAAAAATCGCGCTTATGGGTATCGAGACTCATGGTGACTCAAATATCGATCTGGGGGACGTTAAACGCGCCTTTGAGCGACTTCAGCTCCGCACGGTGCATCTCGGCGAGACGGGCGAGGACCTGCTCGCCCGCTTTCAGCAGATGAACCTCAACCTGGCGGCGGTCCGTCTCGCTGACTTTTCTGCGGACCAGATCGAGCGCCTCGCAGCGGGACACGAGCGCGACCACGCCGTGGTGCTGCGCCTGCAGCCGTTCCGCAAGCTCGCCGACGGTCGCCCAGTCGCGCTCCGGATAACCCTTGATGTGCAGGAGCAGCAGATACTGCAACGGCGTGATGCCTTCGCCTTGGGCGGCCTGTTCGGAAAAACGCTCGAAGCGCCGCATCTGGTAGCGAAACTCGGACAGTTGCTCGAAGTTCGCCTTGGTCAAGCCGCGCGTGAGTGTTTTCATCGGAGTGCCTTGGAGAAAGAGGTGAAACGCGGATTATATCATGACGTGATATGTATGTCCGTGCTCGACCTCGGTGTGGATGACGGTGGCTATGCCGCGGTTTGCTGCTTGGCGTAAGCCTGGCGATACAGTCCCGCGATGAGATCGGCCTGCGTGATCATGCCGGCTAGCCGCTGTTTCGAGTCCAGAACCGGGATATGGTGGTGCCCATAGTTAGCAAACACCGGCACCAGTTCGACGATCGGGGTCGTTCCGTCGACTGTCTGAACGTCCACGTTCATCAGTGCGCCAACGAGCGGCGCCGGGGTGACACTGCGCCTGAACCAGCGTTGCATGGACGACGACGGCCCGGGCGCTTTGCCGAACGCCCGTTTGTCGACGAGGTCGGCGCGGGTCACGATGCCGATCACGTGCTGCCTCTCGTCAGTGACAGGAAGTGCCTTGATGTGGCGCTGTTTCAGCAGACTCCATGCGGCGGAAGCTCGCGTGGTGGCCGACACCGCGACGAGAGATCGCGACATGATGTCCGCGCAGGTCAGTTCATTGAACGCGCGGGCGTAGGCCTGCAACTGAACATCGCGCAGCAGGGATTCCAGATCGTCCGTGTCGATATCGAGCAATTCGCCGCGCCGGTTCAGCACCGCCTCGAGGTCCGCGCGCGTGAAACCTTCGTTCGACGCCGATGCCGACGCTCCCGCGCCTTTGACCGAACTCGTCTGGGCGACGTGGGGGTATCGATGCCCGGTAGCGGCGTGATAGATGATGGCGCCGCACAGTAGCGTCACCGACTGGATCGCAATCGGCTCGGCCACAAAGCGGTAGCCCAGCGCGTGCACCGCCGGACCGCCGAGGACCGCGGTCAGCGCGACCGCGCCCGACGGCGGGTGAACACAGCGCAGCGCAAACATCGCACAGATCGCCAGCGCGACGGCCAAAGCGGCGGCGCCCACCGGATCGCCGATCCAGCTTGCACAGGCCACACCGACCGTAGCGGAGACGATATTGCCGCCGATAATCGACCACGGTTGCGCAAGCGGACTGGCTGGAACCGCGAACAGCAGAACGGCCGAAGCGCCCATTGGTGCGACGAGGAGCGGAATGTTTGCCGCCGGTCCGAGCAGGACGTGCATCGTCCCGCCGGTGAACGCAATCCCAAGCAATGCGCCGAGACACGATCTCAGGCGCTCTGGCCACCGGACAGCCATGGGATGGGGGGCGAAGCTGGCGAGCCAGCGGATGAGAGCGTAGCGGGACAAGGTTCGAATAGGAAAATGAAAGGCAGTATCAGATGAGAGGAGGCCACACATTACGGCCAAATCCTCAGGAAACGAAAGAACGCATCGTCATGATTATATTTCATTGTGATATAAAACCGCGTTGCGGGTTGCCGCAGCGCAGCAGAAGTGGGCGGCGGCCAAGGGTTTAGCCTGGTCCTGCACGTGGCGTGGATTAGCCCTGCCGGTGGCATTCGCAACTTGCATAGATCACGTTATGATATAAAATTAAAGCAGGCCTTCTCGTGACTGGTTCCTCAGCAGGAACAGTCCGGATGAAACTGCAAGGATGATTTGCCCGGATTGCACGCGCCTATGGGGACGCCGTGCTCCGCTCCGATGCACGAGGCCGGTTATGGTGAAGGCCCCAGCCGTCGTCGTGGGAGGCCATCACCGCCCGCCAGGATGGTGCGATGAACGCAATACAGATCGAAGCAAGGAGCCATCATGCTGATCACGTTTCAATCGCCCGCCACGCCCGATGTCGTAATGCTCAGGGATCTCGCGCAGTATCTGCTGGGTCTGGTGGGCAAGCGGCTCGATACGCGCGGGGTGATTCTCCACGACGAGCTGCCTCATGCAATCAGCCGTCTGGAAGCGGCGATCTCGGACGATGAAAAAGCGGAGATCGTCCTCGAATCGCTGCAGTATTCCCGCGAACGCCGTCAGGAATCCGGCAGTGGACTTTCGCAGCGCGCCTGGCCATTTCTCGACATGATGCGCGAAGCCTGCAAACAGGACGCCGACATCATCTGGGGACTGTAGGCGCCGGTTTGTCGCCTGAGCCGATGCCGCGCTGCTTATTGAAGGATGCCGGGATGAAACGATGGATTGCACAGAGCCTGTTCACCGCGGCTGTCGGTACGTGCGGCATTTGCGCGTCGACGTGGGCAAACGCGCAACCTGGCGCGCAATCGCAAGAGGGCTGCTGTCCGGAAAGCACACAGTGGCGCCCGGGAGACACACCACAAGGCCATTCTGGCGACGACCAGCATGTGAACTTTCTCTGGCCCGCACTTTAGACGGTGCGTACAACGCGAATGACCCAGCGCCGGACCGATGCAGCCGGCAGCGTCAAGGCGGCCCGTGACGCGTGCGGTTCCACCAATGCCTGCCGGTCACACGTCGGAGAACGCGTTCACGCGGATTGGGGCGCGAATCCAGAGCGACGACGAAAAGAATCACGATCACCAGCACTGCGGCCGAAACAACAATCTGTACGAGAAGATCCATTAGCATCATCGCCTCCGTCATGGTCGCGGTGTCCGGTCGCCGTCCGGACACTCGCATCCCGATCCAGGTTCTCGCAAGCCCGTCAGTCGTCTACCTTGAAGAGGACAGCGCAAGACACACGATCAAGCAGCAATGCGTGGTTCTCACCCGTCCACCAGCGTGCAAAAAATCCGTGCGGGTGGTGTCCAATGACGATCAGGTCAACCCTCAATGAATCCGCCAGGTGGGAAATCTGATCAATCGCATTTCCCACCGAATAGTGTCCTGTGGCGGTCACGCCCCACGCCTGTAGTCGGTCGATACCTTCACTCAGCGTCTCTCTTGCCACCTGCTCATCGATCTCGAACTTCATCGACGACAGGACGTCGAATCCGCCGGACCAATAGGTGCAGTCGAAGATCGACAGCAGATGGGTTTCGGCGTGCAACTGCTGCGCGAGGGACGCGCCGCAGCGCAGTGCGAGCCGTCCCTCCGGCGTGGCGTCGTAGCAGAGCAGGATCCGGTTGAACGGAGCCATGGTGGATTCCTTTGCCAACTTTCGCGGTGTTGCCGATTCGATCGATCGGATCGGCTCGCCACGCAATTTTTCAGGTGAACATAGGCACGGCCTCGATCAGCGCGAAACCCAGTAACGCGCCCACTGCTGCGCCCAGCAGCTTGGGGTGCCAGAGCCGCAATCGCGGCGTGCTGAGCAGGTCGCCGACCAGAATAGTCCCGAGTAGCGCAAATGCGATCAGCAGGTAGCTGATCTCAAAGTCGTTGCTGATGACCATCCCGTCTCCCTCGCATCACGTGGGTCCTTCGATTTGATTATATATCATGACGTGATGTATGTAATCAGAGGATCCACTAACGGCGAGGCTAGCAAGTTTGCTGCCGACAAGCACACCGTGAAGCGGGGATGAAAAGGCTTGTTAAACGCCCTTCATTTTCTGCGGCAGTGCGGAACAGCGTCCCGCTTGATGAACCGAATAGATCGGTCGAATATCACAAAATGAGGTAATTCGGTGTCCCGCATAGAACTCGCGCGCCGCCTGTCCAGCGCGCAAAGCGGTCTTCCGCCGTTACGGCGCGCTTCCTAACGTCAAGTCGGCCTCGCTGCTGCCCAGCGACTGGAATAGCGCGGCCGTGTCGCTTAATCGGGCCGCCTGCGCGTGCGTCTGGTCGAGAGCGGTCTGCAGTGCCTGACGTTGCGTGTCGAGCAGACTGAACTGGCTGACGCCACCCGCCAAATACTGCGCACGTGCGATATCGAGGTTCGCTTGAGCCTGCCGGGCGGCGTCGTCGCGAGCATGCAGTTCGTGCGCGTCGTTATGCAACGCCGTCAGCGCGTCCGCAACCTGTTGCAAGGCCTGCAGCACCGTTTGCTGATAGCTCGCGAACGCAGCGTCATAGGCCGCTTGGGCAGCGCGCTTCTTCGCATGCAGTTCGCCGCCACGAAAAATGGGCTGCGTCAGATTCAGGCCGATATTCCAGATGTTCAGGCCGTTCACAATGTCCTGAATACTCGTGCGTTCAGAGCCGATTCCCGCCGATAGCGAAAACTGTGGATACAGGTTCGCTGTCGCGACGCCCACGTTTGCGCTGGCCTGGTGCAGTAGCGCTTCAGAGGCGCGAATGTCAGGGCGTTGCCGTGCAAGTGACGATGGCAGCGTGACGGGTATCTCGGTCGGCAGATGAAGCGAGTCCAGCGTAAGTTGATCGAACTCCGCTTTGGACGGCACGTCGCCCACCAGGATCGCAAGCTGGTGATCCGCCTGCGCCAACTGCGTGGCGAGCGGCGGCAGTGACGCGCGAGTCTGCGCGAGCAGCGTGCGCTGGCTGTTCACGTCGAGTTGCGATACGCCTCCGGCGGCCAAGCGTGCCTCCATGATGCTGAGCTGCTGCGCCTGCGCGTCGGCGAGACGCTGTGTCAGCAAGACCTGTTGCTGCAACGAAGCGCGCTGTACCGCCGTCGATACGACGTTGCCCGCAATGGACAAGCGCGCTGCATCGAGTTGGAACGCCTCATAGTCGACCTGCGCCAACGTGGCTTCGAGCGCCCGGCGATTGCCGCCGAAAACGTCGAATGTATACGCCACCGTCACCGACGCATTGAATAGCGAAAACGGCCCGGGGTTCTCGACATGCGGAATACCGAAAGCCGCGAGATCGACTTGTTGACGCGTTCCGGAAATCTTCGCGTCAACGCTTGGAAATCGTGTCGCGCCCGACTGCGCATTGTAGTTTTCGCGCGCCTCGATCAGCTTTGCGCGGGCTTGCGCCAGCGAGGGGCTTCGGCTCAGCGCCTGATCGACGAGACGGTCGAGCTCCGCCGAGTGAAATTGGCGCCACCACATCGGCAATGGCGCATCCGCGGTTGTGAAGGTTTGAGCGGAACCCTCTGTGCCGTCGGCCAATACTGTGCGAGACGGCTCGGCCTTGTGCGTGTAGGTTTGCGTGTCCGGCGCCGCGGGCGCGTGAAAGTCCGGTCCCACTGCGCAGCCGCACAGCACGAGTGAACACAGGAAAGCGAGTTGCTTCATGATCGTGTCTTCCTAGTCGAGCGTGCGCCGGTAGAAGCGCAATGCAATGGCCATGACGATTGCCGTGAATAGCGCCATTGGCCACACAGAGGGCCACAGGTCGGCCCAGCCATTGCCCTTGAGCAAGATGCCGCGAATCAGCCGGTTGAAATAGGTCAACGGCAAGAGGTTGCCGATAAATTGCGCCCACGCCGGCATGCCCGCGAAAGGGAACATGAAGCCCGAGAGCAGGATGTTGGGCAAGAAGTAGAAGACGGTAAGCTGCATCGCCTGCAACTGGTTTTGTGCGAGCGAAGAAAGCGTGATGCCCACCGTCAGATTCGCGGCAATGAAAAGCAGCGCCGAGAGATAGATGGCCAGAGCGCTGCCGACAAACGGAACATGGAAAACATAGCGTGTCGCGGCAAGAATGATCGACGCCTGAATGAGCCCAATGACGACATAGGGCACGATCTTGCCGGTCATCACTTCGATTGGCAAAACAGGCGTGGCGAGCAGGTTTTCCATCGTGCCGCGCTCGCGTTCGCGGGTCACGGCGAGGCCGGTCATCATGACGAGCGTCATGGTGAGGATCACGCCCATCAGCCCGGGCACCACGTTGTATTGCGTTACGCCTTCGGGGTTGTAGAGGTTGTGAACCTGCACGTCGAAGGCGTTTTGCGTGCCGTTCAGGTGTGCGAGCGGACCCGTGAGATCTTTATCCGCGACCGGCTGAACGAGTTTCGGCAGCGCGCCGACGGCGGTGTTCGTTGCGGTGGGATCGGTCGCGTCGGCTTCGACCAGCAGCGACGGATGCTCGCCGCGCAGCAGTTTGCGCGAGAAATCCACGGGCACGTTGAGGACGAATTGCACTTTGCCCTGCGCGAGCGCGCGGCGCCCGGCCTCTTCGTCAGGCAAGATTTCGACGATGTCGAAATAGGCCGAGTTCGTCATCGCCGCAACGAAGCTGCGGGAAAACTCGCTCTGGTCATGGATGATGACGGCTGTCGGCAGATGCTTCGGGTCGGTATTGATCGCAAAGCCGAACAGTGCAAGCTGGACGATCGGCAGCCCGACGATCATGCCGAACGTGACGCGGTCACGCCTCAGTTGAAGAAACTCCTTGAGGACGATGCTCCACCAGCGTGTCAGAGAGAAAACGGTGCGATTCTTCATGACGGCGCTCCGAAGTTGTCCTTCGAATGACTCATCAGATAGATGAACACATCCTCGAGTCCCGTGCCGATCGGTTCGATGCGCAGCGAGGTTCCGGCGACCGCTTGCCGCACCGCGGCTTCGAGCGCCTCGTGATCGCGCCCGCTGACGTGCAGCGCGGACCCGAACACGACGGTCTGGTCGACACCGGGCGTCGTACGAAGCTGGTCGGATAGCTTGCTCATGTGTTCGCCGTGGATGGACCACGTCGACAGACCTTGTGATTCGATCACCTCGCTCGCGGTGCCGCGCGCGAGCATCTTCCCGTAAGCGATATAAGCGAGCTTGTGACAGCGTTCCGCTTCATCCATGTAGTGGGTACTGACGAGCACGGATATGCCGGTGGCGGCGAGGCGATGCAATTCTTCCCAGAAGTCGCGCCGTGCGGTGGGATCCACACCGGCGGTGGGCTCATCGAGCAGCAGCAGTTTCGGCTCGTGCAGCATGCAGGCGGCCAGCGCGAGCCGCTGCTTCCAGCCGCCCGATAGCGAACCGGTCAACTGGTTCGCGCGCGTTTGCAGGCCGAGCGATTCCAGCGAGCGATCCACCGCTTCTCGCCGGTTGCGCATCTGGTAGATGCGCGCGACAAAGTCGAGATTCTCGCGGATGGTCAGGTCTTCCCAGTAGGAAAAGCGCTGGGTCATGTACCCGACATTGCGTTTGATCTGCTCGCTCTCACGCACGATGTCGTAGCCGAGGCAGGTGCCGCTGCCCGAATCCGGCGTGAGCAATCCGCACATGAGGCGGATGGAGGTCGTCTTGCCGCTGCCGTTCGGCCCGAGAAAGCCGAAAATTTCGCCACGGCCGACCTGCAACGAGACGTTGTTGACAACGTGTTTGTTACCGAAGCGCTTGTTCAGGTCATGCACGTCGATCACGTACTGTTGGGCGTCGTCGTTCATTGCAGTACCACCGAGACAGGTTGGCCCGGGTGAAGCTTCGTCGCGTCCGCAACCGACGGGTGGGCTTCGACCATGAACACGAGCTTGGCGCGGCTTTCGTTGCTATAGATGACGGGCGGCGTGTACTCGGCTTGACTCGACACATAAGTGATCTTCGCAGGCACGTCAGCCGCGCAGCCGTCGCAATGCAGGGTCACGCCGCGATTGAGCGCCAGCTGCCCGACGATCGTCTCCGGAACGAAGAATCGCACCTTGACGTTCTGCGGCGGCAGCATCTGGACGATCGGACTACCGGCGGCCACCCATTCACCCTGGCGATAGAGTGTGTCATAGACAAGGCCTTCTGATGGGGCGCTGACGCGTTTCTGATCGAGCTTCCATTGGGCTTGCGCAACGACGGCATCGGCGGCGGCTACTTGCGCTTCCTGTCCGACGATCTGTTGTGAGCGGGCCGGCAGGTGAGCCACGTCGACCTGATGGGTGAGCTCCCGAACCTGCGCGGCGGTCGAGTCGGCGTTGGCGCGCGAATCGTCGAGTTGAGCCTTTGCGATGCCGCCTGCGTGGTATTGGGCTTCGTCCCGCGTCAGTTGCAGCGCGGCCTTGCGAGCGTTGGCGACGGCCTCGGCCAGTTGCGCACGGTTGACGTCGACCTCGGGCACGCGCTTGCCGGTCTGGATGTCGGCCAGTTGAGCGCGGGCCGCCGCGAGTTGCTGCTGCGCCTGGACGAGCGCGTGGGCTTCATCGTCGGATTCGAGGGAAAATAGCGAGGCGTTCGTCTTGACCGTTTGTCCGCGAGAGACCGACAACGCCGTAAGCTTGCCGGCCTGCGAGGAGCCGAGGTAGACGAACTCGCCTTCGACGTAGCCTTGGTAGGTTGCCGTTTCGTGCCGCGAGCAGGCCGATAACAGGGCGACGAGCAGCACCGGAAGTACGGCGCCGGAAAATCGTTGTGCTCGCGTGGGCTTAGACAAAGGTTCCACCGAGAGGCGTTTATTTAGTAAGTAATACATAATTAAAATCCTGTGGTGTCGCGATCGGGACACTAGCCGGATCGACTCAGCACGACGGCAAGCACGCGATGAGCTCGATCTGCGGTCTTCGCGAGGGCGATCCGGCTGCCTTGGTGACTCGGCATTCCATGCCGGCGCGTCCGTTCGCGGATCGGACGCAGATGAAGTAGAATGGATAGTATGCGAATTTGAATTCAAATTCAAACTATTTTTGAACGAAAGCTTTCGACCATGCCGACCAGTCCGAAAAAGACAGCCGCGACCCAGCCTAAGCGGGCCTCGCGCCCTGATGGCGCGGCGACCCGTCAGCACCTGCTCGAGACCGCGGGCCAAGTGTTCGCCGAACGTGGTTTCGCGGATGCCACCAGCAAGGAAATTTGCGAGCGTGCCGGCACACCGATGGCGTCGGTGAACTATCACTTTGGAAGCAGGGAGGCGCTCTACGAAGCGGCGCTGGTCGAGGCGCACCGGCAAGTCGTGGGTCTTGACGAGCTAGCGGCGCTTGCCGCGGGCCTCGACGATCCCAGGGATCAGTTGCGTGCCATGCTTTCCCGTTTCGTCGGTCTTTCAACGAGTGCAGGCACGCCTTGGGGCTTCATGCTGATGTTGCGCGAAGTGCTGTCGCCGTCGAAAGCTATTCCGGCGCTCATCGAGAAAGCGGTACGTCCGAAAGCCGCATTCCTGCTCAAGGTGATCGGCGAAGTACTGGGGCTGGACCCGGCCACGCCCGTGGTTCAGCGGGCTGTGATGTTTACGGTGTTGCCATGCATCGCCATGATGATCGCGCCCAAGCAGATGCAGTCAGCGCTATTGCCTGCTGTCGCAAAAGACAAGGATGCGCTTGCAGAGGATTTTGTGCGATTCGTGCTGGCGGGTCTCGATGCGATCGCACTCGCTCATCGTTCAGAAGCCAGGTGAACCCGGCACTTCAGACAGCTTCCTCCACTGGGGTAGCTTCCATGACCGTTGCCAGAATCATCGCATCGACATTTCGCGGCGCAGGTCGAGCACGCCTCGGTCGATACACGGCGTCGCCTCTTGCAATCGTCTGACCGCTCAGCGCGCAAACCCCGGATTTCCTTGCGATGCAACGCCGCCATAGCTGTTCGCCGTAGCAGCAGGAGGTCGCGTCGCTCCACGCAATGGTTGCCGAAGTCTGTCCATTGCGCTCCAGAACCCGGATCGCGCATTTCGAAAACTTGCCTTCGCCGCGCATCGGGCGCATGCGGCCGGACACAATGGGCAGTGGTATTTCGCCTCCGTTCGAGATGAGCGCCATCGTGGACCGCCACGTTCTGTCTTCTTCAAAGGGAGCATGCATGATGCGGTTCCTCGCTTCTCATTAGACAAAAAGATGCCGAGCGCAAATCAATGTGACGTGCCGGATTCTCGAGCCAACGCTCGACCCTGGCTGGATGATAGTCAGCGGAATTGCTGGCCGCTACTACATGAATGTGGAGTACGTCCGGGTTTGACCAGGAAGAGGAGCGATTGCGAACATTACATATTCATGTAATGCGGAATGCTTTTTTCGGCGTTATTGTGTCGACTGGGTGCGCCTGCAATCTGTCGGTGAGCGCCCCCCAGGCTACGGCCTTGAAAAATGCGCTATCGGGTTCTTCAGAAGGTCTTTGGATGACGGCGCGTTGTGGGAGACGTAAGGCAAGCGTCATCTCTCTAGTGCGCCCGAAGCCGTTTCCCTTGCTGCCCCAAAACCCGAAATCCGAGGCGAGACGCATCGGCGTATCTGCAAGGTGTGACATTGATTTCAACCACAGAGTCGACTTTGAAACGACACATGCCACTAGCCAGAGGCAGATATTCAAGGCGTGCAATCGGCGCGGCCGCGATTGCCGCGATTCCGATGTCAGGGTGTACAAATTCGCCATCCATTGGCGTGCTTGGCGCGTACTTTCCCGAATGGCTGTTCTGCATTGTCGCGGGCGTCGTGCTCACGGTCGTCATCTATCTGATCCTCAAGCGCTTACAGGCCGACCATCTGATGGGACCTTCCGCCGTCGTGTATCCCACGCTCGTCGCTTTCGTTGCGCTCGCTGTCTGGTTGATATTCTTCCAACATTGAATCTGTTTCGGGTGGATGAATGGCGACCCTAGCCAGCAAGACATCGAAGAGAAAATGGCCGGCCATCGTGATGGTCGTGCTGACGCTGTTGCTGCTCGTCTACGTGATCCGGCTGTGGGACCGCACGCCTCGCACCGACGACGCCTATGTCTACGCGGACACGATCGACGTCGTGCCCGAGGTCAACGGCCGCATCGTCGAACTCGCCGTGCGCGACAATCAGGCGGTGAAGCAGGGCGATCTGCTGTTCCGTATCGATCCGCGCCCGTATCAGGATGGGCTCGCGCGGGGCAACGCATCGCTCGTCGCGCTCGACCGCCAGATCGAACTGACCCAGCGCACGGTCAATGCGCAGCAGTACAACGCGCAGTCCGTACGTGCGGCCGTCGAGCGCGCGCGAGCCGCAGCCGGGCAGGCGTCCGATACGCTGCACCGCATGGAGCCGCTGTTGTCACACGGTTATGTGTCGGCGGAAGACGTCGACCGTGCGCGCACCGCGCAACGCTCCACGCAGGCCGAACTCAGCGCCGCGCAACTGCAGGCGCAGCAGGCGGCAGCAGCGGTGAGCGGCGTCGATGCACTGGTCGCGCAACGTGCCGTCGTCATGGCGGAGATCGCGACTGCCGAACTGAACCTGGAGTATGCGACGGTGCGAGCACCGTTCGACGGACGCGTCGTGTCATTGAAGACATCGACCGGCCAGTTTGCCACGGCGCTCAAACCGGTCTTCACCTTGATCGACACGCGCCACTGGTACGTGGTCGCGAACTTTCGCGAAACCGAACTCAAGGGCGTCAGGGCGGGGACGCCTGCCACTGTCTATCTGATGAGCGATACGGGCCAGCGTTTCCAGGGCAGCGTCGATTCGATCAGCTATGGCATCGCGCCCGATGAAGCCGGCCTTGCATTGCCTGGCGGATTGCCACGCATTCAACGCACACTCAACTGGGTGCATGTATCGCAACGCTTCCCGGTGAAGATCCGCATCGACAAACCGAACCCGGAACTGTTTCGCGTCGGCACCTCGGCGGTGGCGGTTCTGGAACCCGGACGCGGCAACGACGGCGAGCGCCATTGAGGAGCCCATGACTGCCGCCGACTATCTGCCCGTCACGCTGCGCGATGCAGGCGCTTTCCTGAGGCGCGAGCTTGCGCCTTTCCCCGGGCGTCTCAACGTGATGTTGCGTTGCATGCTGACGAGCGCGATCGTGATCGTCGCGTCGAATACGCTCGAGGTGCCGGAACTCGCGCTGTCGCTGCTGGTGGTGTTCTATGTCACGCAGTCGAACGTGGTGGTCACGCGGCTGGTCGGCGTGATGTTCATGGTCGGATCGACGCTGGCCATCGGCCTGTCGATCCTGCTGCTGAAATTTACATTCGACTATTCGTTGCTGCGCATCGTCATCGCGAGCCTGATGTTCCTGGGCAGCGTGTATCTGCTGCGTGTGCTCAAGATCGGCATCGTGTTCTTCATCGTCGCGATCGTCGTGATCTACGTGCAGAGTTTCGTGGACCAGACCGATCAGGCCGACCTGTTGATCCGCGCCGTGTTGTGGGTGTGGGTCGCCGTCAACTATCCGATCGCGCTGACGCTCGTAGTCAATACTTTGCTGCTGCCCGCCGAACCGCAATTGCAACTCAAGGCGGAAATCCATCGGCAACTCGCGGCGCTGGACACGCGACTGACCCAGCTGATCGACGGCAACACGAGCGCCGCGCCGATCACGCTGGCGGCCGTTCAGCAAGGCGCGCTCACGCTGCAGAAGCTGTTGCGGTTCACGACAATGCGTGATGCGCACTATCGCGAACATCAGGCGTCGCAGCTTGCGTGCATTGCGACCGTCTCGCGGCTTTATCGTGGAGCGAGTGAACTGCCGCTCAGTTGGCCGCGCGCGTCAGCAGCGCAACTGGCGATGTTGCGTGAGTTGCGTGCGAACTGCGACGCGCTCGACCAATCGGTCATGACCGGCGAGCCGTATCGCTACGTGAGCACGGCGACACCTGAAGAGCGCAACGCCGCCGACACGATTCCTGCTGCCGCCGAATCGCAGCGGGCGCTGCGCGCATTCGCCGACCTGGCCGCAAGCGATTCGGCATCCGGCAAACCGCCCGCGAGCGAGCCGATGGTTGCGCCGGACGCATGGACCAATCCCGCGTACCTGCGCTTTTCGCTGAAGACGTTGCTCGCCGTTCTCGTCTGCTACGTGTTCTACAACGCCGTGGACTGGCAGGGCGTCCACACGATCATGCTGACCTGCCTGATCGTCGCGCTGCCGAGCCTCGGCGCATCGACGCAGCGCGCGTTGCTGCGGCTCTCCGGAGCTGCCGTCGGCAGCGCGCTGGCACTGTTCATGGTCGTGTTCGTGGTTCCGCATCTCGACGACATTGTCGGCCTGCTGTTGATGGCGTTGCCTGTCGTCGCGTTAGGGGCGTGGATCTCGGCGGGCTCGGAAAGAATCGGCTATGCCGGCCTCCAGGTGGCGTTCACCTTCTCGCTGGCGCTGCTCGATCAGTTCGGCCCAACCACCAATCTCACCGAGATCCGCGACCGGATGGTCGGCATTCTGCTGGGTGTCTGCGTGGCGACCTTCGTGCAGATGTCGTTCTGGCGCGAGGGCGAGGGCGACGTGCTGCGGCAGAAGCTCGCCACCCTGTTGCGCGCGATTGCCGCACAGTTGCGCCCGTCGCCGGTCGGCGCCGAGAAAGGGGATGAGTTGCCATATGCACAGCGGCAGTTGCAGGCGTGGGCCGTGCTGGCCGATTGCGAGACGACGCTCTCGCGTGTCGCGCTCGAACCCGGCTGGCAGGAAAGCGAGCAGTCGCAACTGACACTGCGCGCGCAAACTGTCCTCGCACAGGGGCGCGAGATCATGCTGGCGGGCGACACGTTGCGCAACACTTTGGTGGCGCAAGCGGACTTGTCGAGCCAACACACGATCGACGCAGTGCGCGCAGCCCAGCAGCAGGCCAGCGCCGAACTCAACCGGTACGCGGATGATCTCGCGGTCAACCCACCTGATGCGCACGCGCCGCGACGCATCGAGATCGCTGCGCAAGCGGGCGCACCGGCCCAGCCGGTCTATCAGTCGCTCATCGCCGCAGCGGACGAACTGTCGCGGCAGATCGCGGGCTTGCCGGACTGGCGCGTCGAGGCACCGGTCGCGGCTCGTGCATCACCGGCGGTACGAGCATGAAGGCGCGATCGGGTTGGTGCGATTGGCGATGGCGTCGAGGCTTTTTATGCCTCGCGTGGGTATCTTCCGTGCTGTCGGGTTGCGCGCTGATCCATCACAACGGCACGCCCCGTTCCGAGATCGCGCCCGAGCAGATCAATCTCGCGGACGACATCCATCTCGCGCGCGACGGCTGGCCCGCCGCGCGCTGGTGGACGCGCTATCACGACGCGCAGCTCGACGCGCTGATCGATCAGGCGCTCGCCGATGCGCCGACGATGGTGATCGCGCGCACGCGCGTCGCGCAGGCGAAGTCGGATGTGGAACTGACCAAAGCGGGATCCAACCTTCAGGTGGCCGCGCTGGCCTCGCTGGATCGCGAGCATATTTCCGCGAACGGTTTTCTCGGCCCGTTCGCGAAGAACGAGCCGGCTGCGGGGCTGACGGGGCCGTGGTACACCGAGGGCGTCGTCGGGCTTGGTGCAAGCCTGGATATCGACATCTGGGGCAAGCAACGCGCGGAGGTCGCCGCGTCGCTCGGCGTGAGCAATGCGCGGCTCGCCGAGACGTCCGCTGTCGAACTCGAAATCTCGACGGATGTCGCACAGCTTTACTACGGTATTCAAACGACTTATCAGCTCATCGACCTGCTGAACGAATCGCATGAGGTCGCGGCGTTCGCGGTGCAAGCACACGAAGCGCGTGCGGCGCGGGGCCTCGAAGCTCGCACCCAGCTGGAAGAAGCACGCGCGCAGCAGCTGGCCATCGAACAGCAGATCGTGTCGGCGCAAGGGCAGATCAAGCAGCTTCGCGAATCGATGCGGGCGCTGGTCGGCGCGGGACCCGCTGGCCTGCCCGCGATCGAACCCGTCGCGCTGCCACGTTCGCAGGCGGCCTTGCCGGCGACGCTCTCGTACGAACTGCTGGCCCGGCGGCCCGATCTGCAGGCAATGCGATGGTATGTCGAGGCGTCGTTCGACAAGATCGATGCGGCGAAGGCGGCGTTTTATCCGAGCTTCGACATCAAGGCATTTTTGGGCTTCAACGCTTTGCACCTCGCCGATCTCTTCACGCATGCGAGCCAGCAGATCAACCTGATTCCGGGCCTGACTCTGCCGATCTTCGACGGCGGCAGGCTCAATGCGAACCTGAGCGGCGCGCGCGAGGGGAGCAACCTGCTGATCGAGCAATACAACCAGGCCGTTCTCAACGCCGTACGCGATGTCGCGCAGACGGGAAGCCGTCTGCAGTCTCTCGATGCGCAGACTGCGTTGCAGAAGCAGCGGATCGAATCGGTTGCGTTCACGAGGGACAGCGTCGAAGCCTATTATCAACGCGGACTGACGAGCCGGCTCGCGGCGCTCGACGCGCGCCAGCCCGTGATCGCGGAACAGGTCGCCCTGCTCACGCTCAACGGCCAAGTGCTCAGTCAGGAGATTGCGTTGACGAAGGCGCTCGGCGGCGGTTATCTCGCCGATCCGCCTGTTGAACTGAAGCCGCGTTGAACGGCGCGCGTATTCGGGTTAGAACTGCTGTGATCGCAGGGACTCGAATTCCGCGCGGCACACGTCGCCGAACTTGCCGAGAATGTCGATCGAGCCGTCCGCGAGCATCCCGCGAATCTCGATGAAGGACTTGTCTGGCGAGAGATAGGTGTCCACGATCTTGCGTCCTATCACGTCAGCTTCGTCCGCGACTTCGCGCGACGACTGGACGCGCATGCGGCTGATCTTCGCGTAGAGGTTGCCGAGCGCGGTGAGATCGGGCTCGTTGTGTTGCAGCGCGTGGACATAGCAATTCGTCGCTTCCTCGATGAACGCCTTGTACAGATCCTGCCGCCGGGTCAGTTCATGCGCCAGCCACTCCGCGCGAACCTGAGTGCGTTGGGTCAGCCACGAGGCAAGAACCGAAGTCATGCCGCCGATAGCGGCGCCGACAAGTGCAGCCAGGGCAGAGATAACCGATGCGTTCATGGACTATTCTCACGTTGTCATTCAGCTATCCATAGTAACGCCGTGGTGTGTAATTTTGGAGTCGGCCAGTCTGGAACAGAACACGATGATGACCGAAGCGGGAGTGATGCGTGACGCCGCGTTGACGAGCGTTCGTATCAATGGTCAGCTTTGGACCACGACCACGTGCGCCTGGATTTTACCGGCGACTGGCCCCGTGCCGAATCGCTCGGCGATCGCAGTGGCGCACGCGGAGGTCGCGTCGTCCACAGCGCCGCCGGAGCGAGCCTCGATCTCACTGCGCAAAGGCGTTCCCTGGCAAAGACCGACGGCCGGCACACGCGCCGATGTCGCACGGCTACGCGCCGCAAGCGTCTCGAAGCGTGGTGCCGCGCTGAAGCCCGCATCCGCGAGGTCGCGTGTAATCACCGCCGGGTCGAAATAACCGTACGGCGTACGCACCATGAAAAGTGGAGGATCCGCCGGGAAGAGACCGGCGAGCGTCGCCGTGACGGTGTTGGCAAACTCGTTTTCCTCGATGCGATCCCAGACGTTGAACAACAGCGCGCCGTCGCGCCGAAGTACGCGCCGAGCCTCGGAAAACGCGTGCGCTTTGTCCGGAAAGAACATGACCCCGAACTGGCAGACGACGATGTCGAAACTCGCGTCGTCGAACGGCAGCCGGGTCGCGTCTGCCTGTTGCCACTTTACCGGCCTCGAGGTGCCGATTGCCGCGGCGCGATCCAGCATCGGCTGATTCAGGTCGGTCGCAACCAGGTCGACATGCGGGGGCAATGCATGCGCCATCGAGCGGGTCACTACGCCCGTGCCGGCGGCGGTCTCGAGCACGCGTGACGGATGACGCCCCGCGACCCTGTTTGCCAGATCCGCGGCGTAGGGTTCAAAGAGCATCGGAACAAGGTGGCTCTCATAGAGTTCGGGGATCGAGCCGGTGAAGCGAGTGTCGGTACCGAAGCTGTCCATACGCCTCCCTACTGTGGTCGCGAAGGGCGCCATGCCGCCTCTCGTCCTCCTGGTGTCCGATTGCCGCGCCAGCTATGCCCGGCTAAAAGCGAGTGGCGTGGAATTCACCCAGGAGCCGGTCGACCGCTTCGGTAGTGTCGACGCCGGTTTCCGCGACCCCGCCGGCAACGGTTGGAAGATGATTCAGGAGCCGGGAACCACGACGTGAATGGCCATTCAAACGTTGTTGCGGCTCGGACATGGCTTAGATCGCCATCCAGAACACGACGCCGGACAACGCAATGACCACCAGACTGGTTAAATCGCGCGCTGCAAACACGATCGGATCATCGTGCATGTTGCCGCGATGCGTAATGATCCAGATACGGCTGATCCAATACAGGAGTAGTGGGCAGGAAAGCCATATCACTTGAGGATGCCTGTAAAGAATGGTGGTGTCGTGGTCCTGGATATAAAGTGCGAGCACCAGCACGGCTACAAACCCGGAAGCTGCACCGAGCGAGGATAGCAGCGGCAGGTCGCTCGCCAGATAGCCACGCCCACGCACATTCGCACGGCCGTCCTTTTGCATCGCATAAAGTTCAGCGTAACGCTTGACGAGCGCGAGGCTCAGGAAGATGAACATGGAAAACGCCAGCAGCCAGAATGTCAGATGCACGCTGATTGCGGTCACGCCGGCAATGATACGCGTCGTGTATAGGGCCGCCAGCACGACTACGTCGACAATGACCTGCCGCTTCAGCGCCAGCGAATAGGCGAGTGTGAGCACGTAGTACCCGAGCATCACTACGCAAAAGCGCCAGGGAAGGAAAGCCCACGCGATGGCGAACGAAGCAGCGAGCAGCGCTGGAAAAAGCAAAACGCCCAATAGGAGCGGCATCGCTCCCGATGCGAGCGGACGACGGCACTTGACCGGATGATGCCGGTCATCCTCCAGATCCAGCAAGTCATTGAGCAGATACACGCTCGACGCGCACATGCCGAACGTAAGGAAGGCCACCAGCGCAAGCGCTACGAGCGGTAATGAAGCGATGTGGTGGCCGGCAAGTAGCGGGACAAAGATCAACAGGTTCTTGAGCCACTGGTGAAGGCGCAATGACTTGGCCCACACCTTCAACGGGGGAGAACGATTCTCGAATACTCGCTCCACGTTGCCGTGCTTGCGCGCTGCGCGCTCGACGCCCGTGAGAGGATTGACCACATAGGCCCGGTCCGCTGCTTGCCATACCGACATGTCGTCATGTGAGTTGCCCAGGTAGTCGAAGCCCTTCTCACCATATTCGGCGACCAGCGTATCGCGTTTGATATGCGCGGACCGGTTCAGTTTCTCGCCGGTGGCAAAGACCTTGTCGAAGATCCCAAGGTGTTCCGCGATGCGCATGGCCACGCGCTCGTGGCTTGTCGTAGCGAGTGCCAGTGTGCGGCCGGCGGCCCGCTGCCCACTCAGCCATTCAATCACCTGTTTGTCATAGGGCAGCACGGTGACATCGATATTGGCGTTTTCCTCGAGACGCGACTTCAGCGCGGACTTGCCACCGATGGTGAACCAATTGAGCGGCTGATAGAAGCGGTGAGGAGCCGATCTAAGGAATGCAAAGCCGCTCTCGACGAGGACGTCCGAGTGAAGCAGGGTGCCATCCAGATCCACGACGATAGGTTTGCTCATTCGATCGGCCAGTTGAACTAGAAGCGACCGGGCGCGAAAACCGTACAGGCGTCAGCCCCAGCACGTAAGCTAACTGCGCGTTGCCTCCGCTCCTATTTATCGTTCGATGCTCGAACCTGCCTCTATTTTGGTCGCTCTCCGGCACACGTCCCGTCAAGGGAGCAAACAAAGTTTCCGACGCAAGAAATTAAAGTTCTGTGGGGTAGCACTCAGTTGAGAAATATAAATGCAATCCTCCTTGGAGCACAGGCAGATGAAAGTGTGACAGTGAGACACCTGTCTACCATAAATGATTTGGCAGACGGATCAGTCGCATCCTATCGATACCGCTACATGCTCGTTATGTGCGTTAAGTAACATACGTGCAGGGCGGCCAAAGCGAATACTTGGGCCGACATTCGCGGACGCCTCTTTCGCGACGGCCACGGTATTGTTCAGAGGTGGTCCGCGTTCGCTGCACTGCCGTTCGATTCAAGTCCCGCAAATAGCGCGGCTGCAAAGCGCGACCGGTAGCCCCAAGGCCGGATCGGCCTTGCCTGCAATCGACCGCCTCATTTAAAAAGTGTCATCTCCGGTTTCCTCCGGTTTCCATTGACTCTTCATCGCGCGTCAGTCGTCTTGAAGCAGCCATGCGACGAGCGTCGCGGTACCGATAAATTCGGCTCATTTTCAACGTGCGACAGGAGAAGGACACCATATGGAACCTCTAACGACAGGCGCAACGTCATCCTGTCCGTCTGCCGATGCCGCGGTGCGTTCCAGCGCAATGCGTGATGGCTCGGTGACCCAGACGCTGTTCGTGCCGATCGTGATAGTGACCTTCGCAGTCGCAGTCATCCTCCGCGTGTTCCATCTCGATTATCTGTCGCTATGGAACGATGAGATTTTTTCGCGCTACTACTACGATCTGTTCGGCCCCAGGTTCCTGCTTACGACCGGGATGACGATCGAGCCGACTCCGCCGCTGTACTACTTCGTGCTGCAAGGCTGGATGAGCTTGTTCGGCCATGGCGCCGTCGCATTGCGTTCGTTGTCAGTGCTCGCTTCGCTGATCGTGCTCCCCCTCGTCTATGCGATAGCCCGTGAAGTGTCCACGCGCAACGTTGCGTTGGTTGCGGCCGCGCTGTTCGCGGTGTCGCCGATGTCGATTTTTTTCGCACAGGAAGCGCGCGTCTACACGATGACGGCCATTCCCGCTTCGCTGATGCTTCTTGGCATCGCGCGCTGTCTGCGCACCGGGCGCGCGGCCGACCTCGTGCTGTACGGAGTCGGTGCCGTGATCGCCATGTACAGTCATGCGACGCTCACGTTCATGGTGGCCTCCTGCAACATTGTCGTGATCGCGTATCTGCTGCTGACACCGTCGCGCGAACGTCGGCTCGCCTTGCGCAACTGGATCCTGAGCAACGTCGTCGTAGCTGTGCTTGCCGTGCCGCTCGCGTTTTCAATGCTTTCAAACATCAGTCATAACGCCGGGGGCCTGAACTGGATTCCGCCGATATCGATGCGTGACGTGATCGTTCACGTGACCGCGCTCGTGAGCGGGATGATTACGCCACCGCGTTTTCCCGGCGTCGAATTGACGGTGCTGTTGTTGCTCGTTCTCGGTATCGCGATCGTGATGTCGAAGATGCCGCGTCGCACGCTCGCGGTGCTCGTGGCTATTCCGCTGGTGTATTTCGCCCTCGTGGTGATGATCAGTCTGAAGCAGACCATCCTGCTGCCCCGCATTCTGTGCTGGCTCACCGTGCCGCTTTGCGCCGCACTCGCCTATGCTGTCACGGTCCCGTCGCGAGCGCGTCTCGCGACCCGCGTGATGTTGGTGTTGACGTTCGGCGTCGGCCTTTATTACCAGTTGGCCGTCGCGGACGGCGCCAAATCCGCCTATCGGCAGGTCTTCGCTGAGGCGCGCCCTGGTCTCTTGCAGGCCGATGAAGTGGTGATCACGCCTTATACGTCGCCATTCCCGCTGATGTACTACGCGCCGGGTGTCGGTCATTTTCGCAAGTGGAGTGATCCGCAGGTGGGCGGGATAGAGCCGGTGCAGATACCTGAGCGTCTGGGCATTCCGACGATTGATGTGCGGCAGGTAAGCGCTGACATCAAGTCCGGCAAGGCGGTATGGCTGGTCGCGGATTCGCCTGATGCGAAATTCCTGCCGCAATTGCTTACGATCGCGCCACCGCCGGAGCGCAGCTATGAATCGATGTGTCACGATCTGGCGCAGGGCGTGGTCCAACCGTCATCGTGCATTGTCGTGTACGGCTGGAACGTCAATCGCCATCCGGTGAAGTGAGCGCGTGAGAAGACGCTCGGCGAGTCCGGACGACCCACCATTCGCGTTCGATCTTCTGTCGAAACACCTCGGGATGGCTCTTCTCGCTGGTTTTTCGCTGTCGCCGAAAGCTGTCAAATGGGCCATACGGAGGGCACCCGATCGGGCGAGGCAACGATTGTCGAGGAGCGCATCATTCGCCCGGTACCGCATATATCTCGCGTGGCGATTCGCTGCGCCGGTCCGTGATTCCGGCGCGCGAAGATCCGGCTGCAGCGCGGCGCTTGTTCATCACGCAGCCGCGCGACGCGGCGCTAGCCGGCCGATCCGGATCTTCAGTCAGCCCTTGAAGTAACTTGCTCGGCTGCTGCTTTCCAGTCAAGGGAATTGACAGCGCCCTTTAAGGATGAATAGAACTGCGTGTCAGCGTTATCTTGACTTGCGAGACCTGTATTGACCCATGTACTTATACCGGTGCGGTCGCTTACGACCCCTTGGCTATTACCGAGCCGCACTACCGCCCATCCAACATTGACGCCATTCAAAACGGTCGCATCACCGTCGACGAAAAGCTCCAAGTGCTTTTGTTTAAGCAGCGCGCATTGAGCATCTGAAATTGGAAATCCGCCCTGTGCCGCAATTTTCTGCCTTAGGGAATCAGTAGCGGAGTTGGGAACGTTGCATGCCATTGCTGCATGAAACGGGAAACTGATCGACGCAGCAATCAGGCATCGTTTTAAAACGGATTTCATGTCATTCACTCTAAGGGTTAGAAAGCGACGCCACGGCCGCAACCTGAACCGGTTCGTATGCCGACCCCGGCAATGGCTGTCGAGTGCATATCGGCAGTCTTCAGGCAAACTTTAGTAATAGAGTCTAAAAGCGTGTGATGGAAGCAACCGCCGGACACGTCAGTGTTTCCTGGGCGCGGCAACACTTTCTTCGCTCGACACTCTCGCTTACCGTTGCGGGGGCGGCCTGCCTCTGCTGCTCGGGAATATCCGTCTGCACGGCATCGTATCGAGCAAGCTCCTGTCGAGACAGAATCCGCCAAGGAGGCGGGTTCGCGTGCGTCTAAAGACATATTGCTCGACATCGGCGGTGGGTTGCTGCTGCAATTTTCCAGTCCCGCAATGGGGAAGGAAACAACGGCTGGCAGTGGAGTGAGTTTCCATAGATATCTGCTTTCAACCTGCACGTCCAACGACCGTTTACCGCTTATGCACCGACGATTGCGGTCGTAATCTCGAATGGCTCCTGAGGGGCGTATTGGGAACGTCGAGATAGAGCTGACATGCCGGCGTTAATGGCTGGACAGCGACGACAGCTTCCAAGGAACGTCGTTCACGCTTCCGAGCCGCCACATATCGTGTGGAGCGTTGGAGAAACACGCCGCGCATGCCATGACCAAACCGAACAGACTGTGCCGGTCAGTCGGTCGAAGCGCCGAAGCAGCGGCCGCACGAACGCGCCTTGCCCAGTCGCAGGCGCCCGGCGCTCACTGTTGCCTCACCACCGCAGTCGCACCGGCAAACCCACAAACCATCGCCAGCGTACCGATCGGTTGTCAGCTGGCCAAACACCTCACCGCCCCGTAGCGCAGGTGAGCCTGGGCGGGACCGCCACACACGGCGCTGCTCACGGCAGCCACAATCACGCGTTCTGCCGCCTTCTACCGCCTCCAACTCGGCAGTCACGTGGCCGCCGCAACGGCAGCTCCAGAGCCACACATCGGCGCCGCGATATTGAAGCGCGACAAGGTAGCCGAAGGTGCGACCAGCGACATCGCGGCTAGGCGGAAAGGGCCATTCAGGCGGCAAAGGGGGACGGATACGCTGATTCACAAACGGGAAATGGGATTCGACATCCTACTCTCAAGGCATAAGTGCTGCCCGTCGCTTCGCGGGCGTGGCTCAGGAAGGCGGGGACAGGGTGGCTCCATACAATCGATGAATCGGCACCTCGTTAGACGGAGCGCGTGCGCAAGTTGGCGCCGCAGCAACATGCCGATGATAGTTCGTCGACATCCTCTTTGGTGAGTGACGCCGCTGAGACGGCGTCATGACGACTGTTTACAACGGACACGTGTCGGCCATGAAGGGACACCGGGCTAGCACAAATGAACGACCCAAGATGTAAGGTTTACGGCCATTCAGAAAGTCAGGTGACCAGGCGGATGCTCCACGCGTTGGCCCGATGTCGGAGTTTCGCTCCGGCTGAGAGCGCGGATCAAGTCGGGAGGTGGTCTGCCCTCCTGGCCCGAAATTTTTCGACGATCGGGTATAAATACGGAGAGCACCGAGCGACACAAGTACCAATTCACTTTCGCACAGGACGATGACCACTTCGACCTGTTCGCCTGAATTCCAACCGCCTGCACGAACCCCGGATTTGAAAGGTACGGCGTGACTTCATCAAGGTTGTTGAACGTGACTTGTGCCAACCGTGAAAGCTCCAGCAGCAATCGGGCATCGGTGACGCTTTCAGCAATCAATGCAAGCAGGTCGCCCAACGGAGCGACGGGTATCCGAGGGCTCCGTTCGGCGGCGGGTTACGGCAAGAGGCAACAAATCCTCCGCCAGCCTTTCCTCCATACTTGGCGTAACTCAACCGCCTCATACATGCCGCAGACAGTCTACTATTCCTCGGTTAGGCGAATTTACTGCGTACGCCATGGGTAACGAGCGGTATCCGCATCCTCGTAGTCGGGGTCCAGATAGATGAAACACCGCTGAATCTTGAAATCACGTATTTCGAAGACGTCACACCATCGTCCGGCCAACGTTTGACCGGCACTCCAGCGGACGCCGTTTGAAGTCATGCCCGAGCTGGTTCCTTCGACGACGACAACGTCTGCCTGCTGGATAACGTTCAGATAGGCGTGGTCGTGTCTAAACTCCGCAATCATCTTGCCGAGGTCCGAGAAAAGCCGCTCGTACTCCCTGCGCCCTGTTGCAAGTCCCCACTTCGGAAAATATACCTGGGCTTGGTCATCGAACAGCTCAAAAAAAGTACTCCTGGAGTCGAGGCGCCGCAGATACTCCAAAGCTATTGTTCGACGCTGCTCATCCGTCATTACCTTGCTCTCCATGGCCGCTCCTTAAAAAAACCAAAGACCAGTTTGTTTGGGCACTGTCGCTCTCTGTCACCCGACGCACGCCTGTCAAGACGCGGTCGGAAGGCAACGACGCCCTAAGGCTCAAGCAGGCGCAAGAGCCTCATCTCTTCGAAATCAAGTTCGGCTTCTATCCGATGCAGGACTGCATCGTCGATGCGACCTGCATCCTTGAGCTGCAAAAGCTCCCGACGTGAAACGCTCACCATGTCGAGTTCCAGGCGTAGTTGTCGCGCTCTGACATCAGCCTGCTCGGCTCCTTCACGATGGGCTCGTTCGTTATTGCCCACTCGAACCTTGTATTCGTCGAGGAGCCGCTCGAACGCCGTATCATCGATGCTCTCTCTGCCTGCCTTTCTCGCTGATAGCTCCTTCAACGCCGCATTGAATGTTTTCGACCTCGCCTCCAATTCAGACATCGTCTGACGCCCTACCGGACGAATTCGAATGAGACGAATCAAAAGGGAGAGCGTCCCGCCCTGAATGACCAGAGTGGAAATGATGAGCGAGAAGGCGCTGAAGATAATAAGGTCTCGCGCGGGAAATTCGTTGGGCAACGCTAGTGCGGCCACGAGGGTGACTACT
This sequence comes from Paraburkholderia aromaticivorans, assembly GCF_012689525.1. Classification (NCBI taxonomy): domain Bacteria; kingdom Pseudomonadati; phylum Pseudomonadota; class Betaproteobacteria; order Burkholderiales; family Burkholderiaceae; genus Paraburkholderia; species Paraburkholderia aromaticivorans. Next base: position 712,145 of record NZ_CP051516.1, read on the forward strand.
CCTCGCATACCTGCCCAAGAGAGAATCAAGGCCTCCCGAAGTGACCAGACCCGAACCGGGTTGGTCTTCTTGAGCAGTTGCCCAGGCACGTACATCGTGACGCCAACCCATACCAGCCTCGCAACGAACGTAGCGACGATGGTGGGTAAGGCCATCTTCAGTCCGTCGACCAGCAACGAATCTTGCTGCTGCATGCGGACCATGATGTCTCGCAGCGCGAGCCCGATAAGGATGAATACCAAAGAGTTGAGAATGAACTCCACAGCTTCCCACGTGGCCTGCGCCTTCAGACGCATGCTCGCGCCGAAAATCCGATGTTGGCAAATCCCCAATATCAGCCCGCACGTAACAACCGAGAGCACGCCAGAGCCGTCCATTTCCTCAGCGAGGCCGTAGCTCGCCCACGCCATGATGAACGTCACGGTGATGGCGATTGCGACGTCTTCTATTCTGGCTATCAACCAGGTCATCAGCGTGCCACTGAGCGCACCGACTGCAATTCCGATGGCAGTCAGCGATATAAAAAGATTGCCGCCCCTGGCCAGCGTGATATTGGCCGTGGACGCGGACAGAATGGCAATCTGGTACAGCAACAAACCGGACGCGTCGTTGACGAGGCTTTCCCCCTCGAGCGTCGTGACCAACCTGCCTGGCAGCGGATTTCGCTGGAGTATGGCTTTCGCCGCGACTGCATCAGGCGGAGACACGATGGCGCCCAAAGCAAAGCATGCGCTCCACGGCAGAGATGGATTGACCGCGTGCACAACGGCTGCGACGACGACGGTCGTAAAAAGCACGGCCCCCAGTGCCAGCGAAATGATTGGGCCAACTTCCCGGCGAAAGTCATCCCATGCGGTATAGAACGCGCTGGACATCAGAAGCGGCGGAAGGACTGCTGCTAGTACGAGTCTGGGGTCAATCTCAAGCGAGGGCGCTCCAACGAGGGCGGCGCAACATCCGCCGACGAGGAGCACGAACGCCCGAGGAAATGCCACACGGTCAGCAACCCATGTCAGCACGCAAGCACCCGCCATCAGCATGAGCAGGTAATGGAAAAACCGGACGTTATCCATGGGGAATTGTGAGCGAACGGGGGTAGCCTGGACAGGCATCATGAAGGATTGTTTTCTTCCGGAAGATGCGAAGCCCAAGCCTCGCCCGCGCGACGCTACCAGCCATACTTCAGCTCCAGCCCAACATAGTCGGCGTTGCTCCCGCCCAGTTCGCGGACAGAATCTCCGACCTGGAAATGAACGGCCTCAACGGAGGCAATCAGGTTGGTCGCCACGGTCCAGTCAGCACGTATTTGTGCGTAGGCGCCGGTCCATCGCGTGCCGTGGCCAGCAGTACCCGGGACGACAGCACTTCCCTGCTGATAAATGGCGTCGTTCGTGCTCATCCGCCATTGGAATCCAACGGCGAATAACAAGGCCAGCTTGCTGGACGGCTTGAGGGTAATCGAGGGTTTCACATGGATGAGGTTGGCATACCCCGTGTAGCCCGCCAACGTGAAGTAATAACCGTTCGGGAAAAGCGGATTGAAGGTCTCGACGCGGCCGTCGTTCAAATGGCGGTCACCGGATGCCGCATCGACCTGCAAACCGAAGCGCGGCTTCCAGGGAGAATCGAGCGTGTAGCCGAGCAGCGAGCCAACCGCCCATGCAGCAATCGTCTTGTCGCCGACGTGGCCCGTTTGGTACATCGACTCCACGTCCCAATCCGTGGCAGCGATTTTCCCCGTATATCGCAGGTCAAACACGTTGCGATGCTCATCGCCTTGCGCATCAAGGAACCGCGCATCGTCACGGGTGTAAAGCGAATAATATCCAGATAGGTCTCCAGGCCCAACGCCCTGCCGTTCGAAACGCACGCCGCTAAAGGTCAAATGGCTATTCGACGTGTCGTCGAATGCCGAGACGTCGCGGTACTGAACAGGCTGGGTCAGGTAACCGATGAAGCGCCATTTCTGATACTCGTAGTCGGCCCAGATAGCGTCGTACGCCTGGCGTACGTTCGGACCGTCGCGAACGGAAATGAACCGTTGAAGGTCGAATGCCATTTCCTGGCGGCCGACGCGGAATTTCACCGTTCCGGGCCCAAGCGGACTGACCCACGCAACAAATGCCTGTTCCAGATCCAGCGGATTCTTGTCAACAGGCGTCACCATATCCTTGCCGAACGGCCTGGCATCTTCGAGTTGCGCAAAGAACTGAAGGTACGGGCCAATACGCGCGTCGGCACTGACCTGCGCGCGCTGGATCACGTAGGTATCCGAATGTCCCGAGCCGATGCCGAATAGAGGCGCATCGTTGACCTCGAGGCGCTCGCGCAGATTGGCCCCGAGCGACAGATACGAATATGGGTCACCTCCGAGCGGGATATATTTCAGGCTATCGAGTGGCTCGCGCGGTACACAGGGATTCTTGAGAACGGACCAATCTTCTTGCCAGCGATTGAACATGACGACCGGCCGCTTGGCGTCACACCTTTCAGTTGGCGTGACGGTCTGCTGAGAGGGTTGCCCCTCGCTCTCCGCCCGTGTGTCTTCGCCGAACCCGAGCGCAAGCCCAGCAACGGCAAGCCCGATACATGCCGCGAGTTTCATCCCACCGGGCCTCCCGCCCTGTCGAATATTGTTCTTCCGGCCTCAGCGGAATGGAATCCTCCGCCACCGAATACCCCATTCCATCAAGGCACCGTCGATGCCCCTCGTCCCTGTGGCGCGACCATCGAGTGCGCGCGCAGGCGAAGGTATCAAGAGGCAAGCTTACCTACCGCGTTCCGGTGCATCCATGCTTGAATTGCCAGCCAGGCGAGCCCGATTACCGGCAACAGTAGAGCTCTGAAGCCAAAGTTTCTGTAAGCGAGAGCTCCTGCGACAGCGCCGAGCCCGAACGCTACGATTGCCGGAAGCATTTTGGCGACACGCGTTCGTGCCGCAACCTTGGCGTCCGCCGCAACGCGTGGCGAACACAGGTCAAGCGCGTCGAGAATGACCTGCGTCACATTACCGGTCATGACGGTGTTCGGCACGCCAGCCCGGGCAACAAGACGGCCGTGGGCGTTCTGGACACCCATCGCAGTCGCGCCAAACATCCCACACACGACCACTGCCCAATTTTCAGGGTTGAATCTGGGTCCGAGATTGACACCTGCAAAACAGAACGCCAGAAGCAAAAGCGCCTGCACGACGTAGAGCATGCAAGCGCCGCGCATCGGAGTCCCGGGATTACGGCCTCGGATGATGAAGCTGCTCAACGCAACGCCCAGGATGAAGGCAGGAAACGCCATCAGCTTCAGGAAGACGCCCTGCCCATATCCCGCGATGCCACCACCAATGAGCACGAAGTTCCCCGTCACGTGTGCTGTGAACAGCCCGAACAGTGAGACAAAGCTGAGCGTGTCGACATAACCAGCGGTTGCCGAGAGCAAATTGTCGTCATTCATTGCGCACTCTGTGGAGGAGCGTTAGCGAGGATTGGCCTCTCAAATATCGGCGCTCTATCTTTGTCGTGACGCTGTCCTACTTCGCAGTTGCGTGAATTTCCGCGATGTATCCTCCAGGGAACTGGACGATTGCAGATTCTCTATGTTCCGCCTTGAAAGGCTGCACGAGAACCGAAACACCAGCGGCCTGCGCCTTTTTCATGGTGTCATCGAAATCCTTCACTTCATACCCGGTCATCTCGTGCCCGTAGGGGTACGGCAGATGGCCGTCAGTCACGAAGACGGTCATGTTCCCGAAGCCCGACGTCAGCCGAACGCGCCGGAAGGTGTCGTTCGGCCGCCCGATTTCGACACCCGGCGCGCGGCGGTTATCGGAGAGGACCTTCCCGTTCGAGAACGCGACCCAGTTCTTGATGAGTGCATCAGCGCGTCCCGACGAAACGTACACCCTGTTCTCGGGAACGGTTTCGAGCGGCCCGTAGTTCGGAGCCTGTGTGTGCCAGTAGAGCTGCATGTGCACGCCGCCCGGCCACGAGATGACTGCATCGCGCCCAATTGGGTCCGGGAACGTATCGACCACGACATCGGCGCCGTGAGCCTTCGCCGACTTCATCGCACCGTCCATGTCCGTGACGAGGTAGCCGGTACGCTCGTCACCAAAAGGGTACGGAATCGGCGTCTTGAAGCCGAACACCGAAATAGTGCCTACCGGCGTGAACACCAGTTGAGACATCGTCTGGCTAGGCGCCGGCGTCACCTGAAAGACGCCCTGCTGCGATTTTTGGCCGCCGAACGTGGCGACGAAGCTGTCCGTGAACTTGTCGAAGTCCTCCGGTGCCACGTACACGTGCGTGGTGTCATATTGTGTCCCAACAGAGAAGGACGCCGACTGCGGAGTGCCGAGGTTTGCCTTTGCGAAAGAAATCGACGGGGCAGTCGCAACGAGGCTGAAAGCAAGGGCAACGGCGACACCGTGAGATTGAACGTTACGCATGATAGTGAGTTTCCTGTTCTGTTTTTCTAGACGCGAGAGCGTCGCTCACCGCTGGCCAGATAGGTGACCATTACGAAGGCGGCAATCAGCCCGAGGTGCTCGAAGAAGCTGTTCAACGCCATGAAGCGCGCCACACCTTCCAGACGCCAGAAGTTGTTCGCCGCCAGCATCGCCACCACCGTCAACGCAGCCAGCCCTCCCGCTCCGAGCCACGTGAACCTGTTGAAGACAACGCACAGGGAGCCGGCTATTTCCACGAGAATTGCCAAGGCGGCCCAGAGCCATCCCGGGTGGAGGCCGACGTGCACCTGCTCAGCGACCGCGGCCTCGAAATGCATCAGCTTGGTGACGCCGCCAATGAGGTACGCAGAGACGAGACAGATGCGGACCAGTGGCATTACCCACGGTTGGCGCAGTAGCGTCGCGACCCAGGATGGACTGTCCACCACCGGCCCCACTCTAGACCGCCCAGCACGCGCATCCCAGCGCTCCCCAAAAGCCCTTGTAGTCAGATGTCGGCGCATTGCCGAGCCAGGCGCGTCCATGGTCGTGTCCGTGTACGCCACAAGCGCGCGCGCAGTCACATGCGGTGGACGCAACCTGCTGCAGTGGAGCACCGGACGCGTCGCCCTGCTTCCAGGCGGCAAACCCGCCATACTTTCGCACCGGTGACCAGTCAGGCATCGCCGGAGGAGGTGGACTATCGTCCAGCGAGGCAAACTCGCCAGTCGCATACACTACCTTGCCGCCCACGACCGTAAGCAAAGACGACGTGCCAGCGATGTCGTCCTCGGCGCAGGCCAAGAAGTCGCGGTCAGGGACGATCAGGTCCGCGAGCTGACCCACTGCAATTTGCCCTTTCTTGCCGACTTCATTCGAGAACCAGGTGACGTTCTCGGTCCACATGCGCAGAGCCGTCTCACGGTCCAGACAGTTGCGCTGGGGATAAATGCGCAGGCCGCCGACCGTCTTGCCGGTCACCAGCCAGGAGAGGGAGACCCAGGGGTTGTAGGACGCAACTCGAGTTGCGTCGGTCCCCGCTGACGTATGAATCCCTTTCTCGAGCATTCGCGCAACAGGTGGCGTTCCCTCAGCTACCTTCTCACCGTATCGCTCAACAAAATACTCGCCCTGGTACGCCATTCGATGCTGGACCGCAATGCCCCCACCGAGAGCAGCGATGCGGTCCATCGACTTTTCTGTAATCGTTTCCGCATGGTCGAAGAACCAGTTCAGCCCGGCAAGGGGTGTATCGCGGTTTACCTTTTCGAACACATCGAGCGCACGATTGATGGTCTCGTCGTACGTCGCATGCATGCGCCACGGCCAGCGATTCTCCACGAGCACGCGAATGACCCCTTCGAGGTCGCCCTCCATTTCCGGAGGCATGTCCGGGCGCGCCACCCTGAAGTCCTCGAAGTCTGCCGCAGAGAACGCGAGCATCTCGCCTGCGCCGTTGTGCCGGAAGTAGTCGCTCCCGTCCTTATACTTCGAGGTCTTCGTCCAGTTGAGGAAGTCTTCCTTCTCACCCTTGGGTTTTTGAGTGAACAGGTTGTAGGCCAGCCTGATGGTCAGCAGTCCCTCAGCCTCAAGCTTCTGGATGACCTCGTAGTCCTCCGGGAAGTTCTGGAAACCGCCACCAGCATCAATGGCTCCGGTGACGCCCAATCTATTAAGCTCGCGCATGAAATGCCGCGTCGAGTTCAGCTGATATTCGGGAGGAAGCTTGGGGCCCTTCGCCAACGTCGCATAGAGGATGGCCGCGTTGGGCTTCGCCAGAAGCAACCCTGTCGGATTGCCCGCGCTATCGCGCACAATCTCGCCCCCGGGAGGTTCAGGAGTGTCCTTCGTGTAGCCGACCACCCGCAGCGCCGCAGCGTTCAGCAGCGCGCGGTCGTAGAGGTGCAGCATGAAAACCGGCGTGTCTGGTGCTGCAGCGTTCAGCTCCTCAATGGTCGGCAAGCGACGTTCGTCGAACTGGTGCTCCGTGAATCCACCGACGACACGTACCCACTGAGGCGGCGGCGTGATAGCAACCTGCGCCTTGAGCATCTCCATGGCGGTTGCCAGTGAGCGCACACCATCCCACCGCAGTTCCATGTTGAAGTTCAGGCCGCCACGGATGATGTGGAGATGGTTGTCGATTAACCCCGGAAGAGCGGAGCGTCCCTTCAGATCGACCGTGCGCGTGCTATCGGACTTGAGCTGACTTATCTCGCTGTCGCCGCCGACGGCAATGAATTTTCCGTCCCTCGTAGCAACCGCAGTGGCAGCTGGCTTCGATTTATCTAGTGTCGTAAACCGGCCATTAAAAAGAATCAGGTCCGGCGCGTCCTGATGAGAGGTCATGAACGCTTCTCCTCAGACGTTACCCCTGCCATGGGCCGAGGACTTCCGGAGTTCCGGCCAGGCAAAGACCCAAACAGGTGTTGGTCGCAATGCTCCTCCTTCCAGGCCAAACGAAAGTTGGCACCGGAAAGCATCTTTTTTGCAACCGGGAAAATTTGCTCGCCCGCGAGTATGCCTAGAAGCCCCACCAGGGCGACGACAGGAGGGGCTGGTGACGTCACGCCAATCAAGCTATAGACCACGCCTACCAGGATTCCAGCCAGCAGCGAAAGCACATAAGCTTTCATCGACCAACCCCCTCTGGTACACCGCAAGCAACCACTCGCGACGACAATGACCAAGCCGGAAAATAAGTACCTGCACTGATGCGACGACTGATGAGCCGGCGTCAGAGGACGCCCGCCCGGATGGCGCACGGAATCCTCCGAGAGGTACACACACCGACCGAAAAATGTAAGCAGAACCCGGCGACCTGCGGACCGCAACTCCTTCGGTATCCTATCAGCTTAGGACTTTCAATCTCCAAAGAAAAGCGTCTTGTTAGCGTCGACCTCATACAAAAAACCCTGGTATCGCTATTGACAACTTCACATCCGGGCAATGTGGACTATGCTAATTTTGGACCACGAGACGCCATTGTTCATGTCCTGTTTTTTCATCGAGAAACACGTCGTTAATGGAGTCGTTAGAGCAACGCGAGAGCTCGCCTGGCGCTCAAGTCTCGCGCGACGGTTTGTCGAAACCTCATACGGAGAGAGGACATCATGAGCCAAGAGAAACTGGAGGTACTTACTCCCACCAACAGCCAGGTCATTTTCATCGACCAGCAGCCTCAGATGGCTTTTGGCGTCCAGTCAATCGACCGGCAAGTACTGAAAAACAACGTCGTCGGACTGGCGAAGGCGGCGAAAGCTTTCAACATCCCGACGACTATAACGACGGTCGAAAGCGAAAGCTTCTCCGGCTTCACGTACCCGGAACTGCTCGACGTGTTCCCCGACCAGCCCACTCTCGAGCGAACCTCGATGAACTCGTGGGACGACCAGAAGGTCCGCGACGCGCTCAAGAAGAACGGTCGGAACAAGGTCGTCGTGTCCGGCCTGTGGACGGAGGTCTGCAACACGACGTTCGCGCTCTGCGCGATGCTAGAAGGCGGCTACGAAATCTACATGGTCGCCGATGCATCTGGCGGCACGTCGAAAGACGCTCACGACTTCGCAATGCAGCGAATGGTTCAGGCCGGCGCCGTCCCGGTCACGTGGCAACAGGTCCTGCTGGAGTGGCAGCGCGACTGGGCGCGCAAAGAAACATATGACGCGGTGATGGAAATCGTGAAGGAGCATTCGGGTGCATACGGAATGGGCGTCGACTACGCCTACACGAGGGTGCATAACGCCCCCCAGCGCACCGAGACAAAGCACGAATCTCTTGCTCCAGTCCCGGCGAAGACCTGACGTAACTACGCACGCTGAGCAGTTGAGATGCGAGGCTCGTCTCCAGAATAATCATTCTGGTGCGGGCCTTTAGCCCAATGTCAAAATCATCAAGCACGCTGATACGCGAGTCCGAGGAATTTTCTACCGATGAAGCCTTATATTCTCTCGCTCCTTGGCGGCATTCTCGCCGGGGCGATATACAGCCTAATTCGTGTTCGCTCGCCGGCACCGCCCATGGTTGCTCTAGTGGGATTGCTGGGGATAGTTATCGGGACTCAAATCATTCCGACGGGACGCCAGCTTCTGGCGAGCAATACGCTTCCGTTTCCAAAAACGGAGGCGGTGCAGACGCACACTCCGCGCCCGCTCCAATCGAACAACACCAAACTGATTTCGCGAGCACCGACCAACGTCTCACCGAATTGAATCCCGCCAGGCTGCCTCGGCGATGTTGCCGGGCCCCGTGTCCCTCACGAATGTCTCGACGCTCAAAAACAGGTTCTTAAACGGGCATTGCATCGGTACTCTCCCCCAGAAAATCGCTGTCTTTTGGATTGCCCATATCGCACCTACGCTAGTGGGCGCACATCGAGGGCCCTTTTGTCGATTGGACGAGCCGAGATGAACTGCTGAGAAAGCAAGTGCTGAAAGCCGCGATTCAGCTCCGCTCGATGGAACCGCCGCAGCGGATTACAAAGGCGGCCATTATGCAAATAGTTGGACATCGCTCCTTTGCTGTCCATCTGCGGGATGGAAGGCTCCCGAGGGTAGAAGACGCGCTTCAACAGTCGGTTGAAACAGTCGAATCCATCCAGTGCCGACGCGTCCGCTGGTTTTATCAAAGGTGGCCGTCCGACATCCCACTGACGGTATGGAGGCTGGGCCACGAAGCGGGCGTTCAGTCGGGGCGGACTAGAGGCGCCGGCGGCCGCGCTTGTAGCGCGACTAGTTGACGGTTGGGGACCAGTAGACTTAGCCATGCCCCCGGGGTGCGAACCGGCCCAAACGGCGCAGGAGTCAAGCCAACGCATTTGTGGTGTTTGATATCCGCCGGAAGCTCAAAGTTGGCTCCGCCGGTCACTCCGGTGCCCGTGGACAACGGGACTATCCAGGTTCGCATGAAAACTATGCTCGGCCGCGTTTTCCAGGATAAGGCCAACGCGTCTGCACGTGAAAAGTATCTTGCAAGACGCCTTAACTGATCAATTCATTCTGATCCTCGCCACCTCGTCATGTGTGGCCGTAGCGGCAGCGTGGAGGCGCTGCAATGCATCGCAAACAGCGTGCAGTTCGTTTCTTACGCCGATGGCCGAAACAGGGTCGATCATGTCGACGCACGCAGCCATGGCACGAGTACATCCTTCATCGATCACCCGACAAGCTTCGTAACGTTCAGCCGCAGATTTTGCCCGTGTATCGTCCATAGGCCAGCCTCCTTTCAAATGAGTGACACTGCGTTGATCTTCCCGCTTCATTAAGGGCCAGGATTGCCAAGCGGGAACGCGTCCTTGGCGGGGCGATGCCGTCTGTCATTTTTTGCTTGCGGTCCGCTTTACCGCAAGCTGCGGCCCGTCAAACTTGGCCTTCAGGCGGCTGGAGTGGGTCGGGTGCGGCCGATCGCCCGTAGGACAGCGGTCGGCCAGCAAGGGACGTTCGACACCGGCGTTCAGATCGATGAAAATCAAAGCGGATAACAACAATCACCGAACAACCACGGACAGCCGATGCTGACAAAATTCCGCGTGTGTATGCAGGAGACCAAACGTTGGACGTTTAGTTTACCAACGACAAAACTGATTGCATTTGCTTTGGTGGGTACGTATCTAGCTATATTGCCCCTGTTTCTTTACGCGCCATTTGCTTCGTCCGGACAGGCGCTTGGCGGGCCCGATTTGGGAAGGCACGATATCCTCAAAATGGTCCTGATGGGCTGTATTGCGGCTCCCCTCATCGAGACGGCGATCAATCAGTGGGGATGTCTTAGGCTGTTGAAAAAACTCCATTGCAGAACCGGTGTAGCGATCTGTATCTCCGCTCTGATTTTCGGCCTTAGCCATGGTTACAGCGCGCCGTACGTGTTCTTGGGAACCCTTGTGGGTGCCATATTAGCCATGGTTTTTGTGATCGAGGATGCGCGGAAAGGTCATCCCTTTATCGCAACACTCGCTGTACATGCTCTGCGTAATGGAATAACAGCGGCCCTTACGCTAGCCGCCTTTTGATATTGGATCATTGCTGCGTGGCGAGGCCGGAAGCCCGTGACACTCTTACTCGAGGTGATCGAGCGGCGTGCCTTCCCCGCATCCCGGCGGCCGGGACGAATACGCAAATCGCATGAGTCACTGGCCGGCCAGGCCAGGAAGCTTTGACGGGCGTCGCCTTGGACGCTGAAGTTGGTGTGCACGATGCCGGGCGCAAGTATCGGCGGCTCAGGCGGCAACAACAAGCGGCTTAGCGGTATAGCAGTGTGTAGCGGGTCGTCGTTCATTGCAGCGCTCATCGCTGATTTTCGTCCAGTTTTGATCCGCCCCGTGCGGCTGAACTGTATGTTGAGCACCAGCCCGTTCTGAGAGCGCTAGCGTAGGTTGGCAAGCTTACCAGTACTTGCTTTGCCGTAGCGCACAGCGACCGACTCACCGACAAATCGATCGCTTCAGTACTCGCAAACCACATCACAGCAGCAAGGCACAGTTAGCCCGCGACCTCGCAACACGCAAAGGTCGCGGGCTGCGCTCATTCGGTGTCAGCCCGGATCAGACTTTCGACAACTCGCCATCGACCAGACGCCAGAGACCGCGCGGATTGTCATGCTTCAACGCTTCGGGAAGTAGATCGTCGGGGAAGCCCTGATAGCAGACCGGCCGCAAGAAACGTTCGATCGCACTCATGCCGACTGAAGTGAAGCGGCTATCGGAAGTCGCGGGGAATGGGCCGCCATGAATCGATGCATACGACACTTCTTGCGGGTGCGCGAACGCGTTGACCACGATACGCCCAGTACGACGCTCGAGAATTGGCAACAGGCGCGCGGCGAGTGCGTGATCGGCCTGATCGATCTGCATCGTCGCGGAGAGTTGGCCGCGAAACTGCTTCGCGATCGCAATGAGCTGCTCGATATCCTTCACGCGCACCAGCAGCGCAGCAGGGCCAAACACTTCTTCTGACAACGACGCATCATCAAGGATCCGCGCACCGTCGACTTCGAAGAGAACCGATTGCCCGTCCCACGCTCCTTGCGCATCGCCGCCCGCGGCGATGCGCTCTGCACCGGCTTCGAACTGACGCTCCACGTTCTTGCGATATGCCGTGTTGATCCCTGGTGTCAGCATCGTGCGCGCTTGCATCGCTTCGACGCGGGCGACCATCGCGTTCTTCAGTTCGACATAGCCGGGGCCGCCGATGGCGAGCAGAATTGCGGGCTTAAGACACGCCTGACCGACCGTGACCAGCATGCGTTCCGTAAAGCCATCGCCGATATTGCCACCGCGCGCAGCGAGCGCAGCCGGCAGCACGAACGTCGGGTTGACGCTCGTCATTTCGGTGAAGACGGGGATCGGATCAGGACGTTGTTGCGCGCGCCGGAACAGCGCCATGCCGCCGCCTTCCGAACCCGTAAAGGTCACGCCCTTGATGAGCGGATGATCGACCAGCGCCTCGCCGATTTCATTACCGCCACCGCGGACCAGAGAGAACACGCCTTCGTGCAGGCCGGAATCCTTGACCGCCTGCTGGATCACGCGGCCCATCAGCTCCGATCCGCCAGGATGCGCGTTGTGCGCCTTCAGTATGACGGGACAGCCAGCGGCCAGCGCCGACGCCGTGTCGCCCCCTGCGACTGAATACGAGATCGGGAAGTTGCTTGCACCGAAGATCGCAACGGGACCGAGCGCGATCTTCTGCAATCTATGATCCATCCGCGCGCGCGGTTGACGCTCCGGCTGGGCGGGATCGATGGTCGCCTGACGAAAACGTCCCTGACGGACGACAGTCGCGAACTGACGAAACTGGGTCGCGGACTTGGCGGCTTCGCCTTCGAGTTGCGCGACGGGCAAACCTGATTCAAGCGCAATACGTTGCGCGAGTTCTGGCGTGATCGCGTCGAGGCCGTCGGCGATGCGTTCAAGGAACGCGGCACGATCTTCGAGGCTGGTGTTGTTGTAACTGTCGAACGCATCATCCGCCAGTTGCGCGGCGCGATCGATTTCCGCGTTGCTGCCGAATGCGAAGGACGGTTCAATTTCGGCGTTCGTCGCCGGGTTCAGCGCCTTCATGGTGCCAGCGGTCGCGGACACTTCCTGCGCGCCGATCAGCAAATTACCTGTGAGTTTCATGTTGGGTCTCGACGCGATTCAGGCGGTGGTGTTGGTGTTGAGGGCGCCGATGAGCTCGGCTGTCGTCAGGATCTCGTGGGCGTACGTCGGGCCGTTCAGTTCGTGCGCGGAGCGCATCATTTCCTGCGTGAAGGCGGCTGTTGCGTCGCGCACGAGCGTGACGTGATAGCCGAGTTCCATCGCGAAGCGGCTCGTGGATTCAATGCAGGTATTGGCCAGCAGACCGACGACGATCACGTGCGTGATGCCTTTCTGCTTCAACTGGAAGTCGAGATCGGTGTTAGCGAAGCCGCTCTGGGCCCAGTGTTCCTTGATGATGATGTCGCCTTCCTGCGGCACGAAATCGGGGTGCCATTCGCCACCCCATGTGTCCTTTGCAAAGGTGTGGCGTTGCTGCACGAGGCGTTGGGTCGGGTTCGGATGATCCCAGTTCTCGTAGTCGCCGGGTTGCCAGCGACGGTGTGGCACGTAGAACACCTGGACATCCGCCTCGCGCGCGGTCGCGACCATGTCGCGCAGGTTGTCGAGGAGGCGGACGTCGTCGGCGATTGCCTTGATCATCGGGAACAGCTTGCCGCCGTCCGAGAGAAAGTCGTTATATGGATCGACCAGCAACAGACCAGTGCGCTCCGCACGATAGATGAGATTAGCCATTTCGTTTTCCAGTTAGAAGATCTTTGCGAACAAGTTCGCGTTTCGTCGGCGCCGACATGCTTTTGTCAAACGATTCGTGACGTCTCACGCATCGCATTCAGTGCAAGCAGGATATAACTATGAAAAACATAGTGTCAAGTGCCGGATAAGTTGCGACGAGGTTTGATAGTTGGGCGAGCCCCTCCTCAAAGCCCGCGTGATGCCCGCATCACCGGCGTTTGTCCACGGGCCAGCTCTCTCAAAATCTGTTACTATGTAATTCATAGTTTGAGCGGAGAAGGGTTGTGGCACGTGATTCAGAAGCGGCAAATACCGTATGTCCGGTCGCGCGGTCCCTGGATGTTGTTGGTGATCGGTGGACAGTCCTGGTTCTGAGAGAGTTGTCGATGGGCGCGACGCGTTTCGAAGAGATACAGATCCAGACCGAAGCGACGCCGCAGATGCTGGCGTCGCGTCTCAAATCGCTCGAGGCCGGTGGGATGATTGAACGTCACCCGTACAGCGAGAGGCCTCTACGTCATGAATATCGACTGACAGAGAAGGGGCGATCGTTTTATCCGGTTATTTACGCGTTGCGCGCGTGGGGCGAGACCTGGTGCAAAGATCAGAACGAGGAGATCGCAACGCGTTTTGTCCACCGTGAGTGCGGTCACGATGTGGGTCTGGGTTCGGTATGTCCGAAATGTGAGGTGCCTGTCGAACGTAAAGATCTTGATGCGTCGATGAGCAATCAGTTTGCAACCGAACGAGCAGAGCGGCGCGCGGCATTCAAGAGAAAGTAGGCAGGTCCGCGCTGACAATCGGGATGATCGGAGGCCGGCTTCACGCTTCCTGGCAGAGCAATCGCAACAATGCAGACGGTCGGTGAGTCGGCGTCGTATCGAGTTGAGTTGTCTGTCCATGCTGCGCGCCGCCCCGGTCACCTTGAACTCAATTCTGTCGCTTGGCGTTGATTGCAGCTTGTCACCAAGCTCCACTGAGCACAACGAACGCAACGACAATTTGCCGTTGGCAAGAGCAAAAGTTTCCGCCTTGGACAACTGGAGCAACAAAAGACAATGAAGCAGTCGAAACTCGATCTCTCGCGATTCCCTCAAGCATCCCTGCGCGAAGGCTTTTCGCCCATTCAGCATCGTCCCCGTCTGAGTCGAGAATTAGGCGGCCCCGAAATCTATGTGAAGCGTGAAGATCTTGACGGCTTGGGCGGCGGCGGAAACAAGCTCCGCAAACTCGAATTTCTTATCGGGGAGGCGCAGGCGTCTGGCGCAGACACAATCATTACCGTTGGTGGCCGCCAGTCCAATCACGCGCGACTCACCGCGGCAGCGGCTGCTCGTGCAGGTTTGAAGTGCGAGCTTGTGCTTTCACGTCTGGTGCCTATCGAAGACGAGGACTATGTTAACAACGGCAACGTGCTGCTGGACGTTTTGTTCGGCGCCGTCATTCACGATATTCCCGGCACCGTTAGCGCGCTGGATTTTGCAGAGGAGCGTGCCGCGAAGCTTAGATCGCAAGGCAGCCGTGTCTACGTGTGTCCGCTTGGCGGATCGAGCCCGGTCGGCTGCCTCGGCTATGCGGCTTGCGCGGCCGAGATCGACGAGCAAGCCGCCGAACGAGGTCTTTCATTCGATCGTATTGTCGTTGCGAACGGAAGCGGGGGGATGCAGGCAGGTCTCGTGGCGGGATTCATTGCAATGGGCAAGGCTCCGGGCGCGATCGTTGGCTACACGGTCTTGGCGCCGCTAGAAAAAGCATTGGCGACAACTTTCGAGAAGACTCAGAAAACCCTTGAACTGCTCAATCCTGACTTATCAGTTCCTGCAGATGCAGTAGCAATACGAGGAGAGCAGCTTGGTAGTGGATATGGCCTGCCGACAGCGGCCATGCGAGAAGCGCTCAGCCTCGCCGCGACATTCGAGGGACTTCTGCTAGACCCTGTCTACAGTGCCAAGGCGTTCGCTGGCTTGATTCATGAGATCAGAGCGGGTGTACTGCAGCCCAAACACAACGCGCTATTTGTTGTCAGTGGAGGCACACCGTCATTGTTTGCATATCGTTGGGCATTGCAATAACAGAATTGCTCCGCTGCGGTGTTTGTGCCGCCGTCGTTCTGCATCAGCTCTTTGCGGATCATGTGCGCGATTTCGATGCCGGACAGGATGATGCGCGCACAGCGGAAATCCTTGAACCCATCATCGGTCTGATGATGCGTTTGATGGCGCGGTGGTCCTGCACGGGCAGATGAAGAGTGACGGTGGTCGGCATAGTTCAGTCGCCTAGCAGTTCTACGATCTTGCGAAATAAGCAACCCTATTCGTGCCGTCTCGACTTTCCTGATTTTCGTTACCGCGACAGATCCGATCATGGATGGTTTGGCAGGACTCTGGCCTTATTTCGGGCAGCTGGTGGCGATGCAGGTGCGCGCGTGGCTGGTTGCGCGGCCACTGGCGCGTTTGCTGTTGATGCAATTGGGGCTGGCGCTGGCGGCAGTGCTGCTCATCGGTGTCTCGTAGAACAGCTTGCCGGCGCGGCGCCCGGCACCGCTGCGTTTTTCAGTGGCGATCAACGTCGATCTTTTTGACCATTGATCTGCGCGGCGCAATCAGGCGGTAACCGCTAGAATTGCGGCTTTAGTCCGGAATACGCCAATGTCTTTTGCCTCGCTTGGCCTGATCGATCCCTTGCTGCGTAATGTGCAGGACCTCAATTACCAGACACCTACGCCGGTGCAGGCCAAGGCGATTCCTGCTGTGCTCAGTGGCAAGGACGTCATGGCTGCGGCACAGACCGGCACTGGCAAAACGGCGGGTTTTGCGCTGCCGCTGTTGCAACGGCTGGTGCAACACGGCCCGGCGGTGTCCAGCAACCGCGCGCGTGTTCTGGTGCTGGTGCCCACGCGTGAACTGGCCGAACAAGTGCTGCAAAGCTTTATCGATTACGGCAAAGGCCTCGACTTACGATTTCTGGCCGCCTACGGCGGTGTGAGTATCAACCCGCAGATGATGACGTTGCGCAAAGGCGTGGATGTGCTCGTTGCCACGCCGGGCCGTTTGCTAGATCTCAATCGCCAGAACGCAGTGCAGTTTGATCAAGTACAAACGCTGGTGCTGGATGAAGCCGACCGCATGCTGGATCTGGGCTTTGCGCGCGAACTCAACGCCGTTTTTGCTGCCTTGCCCGCTCAGCGCCAGACCCTGCTGTTCTCTGCCACGTTTACCGATGATATCCGCGCCATGGCGGCGGGTATTCTGCGCGGCCCGGTCAATATCAGCGTCAGCCCGCCCAATGCCACGGCCAGCAAGATCAAGCAGTGGGTGGTGACGGTGGATAAAAAGAACAAGCCTGACCTGTTCATGCACCTCGTGGCTGAGAACAACTGGCAGCACGCGCTGGTGTTCGTCAAAACCCGCAATGGCGCGGATTACCTGACGGCCATGCTGGATGAAGCGGGCTATGCGGTCGACACCATCCACGGCGACAAACCGCAGCCCGCGCGCCTGCGTGCGCTGGAGCGCTTCAAGACGGGCGAAGTACATATGCTGGTAGCCACCGATGTGGCTGCGCGCGGGCTGGATATCGACGACCTGCCGCTGGTGATCAACGTTGATCTGCCGATCGTGGCGCAAGACTATGTGCACCGTATTGGCCGTACCGGCCGTGCGGGCGCCAGCGGCGTGGCGGTGTCCCTTGTGTGTGCCGATGAAGCGCCGCAACTGGCCGCGATTGAAGCGCTGATCCGGCAAACGCTGCCCCGTGAAGAAGAGCCGGGTTTTGAAGCCGAACACCGCGTGCCGCAAACTAGCGCGACGGGCCAGATCATCAAGAAACCCAAAAAGCCTAAGAAGCCGAAAGTGCCGCAAGCTGCGCCGGGCGCCATGCAGGTGCTCAGCAAAAAACCGCACGCGCAAAGTGGCGAAAACAAACGCAAGCCCGCGGCGCAGCGCGCTGTGGCCGCGGGTAAAGGCACAAGCAACCCATTCAGCGCGCAAAAGCCGCGCAGCAAACCCGCCAGCAAGCCAGCTGCGGGTTCACGTAAGCCGGCGGGCAAACCCGCTGGTGGCCGCGGCAAACGCCAACCCTGAGCCGTGGGGATGAATAACGCCAGCCCTGGAACAGGCTGGCGGTTTGCGGACTGCTGGCAGGCAGCGGCGCGGCTTCGGCGTGCATCAGGTCGGCGGGTAACGGCGCACTGAATTCAGGGTCGGTAACAACTTCGGGGCCGAACGGACGTTGAAATCATGGGTAGCGAGCCTCCGATCGAGGTCGTTTCTGGCGAATGTGTCCGCTTCTCACACGAAAGCCGTCATTTGATCGGCTCATTGCGAACTACCGCTTTGGGTCCGATTTATGCATTCGCTTACTCGCTGCGATCAGCGAATGGTTGACGCGTGCGTTGGACGGAGTTCGGCCGAGAGCCGTCATTCACCGTATGTTCGCTGGCCCCGCAGCCGGAACGCCCGGTGCGCCAGTGCCCGCCTCGCTTTGTGGCCGGTGGGCGCCGCAAAGCGCAAGCGGCTCTTCACTCGTGCGGCCAGAAAAGAGACAGCCTTGCACGTCTGGTCGGCTATCATGCCTATCCTCTCCGAAGTAGCTCCTTATGATTTCCGTCCGTAATGTCACGCTGCGCCGCGGCGTCAATGTCGTACTCGACCACGCGTCCGTCACCTTCACCCCCGGCGAAAAGATCGGCCTTGTCGGCCGCAATGGCGCCGGCAAGTCGTCCTTCTTCGGCCTTCTCAACGGTACGCTGCACGAAGACAGCGGCGAGTTCTCGATTCCCGCTGCATGGAAGATGGGCCAGGTCGCGCAGGAGATGCCGGAGACCGAGCAGAGCGCGACCGACTTCGTAGTCGAGGGTGACACCGTGCTGCTGGCCGCGCAGGCCGAAGTAGCTGCCGCTGAGGCCAGCGACGATGGCATGCGCATGGCGCACGCCTACATGGACCTGCACGACGCTGGTGCACACGATGCCCCCGCACGCGCCGAAGCGCTGATCCAGGGCCTTGGCTTCAGTGCTGCGCAGCTTAGCCAGCCGGTCAACAGTTTCTCCGGCGGCTGGCGCATGCGACTGCAGCTGGCGCGCGCGCTCATGTGCCCGTCCGACTTGCTGTTGCTCGACGAACCGACCAATCACCTCGACCTTGACGCGCTAGTCTGGCTGGAAGCGTGGCTCAAGCGCTATCAAGGAACCATGGTCGTGATCAGCCACGATCGCGAATTCCTCGACGCGGTGACGCAGGTGACGGTGCACGTCGACAACGCCAAGCTCGTGCGTTATGGCGGCAACTACAGCAAGTTCGAAGACATGCGTGCTGAGCAACTCGTGTTGCAGCAGGCCGCGATGGCCAAGCAGGGGGACAAGATCGCCCACCTGCAGAAATTCATCGACCGTTTCAAGGCCACGGCCTCGAAGGCGAAGCAGGCGCAGAGCCGGGTCAAGGCGCTCGAACGCATGGAGAAGATCGCACCCGTGCTTGCCGACGCAGAGTTCACCTTCGAATTCAAGGAGCCGCTCAACGTTCCGAACCCGCTGTTGTCGATGCTGGACGCGAACTTCGGCTACCCGGCGCCGACCGATGCACCGCCGGGCACGCCGCCGACGGTCATCGTGCGGGGCATCAACCGATCAGTGCTGGCCGGGCAGCGCATCGGCATCCTCGGTGCCAACGGCCAGGGCAAGTCCACGCTGGTGAAGACGGTGGCGCACGAGCTGGCGCCGATTGCCGGCGAAATCAGCGAAGGCAAAGGCCTGAACATCGGCTACTTCGCACAGCAGGAACTCGACGTGCTGCGACCTCTGGACACGCCGTTGGAACACATGATCCGCCTTGCCAAGGACACGCCGGCGAACATGCGTGCCCCCGGCCAGAGTGGCACCGAACAATCGCTTCGCACCTTCCTCGGCACCTTCAACTTCAGTGGTGACATGGTCCATCAGGCGGTCGGCACGATGAGCGGCGGCGAAAAGGCGCGGCTCGTGTTGTGCATGATCGTGTGGCAGCGTCCCAACCTGCTGCTGCTCGACGAGCCTACCAATCACCTCGACCTGGCCACACGCGAAGCGCTAGGCATGGCACTCAACGAATTCGAAGGCACCGTGATGCTGGTCAGTCACGACCGGGCCTTGCTGCGCGCCGTATGTGATGAGTTCTGGCTGGTTACCAAGGGCGGCGTCGAACCCTTCGACGGCGATCTGGACGATTACCAGCAGTTCCTGCGCGACGAAGCCCGTAGCATGCGCGAGCAGGCTGCCGGAGAGCAGAAGGTCATCGCCTGAGTTACCCCCTGGCAGCTCAACATTGAGAGCGGTCGTCATCAACGCCACGGTGAGCATGACGGCAGCGGGTCGGCTTCGCCAGTTTGAGGCATCGCGAAAGCGGTCACTCACGAGCGACTGTGATGCTTCCTGTCAGATGACCGCAATGGCCGACAATTCCCCGGCAGGAAGCGGCCCATACGAATGGCCGCTCCGGTTTGGAAGCTGCGATAGCGCTCGCATCGAGTCGAAGGGCCGCTAGGGTCGAACAGCGCCCGCCGATGACAGTGGTGAGCTGACAGGTTTGCGGCAGTCTCGCTGCCGCACTCGATGCCGGCTAACATCATGACTGGCATCCGGACTCGATTCATATCCGGACCAGGCCATTCGATCGACATGGGGCGGGGCCTTGACCATCCGCAAGCTGAAGATTCGCGTATTCGCGTTCTGCGTAGCGGGCGCGTTATTGAGCAGCGTGGCTGCATGGGCAGACGAAGTCAAGGTGATGATTTCGGGCGGGTTTGCGTCAGCCTATCGCGAACTGGGCCCACAATTCGAAAGGGCGACAGGCCGTAAGCTAGTCACCGTCTGGGGGCCCGCGGTGGGTACCGCCGCGAATGCGATCCCTGTGCGGCTTGCGCGCGGCGAGTGGGCCGATGTGCTGATCCTGGTCGAGTATGCGCTCGACGAACAGATCAATGCCGGCAAGGTCTTGCCGGACAGTAAGGTGGACTTCGCACGCTCGGCAATCGGTATGGTGGTTCGCCAGGGGACGCCGAAGCCGGATATCAGCTCGGTGGACGCATTGCGGCAAGTGCTGCTCGCAGCAAAGTCCATCGTCTATCCGGACAGCCCGAGTGGCGTCTTTGTCGGCCGCGAACTGTTCTGGCGTCTCGGCATCGCGGGGCGGATGGAGAGCAAGAGCCGCATGATTCCTGCCGCGCAGGTCGCCGATGCCGTCGCGAATGGAGAAGCTGAGATCGGAATTCAACAGGTCGTCGAACTGTTACCGGTGAAGGGGGTGACGGTCGTCGGCAGTTTGCCCGGAGAAGTGCAAAGCTATACGGTGTTCTCCGGGGGCATCGCCACCAATGCGAAAAATCCAGCCGGTGCCGAGGCGCTGATCCATTTTCTGTCGTCGCTGGACGCGACGCCCGCGATTTCGAGGACTGGGCTCGAACCGCTTTTGGCGACGCCTCCGAAATGAGCGAAAAGCGTGTTCTCAGCGGCATTTCTCCCGATCACAGCTGCTTCGCTTCTGGTCTCGCCACCGCTCTATCCGCGCCCTGAGGCTGGAAATGATCCACTCAATCAGCGGACGCGCCGTTTTGCTCGACAGACCTTGATTTCCGGCTAACCCGGTAACGGCAACCGCGCAATCCTCTCCGCCTCCGCGCGCTTGAGCCCAAGTGCCTGTAGCACGACCGCCGCAGCGCGCTCAGCAAAGTTCAGTTTTCCGAGTCCAGATGCCTTCTGCCGCCGGACCGCTGGTGTGACAGAGGCGGAAAAGTGCAACTCAGCGGCGATCGCCGCGAAGATGATGCCCGTAACGGAAATGAGACACAGGAACTGGTCCGGGACGACGAAGCGTTTCGCGGAAATGCCATTTTGACTATCGCGCAGCAGTCGCTGACCGAGACCCCAGTTCAGCGCACGCACCGAAAAACCCTCGCGGATCAGGAGCTGTCCCCACACCGGCTCGCGGCGGGCGCGCATCAGCGTATGGCGCACACAGACAGCGACCACTTCGGCCGGGTCGGACAGTCCGCTGGCCAGGCGGTCAAGCGAATCAGCGAACTCCTCGAATACCCACTCGACGAGCGCGGCGAAGATCCCGTCCTTCGACTCGAAGTGATTGTAGAAGGAGCCGAAACCGACGTCGGCGGCCTCGGTAATGTCGTTGATGGCAACTGAACCCACCCCTTTCTCGGCCATTAGCCTGAGCGCAGCGTCGAGCAGGCGGGCTCGAGTCTCCCGCTTGCGGCGGGCGCCGCGCGGCTGGCGCCCTTCGGTCGCCTCGCCCGAAGCTGGCGGCTTTTGTGTGCGCTGCCGGGTTGCACGGGAGTTCGGGGTATCAGGCATCTCGGTTCCAGATTTCTGTAGCGTCGCATTGTAGATTTATGACTCATGATTGACAATATCATCAGTTATGGGATGTAATGTCACTGTCGCAAACGGATCAGCGACCGCATGGACAGACGAATTGAGTTGCGACGGTGCCTGGAACAGGACGTTGCAGCGCTGAAGATGAGTCGTCCACTGCCGTTTCGGTCCACCAGCGCCGGACTCGGGGCGAGGATCTATTTGACGCTCGTTCTCTAGCTGTTTCGTGGGGAGTGTCCGCGTGCGATGACGAAGTACGAAGAGTTGCGAGCGGCTTGTATCAGACGCAGCGAGTAGGAATACTAAGTTACAGGCATGCCGAATCGAGCGCTAGCGCGCTTGGCAAAGCATGCCGCCAGACTCACCTTGTCTTCCGATGCCTCGCCCATTTTATTGCTGGACCATCACCTGCCTTGTGAACATCGTGAAACTTTCCGGTCTTAACGCGCAGACGCTTGCGCGTCCCTTCCTGCCGTCCGTCGTCCAGCCATCCCTCCCAGGACGTCTTCTGATTGCGGCTTGCGGCGCAATGCTGCTAGCGGCCTGCCACCCGCGCGAAACCGTCGCTCCCGAGCCCAAGCCCGTCGTCGCTGTCACGGTTCATCCCGACGGGCGCACGGTGAGCGCCTCGTTGCCGGCTCAGGTACAGGCGCGGTATTCCACGCCTCTTTCGTTCAGGGTTGGAGGCAAGGTCACCGAACGGAGGGTGCGCATCGGCGATGCCGTCAAGGCGGGACAGACCGTTGCGCTGCTCGACCCCACCGACCTGCGCAATAACCTGGTCAACGCGCGAGCGCAGCTCGACGCCGCCGAACATCGTCTCGTGTACGCCAAACAGCAGATCGATCGCGACCGCGTTCAGGCGCAGGCAAACCTGATCGCAGCGGCGCAGATGGAGCAGACCCAGGACGCCTACGCTTCCGCCCTCGCGCAGCGCGATTCGGCGCTAGCCCAGATGGCGCTCGCCACGGATCACCTGCGCTACGCCACGCTTACGGCAGACCACGACGGCGTCATTACGTCGGAGGACGCCGACACCGGCCAGAACGTTCAGGCAGATCAAGCCGTCTATCACCTCGACTGGACGAGAGACGTGGATGTTGTCTGCGACGCGCCCGAGCGAACGCTTGGCGCATTGACCATCGGCAGCAATGCGCGCGTAAGCCTGTCTGCGCTGCCCGGTAAGACCTTCGAGGCGCGCGTGCGCGAAGTGTCGCCCGCCGCCGACCCGCAAAGCCGCACCTGGCGCGTGAAGCTCACGCTGGCCGCGCCAAGCCCCGAAGTTCGCCTCGGCATGACGGCCAATGTCACGTTCGATGCCGTCGGCGACGCGCCAATGGCGCGTCCGTTCGCGCTGCCTGTAACGGCGCTCTTTCATAAAGGCGAGGACCCCGCTGTGTGGGTGGTGCGCGCGGGCAGCGACACCCTTGAGCTGCGCCCTGTCAGCATCGCGCGCTACGACGAGCGCACGGTCTCCGTCGCCGGCGGCCTGCACGACGGCGACCGCGTCGTGATGCAGGGCGTGCACGCAGTGAGCGCAGACCAACACGTGCAGGTGGTGGCTCCGTTGCATCCCGAGGATTTTTCGTCATGAACGCACGCGACCGTGAAACCGCGCGTGACAGCGCGCCCGTCACCCCGTCCGACGCCGAGGCACAGGGCGAAGGCGGCTTCAATCTCTCCGCGTGGGCGTTGCGCCATCAGCAGCTGGTGATCTTTCTGATCGGGCTTGCAACCCTGTTCGGCGTGATCGGTTATACGCAGCTTGCCCAGTCGGAAGATCCGCCGTTTACGTTCCGGACCATGGTGGTCAAAACTTACTGGCCGGGCGCGACCGCCCGCGAGGTGCAGGAACAGATCACGGACCGGATCGGCCGTCAGTTGCAGGCGGCACCGTACGTCGACAACATCAAGAGCTACTCGCGGCCCGGCGAGTCGATGATCTTCTTCGCCATGAAGGACTCGGCCCCGGTTAAGGAGGTCCCAGAGACCTGGTACCAGGTGCGCAAGAAAGTGGCCGACATCGCGGCGACGCTGCCCAAGGGGACGGTTGGACCGTTTTTCAACGACGAGTTCGGTGACGTCTACACAAACATCTACGCGCTTGAAGGCGACGGCTTTACGCCTGCGCAACTGCACGACTACGCGGACCAGTTGCGCACGATCCTGCTGCGCGTGCCCGGCGTTGCCAAGGTCGACTACTTTGGCGACCCGGACCAGCACATCTTCGTCGAGATATCGAATGCAGAGCTGACGGGGCTCTCTATTACGCCACAGCAGCTCGCCCAGGCAATCGACGCACAAAATATCGTTGCACCCGTTGGCACCATTACGACGGCGGACGACCGGGTGTTCGTGCGCCCGAGCGGCGCGTTCAAGGACGTGCAGGCGCTCACCGACACGCTCATCACCGTGAACAAACGCACGTTCCGGCTCGGTGACATCGCGAAGATCACGCGCGGCTACGACGATCCGCCCGTCACCCAGATGCGCGTCGGGGGGCAGGCGGTGCTGGGCATCGGCGTGACGATGCAAAAAGGCGGCGACGTGATCAGCCTCGGCAAGGCGCTCGACGCGAAAGCCGCCGAACTGCAGGCGGCCATGCCGGCAGGACTCAAGCTGGCTCCCGTCTCGAGCATGCCTCACGCGGTCAAGCATTCGGTGGACGAGTTCGTCAGGTCGGTCGGCGAAGCGGTAGCAATCGTGCTGGTCGTGAGCCTCGTTTCGCTCGGCCTGCGCACCGGCATGGTCGTCGTGATCTCGATTCCGATCGTGCTCGCCGTGACGGCGCTGTGCATGCATGTGTTCAATATCGGGCTGGACCAGGTATCCCTTGGCACGCTCGTGCTCGCGCTGGGGCTGCTCGTCGACGACGCGATCATCGCCGTCGAAACGATGGCCGTGAAGCTCGAGCAGGGGTGGAGTCGCACGCACGCAGCGGCCTTTGCCTACTCGAGCACGGCATTCCCGATGCTGACTGGCACGCTCGTGACGGTCTCGGGCTTCCTGCCGATCGCGCTCGCGAAATCGAGTACGGGCGAATACACGCGCTCTATCTTCGAAGTGTCGGCCATTGCGCTGATCGTTTCGTGGTTCGCGGCCGTCGTGCTGGTCCCGTTGCTCGGCTTCCACATGCTGCCGGAGCGCAAGGCCCACTGGCGCGACGGCGCTCATGACGAACATGACGTCTATAACACCGGCTTCTACCGGCGCCTTTCGGATTGGGTCACGTGGTGTATCGAGCGCCGCTGGGCCGTGCTCGGCGTCACTGCCGTGCTCTTTGCGATCGCGATGGCGGCCTTCACGCGCGTGCCGCAGCAGTTCTTCCCCAACTCTGAACGGCCAGAGTTGCTCGTGGACCTGCGGCTGCCGGAAGGCGCTTCGTTCGAGGCGACCCTGCGTGAAGCGAAGCGCCTGGAAAAGGCGCTCGACGGCCAGCCCGCGATCGAGCACTTCGTGGACTTTGTGGGCACCGGCGCACCGCGCTTTTACCTGCCGCTCGACCAGCAGCTTCGGCAGCCAAACTTCGCGCAGTTCGTGATCACGGCCAAAAGCGTCGAAAACCGCGACGAGTTGATGCAGTGGCTCGATGCCAAACTCGGGAGAGAGTTCTCCGGTGTGCGCACGCGTGTGGCGCGACTCGAGAACGGTCCGCCCGTGGGCTTCCCGATCAAGCTCCGGGTGAGCGGCAACGACATTGCGACCGTGCGCTCAATTGCTGAACAGGTCGCCGGGAAGGTGCGCGCCGATTCCCGCACGCGCGATGTCCAGTTCGACTGGGACGAGCCGGCGGAACGATCGATCTCGTTCGAGATCGATCAGAACAGGGCGCGCGAGCTTGGCGTGTCGTCGGAGGACGTATCGAACTTCCTGGCCATGACGCTTTCCGGCTATACGGTCACGCAGTTCCGTGAGCGGGACAAGCTGATCAACGTCGATCTGCATGCGCCGAAGAGCGAACGGGTCGATCCTGCGCAGCTCACGAGCCTCGCGATTCCGACGCCGAACGGCCCGGTCCCGCTCGGTTCCCTCGGACATGTTCGGGACGCGCTCGAGTATGGGGTGATCTGGCAGCGCGACCGCCAGCCGACGATCACCGTGCAGGCCGACATTCGGGGCAACGCGCAGGGCATCGACGTGACCCGCGATATCGAGCACGCACTCGCGAAGCAAAAAGCCACGCTGCCGGTCGGCTATCGGATCGACGTGGGCGGCTCGGTCGAAGAAAGCGTGAAAGGCCAGACCTCGATCAACGCCGAGATGCCGCTCATGATCATCGCCGTGCTGACGCTGCTCATGATCCAGCTGAAGAGCTTCCTGCGGACGTTTATCGTCGTGCTGACAGCGCCGCTCGGGCTGATCGGCGTCGTGGCCGCGCTGCTCCTGTTCGGCAAGCCATTTGGTTTCGTCGCGTTGCTCGGCGTGATTGCCATGTTCGGCATCATCATGCGCAACTCCGTGATTCTGGTCGACCAGATCGACCAGGACATCGCGGCGGGATACGGGCGCTTCGACGCGATTATCGGTGCAACCGTAAGGCGCTTCAGGCCGATCATGCTGACGGCTGCAGCCGCCGTGCTCGCCTTGATTCCGCTCTTGCGTTCAGCGTTCTTCGGGCCCATGGCGACCGCGCTGATGGGTGGTATCACGATCGCCACGGTACTGACCATTTTCTTCCTGCCGGCGCTCTATGCGACGTGCTTCAGGATCCGGCGCGATGAGCGCGGGATGCAACCGGTTGTCGTCGAGCATACGGAGATCTGATCATGAAGCTTGCCTGTAAGACATCCGTTCTCGCCGTGGCTACGGCGCTCGCACTGGCGGCCTGCTCATTCGGTCCCAGTGGCGAGCCTCCGGTGATGCCTTCACCCGAGCACTTCGGGGCGCAGGCGCAGCCCTCGAAGACTGTTGCCGCAGGCGGTATCGCGCAGCAGTTCGATATCGGCGCGACGTCGATGCCGCAGTGGTGGCGGCTTTACCGGTCCGACGCACTCGATGCACTCATCGATGAAGGCTTGCGCAACAGCCCGACGCTTGCAGGTGCGCAGCGAACGCTTGCGGCCGCGCAAGAGGAACTGCGCGCGCAGGTCGGTTCATCCACGCTGCCATCAGTCGACGGTGTCGCCCAGGTTGAACGCGCGCGTTCACCCGTCGTGCCGGGGCTCGGCCCTGAGCAGGTGCAGTACAACTTTTTCGCCGGGCAGCTTCAGGCGCACTACACATTCGACTTCTTCGGCCAGACGCGTTACGCAAACTCGGCGAGCGCCGCTCGCGTGAACGTGCAGGCGTATGAACTGGAAGCGGCCCGGCGCGCGCTCGCGGCAAACATCGTCGGCACGGCGATCAATGTGGCGGCGCTCGATCGCCAGATCGCACTCACCGAACGGCTCGTCGCCGTGGCGAGCGCAACTGCAAACGAGGATCAGCAACGGTACGCGCTCGGGTCCATTTCGCATGTGCAGGCGCTCAACTCGACGCAGGATGCAGATTCGATCGCGGCGAGTCTTCCGGCCATGCGCCAGCAACGCACCTCAGCGGTCCACGCGCTGGCGGTACTGATGGGCCGGACGCCCGATAACGCACCGACCGTTCCTGACCTCGACAGCCTGGCGTTGCCCGAGCATGTGCCCGTCGTTGTGCCGTCGGATCTGCTGCGTTCGCGTCCCGATATTCAGGCAGCCAACGCCGCCGTGAAGGCCGCCGCGGCCGACGCTGGCGCTGCTACCGCGCAACTCTTTCCGAGCCTGTCACTGACGGGCTCGATGGGCCGTGGCGGCTTTAGCTGGCCTGCGGTGCTCTCAGGCGCGGGCGGCCTCTGGGCGATCGGTGCGGGCCTGTCGCAGCCGCTCTTTCACGGTGGGGCGTTGTTCGCGCAACGCAGAGCCTCGATCGATACCTACGATGCGGCGGTTCTGCACTACAAGTCGACGGTCCTGTCGGCATTCCAGGATGTCGCGGATTCGCTTGCCGCACTGGACAACGACGCGCAGACGCTGGCATCGACCGAAAGAGCGGCACAGACAGCCCGTACGGCATTCGACGAAACGACGTCGCGCGCCCGCCTGGGTTCCCTGCCGTCAACGGCACAGCATGCCAGCGAGCAGCGATTTCTCAATGCACAGCTTGGCGCCGTACGCGCCGGGAGCCAGCGCATGAGCGATACTGCCGCACTGTTCCAGTCGATGGGCGAAATGCCGGCCGATCCGCCGCACGTGACGTCAAGAGAATGAACTTGATTCCGTCAGGTCGGGGAGCGTCGCGATGAACCGGTTCGCACGCCATTGGGTGACGCTTGCGGTGCCAGGTCAGCCCGGACCAGTTCGTTATGCAAGAAAGAGGGTACGCCGTCGGCTTAAGGAATTGAGCCGGCGCTATCGCCTGCGCCGGATGGCGACGAATTTCTCCGCTTGTCGCGTCCCAGTATGGAACATCTGAATCTGATTGCCTGCCACGAGTGCGATCTGCTATTGCGCAAGCTTCCACGGCTGCAGGGCCTTGCACGCGCTGCGGAGCGGGGCTGAAAGGAATGCATCGCACCGGCGGTTGAATGGAGTCCAGACCCAGAAACAGATTCATAGACAAGACCAGCCGGAAAGCACCGTCGCTCATCGTGCCGGGGCGATGGCTCCAATCCCGTCACTTACCTTATCGTCGCCCGCCTCATTCCCCATCGACTTGCGCCTCGACGAGCGGTAACGCTCGCATTGCAATCTTCTCCGCTTCCGCGCGCTTGAGCCCGAGTGTTTGCAGAAGCGCTGCTGCCGTGCGCTCGGCGAAGTGCTCTCCGCTGAAACCAAGTTCGTCGAGCAGTTGCGCCGCCGGCGCGCCCGGCGCGACGAAATTCAGTTCGGCCGCGATTGCCGCGAGCACGGTGCCGCCCACCGAAAGAAAGCCGATGAAGGGGTCGGCGACCATAAAGCGCTTGGCGGCGATGCCATTTCCGATATCTCGCAGCAGCCGCTGACCCAGCCCGCGGCTCAGCATGCCCGCCGAAAACCCTTCGCGTATCAGGAAGCGTCCCCAGACGGGATCGCGCCGCGCACGCATCAGGGTATGACGCACCGAGACGGCGATCACTTCTGCGGGGTCGGACAGGCCCCCCGCGAGGCGATCGAGCATGTCGGCGAATTCCTCGAACACGTTGTCCACAAGCGTCGCGTAGATGACTTCTTTCGACTCGAAGTGGTTGTAGAACGAGCCGAAGCCGACGTCGGCGGCCTCGGTAATTTCGTTGATAGCTACGCCTTCCATGCCCTTTTCGGCCATCAACTTCAAGGCAGCGTCGAGCAGGCGGGTGCGCGTTTCGCGCTTGCGACGCGCGCCACGCGGCTCGCGTTCTTCGGGAACGGCAACCGGGGAGACGGACGCCGCACGGGTAGGGCGCTTTGCTGTCGGGCGATTTGAAGTGTTCGGCATGATCGGTCCAGTTTTGGCCATACCGAAGTATAGATGCTATTGTCTATGTTGACAAAACACTCAATTATGAATTTAATGTCATTAACGGACGCCTAGCGCCGGTCTAACAAACAACAGACGGAGTGACTGTGGAGACAGCAGCAAAAGATGGTTCCGCGCCTTGCAGCCGGGAAGGCGAGGGTCGTGCGCCGATTGAGGCATTGCCGTCGGCCGTAGATGTTTTATTGGTGGGTTGCGGACCGGTGGGTGCCACGATTGCGAATCTGTTGGCACGACACGGCGTGAACGTGATGGTTGTCGACAGGTCGACTGAGGTATTCATGGCGCCCCGTGCGATCGCGCTCGATAACGAAGCGCTGCGCATCCTTCAGCTTGCCGGCGTTGAGGAGAGCGATTTCGAGACGATTGCCATACCGTACGTCCGCATGCGATCGCCCATGCTGGGCCTGTTCGGCAGGGTGAATTCGCTGGGCAGTCTGGATGGCCACCCGAAGCTCGTCACCTTCTACCAGCCAGACCTGGAGCGGTGTCTGCGCGCCCGGCTCGAGACATACGACTGTGCGCATATCGCATTGGGGGTCGAGCTCAAGAGCTTCACGGAGGAACGGGATCACGTGTTCGCATCGTTAGATCTTGGCCAGGGGCGCACTCATCTGGTACGGGCTCGCTATCTGGTTGGCGCGGACGGGGCGAGTTCATTGGTACGTCAGCTTATCGGGCAGGAATTCAAGGGCAAGACGTTCGCCGAGGACTGGCTGATCGTCGATGCCCGCCACGTACCGCGTCCGATCGATCACATCGAGTTCATCTGCGATCACCGTCGGCCGATCCCACATATGGTCGCGCCTGGCGGCCGTGAACGCTGGGAATTCATGCTCCGGCCTGGCGAGAATCGCGAGGAAATGGAGTCCGAGACGCGTATCCGCGAATTGCTTTCCCCCTGGGGCAATGTGGAAGACATGATCATCGAGCGCAAGGCCGTGTATCGCTTCCATGCGCGCGCTGTCGATGCATTCAGCAAGGGCCGGGTGTTCCTGGCTGGCGACGCGGCCCACATCACGCCGCCATTTGTCGGGCAGGGGTTGGTAGCAGGTCTTCGGGACGCTGCCAACCTTTGCTGGAAGCTCGCATGGGTGGTGCAAGGACGTGCCGATCCAGGGATTCTCGATACCTATGACGAGGAGCGGCGCCCGCACGCGAAGGCGATGATCAACCTCGCGAAGTTCATGGGCAAGCTGGTCATGCCCCGAAGCAGTGTCGTCGCCTTATTCACTCACGGGTTCATGCGTCTGTCGAGACTGGTGCCGCGCCTGCGCGCGCAATTCGAGGAGTTGCAGATCAAGCCGAAGAATGCATTCCGTCGAGGGCTGTTCGTTAAGGGCCGCTCGTCGGCGAAGCTCGTTCGTGGCGCTGTCATCGCGCAAGGCTGGGTGAGAGGTTCGGATGGCACCACCCGTCTGAGCGACGACGTGCTCGGACAGGGCCTCACGCTGATCGGGTTCGGCGTGGATGCGGCGGCTGCGCTCGAGCCCGCGACCGCCGCAGCGTTTGCGCGTGCC
This sequence comes from Paraburkholderia aromaticivorans, assembly GCF_012689525.1. Lineage (NCBI taxonomy): Bacteria > Pseudomonadati > Pseudomonadota > Betaproteobacteria > Burkholderiales > Burkholderiaceae > Paraburkholderia > Paraburkholderia aromaticivorans. Next base: position 742,690 of record NZ_CP051516.1, read on the forward strand.
GGAGGCAGTGTTGTCCAGATTGCCCATCGGGGGCAACGGCTGCATCTTGCCTCGCGCGACAGCTGGGAAGACCTCGAAGGCGTATTTCTTCCCGGGCTGGTGCCTTTCGGGTGGGCTGCCGTAGTCCGGCCCGACAAGACGATCGTCCACGACGGTCCGGCCACGGACGCAAACCGTATCGTGCGCGAGAGTCTTGCCTTGCTGGGTAATCCCGTGAGCGTGCGGACACCGGAAGTCGAAACCGCTATTCGAACCGCCTGATTTCTTATCCGTTATGAAACTGACCACTGCACAGCCGGCTCGTCACCCTGATCCCACGACGAAAGCGTCGGCATTAGCCTATCTGATATTCGACCGGCCGGACCTCGGGAAAGCCGAACAGTTTCTCAATGATTTCGGGCTACAGACCGTATCGCGAGGTGAAGCGCTATTGCTTCTGCGGGGAACGGGCGCTGCGCATTTTTGCTATGTCGTCCGGAAGGCGCCGAAATCCCGGTTCGTTGGTTTCGGGCTACAGGTCGACAGCAGGGCCGATCTTGATGCACTTGCACTGCTGCCAGGCGCCTCCGAGGCCGAACGGTCGTCCTTGCCAGGTGGCGGCTATATCGTACGGTTGACCGACCCTTCCGGGTTTCGCGTCGATGCAATATGGGGCCAGGCGCCAGCATCAACCCTATCCCATCGACCGCCATTGCCGTTTAACTCTGTGGATGCGGCCGTCCGGATTAACGGGACGCAGCGTCCGCCTGAGTGCTCACCCGAAGTTATCCGGCTCGGGCATATCGTGCTCGAACTCGCCGACTATCAGGAAACCTGCGCATGGTATACGCAGCATTTCGGCTTCATCCCGAGCGATGTGCAGGTGCTTCCCGATGGCTCACCCGTCGTCGCGTTCATGCGGCTCGATCTTGGTGACAAGCCGGCCGATCACCATACGCTCGCGCTTGCACAAGGCTTCCTGCCCACCTACAGCCATAGCGCCTACGAAGTCGTCGATGCAGACGCGGTCGGCATGGGCCAGCGTGTCCTGCGCGAGAAGGGCTGGACGCACGCGTGGGGAATCGGACGCCATATCCTGGGCAGTCAGATCTTCGACTACTGGCAGGACGCGTGGGGCGACAAGCACGAGCACTATTGCGACGGCGATCTTTTTACGTCCGATGCGACGACCGGTGTCCATGGCGTGAGCCGTGAGGCGATGGCGCAATGGGGACCGACAATGCCGCGCAGTTTCACAAAACCCAAATTCACGCCCACGAGCATCGTGGCGCTATTCAGGAACCTGCGTCGCAGCCCCGACCTGACGCTGAGCAAGCTGCGCTCGCTGGCAAAGATTTTCGCCTGAACCAATCCCTTCCATAGAATCCGGAGATCGAAAAATGGCACTTCACGTTCTGCATTATTTGCATCAAGGCCGCGCCCAGTGGGGCGTTGTCGCTAATGGCGCTATCACGCCGATTCCCGGCGAGTACAAGTCGACTGCCGAGTTTATCGAGGCCAATCCGGTTGAACGGCTGCTGTTGCTAGACGGCCCGACGATTCCCGAATCGGAAGTGCAATGGTTGTCGCCCGTAACCGCCAATCAGCAGTTCATCTGCCAGGGCGCGAATTATCGCCAGCATATGATCGAGTCCGGCATGGACCCGGATGTGAAGAAATTCAACATGATCTTCACGAAGGCGACGAGCTGCGTCGTTCCGGCCGACTCGCCCGTGGTTAAACCAGACGGGGTGCAGTTCCTCGACTACGAAATCGAACTCGGTCTCATCCTCAAACGCGACGTTACGTCCCGCGAAACTGTCACCGAGGAGAATCTGCATGACTACATCGCCGGCGCCGTAATCGTCAACGACTATTCCGCGCGCGATATCCAGATTCCACAAATGCAGTTCTACAAGGGCAAGAGCTATCGCACATTTGGTCCTGTCGGCCCTTACCTTTGCCTCCTGGAGAAACAGGATATTTCAAAGCTGAAGGAACTCGTGCTGACGCTGACGGTGAACGGAACGGTCCGGCAGAATGACTCCACGGCGGGCCTGGTCTTCGGTCCGGCAGAGACCTTGACGGAGCTCTCAGGCATACACGACCTGCGCGCCGGGGACCTGCTCGCGACCGGCACGCCTTCCGGCTGCGCACTGAGCATTCCGTCGCCCGAGAAGCAACGCGCTGCGGCGCAGCTTCCTGACGCGGAGAAATGGCGTCTTTTCCTGAAGATGCAGGAGGAAAGGCCACAGTACCTGCGCGTGGGTGACGTCGTCGAGGCGCATATCGCCAGCTATGACCGCTCGATCAATCTGGGCGTACAGCGCAACGTCGTTATGGAACCGGCGGCATGAAAGGCGTCGCAAACGTACAGGATGTCCTTGCCATTGAAACGCGGGGGCAACCGGCGGATCTTCCGTCGAGTACCTTCGAGATGATCTGTCGGGGCGCGGCCATCAATCCAGTGGCACCCGCACTTTCGTTCTTTGCAACGGCTGACGACCACCAGAACGCTGAGTGCTGGACCTATAGTGAACTCGTGCGCGATGTCACGCGCACCGCCAACATGTTTGCGCGCCTGGGAGTACAGCGGGACGCGGTTGTCGCATACGTTCTGCCCAACCTCCCTGAAACGCATTTTGTGATCTGGGGTGGGGAAGCTGCCGGGATTGTCTGCGCGATCAATCCACTGCTTGAGAGTGAAGCCATTGGTGAACTGCTCAACGCTTCCTGCGCGAGCGTGCTTGTAACCCTGGCGCCATTTCCCGGAACCGACCTTTGGCAGAAGGTGCAAGCGGTGCTGCACAAGCTCCCTTGCCTGCAGCATCTGGTGCTCGTGAATCCGGCCGACCGTATGCCGGGCGAAAAGGGTTTCGCGGCCCGGGCGCTTCAACGTGGCGAGTGTTCAAAACTGCATGGGCCTGGAGGCGTTCATAGTGCGGTTCCTTCGCACGTCGGCATCCACGATTTTGGCACCGCCATTGCGGGAGAGTCCGGGGTGGCGCTCAGCAGCGCACGTCGAACGAGCATCGACGATGTATCGTCCTTCTTCTGCACAGGCGGCACCACGGGACTGCCGAAGATTGCGGTTCGGCGGCACGGCAATGAGGTGGCCAATGCGTGGAACGCAGGTCAATTCTTCGGCGAAAGCATTGGCCCGGGGAAGACGATTTTTTGTGGGTTGCCGCTTTTCCACGTCAACGCCGTGATCGTGACAGGTCTGCTTGCGTTCTCGCGTGGCGCCCACGTCGTGCTCGGCACACCGCAAGGTTATCGGGGCGAAGGCGTTGTCAAGCGTTTCTGGGAAATCGTCGAGCACTACCGCATCAACTTCTTCAGCGGTGTGCCGACACTGTACGGATCGCTGCTGGACGTTCCGGTCGGCGAGCGCGATATCAGCTCGCTCGAGTACGGGCTGTGCGGCGCCGCCCCCATGCCGGTGGAATTAATTCGCACTTTCCAAAATCGTACAGGAATCAGAATCCTTGAGGGCTACGGCCTCACGGAAGGCACCTGCGTTAGCAGCGTGAACCCACCGCTTGGCGAGCGCAAGGTCGGTTCGATTGGTCTTCGTCTGCCCGGTCAGGCCATGAAAGCAGTGGTGGTCGACGAAACAGGCCGGTATGTACGGGATTGCGTCGCGGATGAGATCGGCCAACTGGTTATCTCAGGCCCAAACGTGTTCGCTGGCTATACCCGACCGGACCAGAACAGTGGCATCTGGATGGAGGGCGGTGAAGGCGGGCGCTGGCTCAATACCGGCGACCTCGGACGCTGCGACCCCGACGGTTACTTCTGGCTCACCGGCCGGAAGAAGGAGTTGATTATCCGGGGCGGACACAACATCGACCCCGCGGCAATCGAAGAACCATTGCATCGCCATCCCGCAGTCCAGATCGCGGCAGCCGTTGGCCGTCCCGATATGCACGCGGGCGAGTTGCCGGTCGCCTACGTCCAGCTAAAGCCGGGCACAACGGCGACCGAAGCGGAATTGGCTGAGTTTCTGCGTCACGAGATCAACGAACGCGCCGCGTTGCCAAAGGGGATACGGATCGTGGATGCGATGCCGCTGACGGGCGTCGGCAAGATATTCAAGCCGGCGCTAAAACGGCGCGAAACGGCAGACGCCCTGGAGTCGGCTCTCGTCGAGGCTGGCGTCGAGGATGCAACCGTTAGCCTGATTGACGACACCTCGCGCGGAATTTCACTTCACGTCGAACTTGGCGACCCCGCGTTCGAAGCGATGGCGACTTCCGCGCTCGGACGCTTTCCGTTCGCATTTTCGATCTCGGCCGCCGGGCGACAGCCAAATGCGGAGCAGGCGACGGGGACTGACGCGGCAGCGACAGATGCGCAGGGCAGCCCAACGTGAGACGAGCGACGACATCAAAGGGGCGCGTTCGGTCATGCGCCCGGATTAAAGGTTAATCGGGCGTACGCGCCGCGATGCCACGATTCAAATGCTTGTCGGTGTCCATAAATTAGTATGCCTAATGGTTTGGAGAAAAAAAGGATGGGTATTGCATCACAAAGGTCTTTGCGTTCGCAGGTTGAAAAATGGCTCGGACCGACTTCTTCGACGCCGGTTCGGGTTACCCGATTCAGCCGCGCACGTTCGAATCAGAGACCGTGCGTGCGTATCGAGCTACTGCTGCCGACAGGCCCGCTTGGATTCTTTTTCTTCCGGCACCGCGACGGTACGTGGTGCGTATTCCCGCCTGATACGGAGCGTCTGGCCATGCACGCTTACTAGGTTGCAGGGCAATTGGAGTGCGTGGCATGTGTAGCGGTACCAAAGGAAGCAAACAATCAATTGAGCTGATTCAGCCGCAACACCAATGATTCATAAAAATTTCCAGACAGAGCGACAGGAGAAGAGACATGAGGAATTACAAACGCGCAATCAATTCGGTCGGTATGGCGGCTTGCATGTGCTTGGCCGCGTTTATCGACGATGCCCATGCGCAGTCTGCAGGAAGCATAACGCTGTCGACGGGATGGCTTCACATTGCGCCACAGGGTGACGCAACGCCACTAACCGTGGAAAGCATTGGCGGCGTAGCGGTGAATCAGCAGCTACCTGGTAGCGGAGCGCATGCCAGCTCGACGGATACGGTGGGAATTACGACCGAGTATTACGTCACGGACAACATTGGTGTCGCCATGCTTTTTGGACTACCAATGAAGGTGAATCTTGTTGGAGACGGGACGCTACAGAAGTATGGCAACCTCGGCACGACAAGACCGATGCCGCCCGCCATCGAACTTCGATACCACCTGTTTTCAGCCGAATCGAAATTCCGTCCGTTCATAGGGCTCGGCGTGAACTATACGTGGTTCACTCAGGTTCGGACAACCAATAGCCAGTTTGTCACTGATAGCCTTGGTCCAGGCGGCTCGGCACGTGCGACACTCAGTTCATCATGGAATCCTGTATTCGAGGTCGGGGCAAATTACGCGATTACAAAACACTGGTCGGTCGGAACCTCTCTCGGCTACGTTCCGGTGAAGACCCACCTTACGTTATACGGGCAGACCGCAACGGGAACGCAGATCGTTTCAAAATCGACGCTCCGGCTCAATCCGCTTAACGTCTTCCTGAACGTCGCCTATACGTTCTAGCGCGCACAGGTCGTCGATGCGCCAATCGAGGGGTTTGAACGCCCATCGAAGATATGGACGTTTTTTTCGCCACCCGGACCTGACTGCGGGCCGCGACCTCACGGTCGATTACACATAGTGCGACACACGCTGCTGCAAAGGGGCCCGCCGGTGCCGGGTCTCAGACCCACAGCCGACATGACCATGCTCGTTTGGGCTGCTCGCACGTTCGGGGAAGCGGTCAGTCATGCCGTCATGTCACCGCTTGCGCGGCAAAGCTTCTCTTTGGATGGATGGAATAATGAAACGACAGGTCCTCATGACCATTCTTTTGCCTTGCTTAAGGTCCTTGCGGTGCTTTTGACCTTCACGCCTGCGGCGAAACTCTACGGGCATCGATACGGCTGCGCTTGTCGTCGGCTTCCTGATAACGGTAGGCGACGCCTACTCGTACGCGACTTACTACACCATTCCTTATGTCGAGCATATCGTGACAGATGCTGTTTCAGATCTCTTGACGCTGGCTGCATCATATTTCTTCGAAAACTACGCGCGTCGCCTTCGGGCGGCATGGGCTCGGGTTTTTGGATAGCTTGTCCGTTGACTTGCTGAATCCTCCTGGTCGAACCCAACGAGGCTCCCCGGCTCGGTTGCGCGCCGTTGCTGCGATGCCTGCGCGTGGACAACGGGAGTTGAGGGCAGTTACATGCGGACGTCGGACGTCGGGGATCGGCCACTTTCGGTCATTTGCTAGCGTTTCGTACGAACGTTTGAACGTCGGCATCACCCAGACAACGGACCGCCGTGTTCAGACGACGCCCGCTGCATCGTCGGCCCAAGTGAACGGTCGCTTTTTTTGCCGAGCATCGCAATCTGTACATGTTCGCCAGCTTGGCGGGCTGATATCGTTATCTACGAATAACACCGAAAATCGGCGATTAACCTCCCGCTTTAAACAGGTACATTTCATGAAATTGCCGATCTATCAGATTGACGCATTTGCGGATAAGGTGTTTAAGGGTAACTACGCTGCAGTAGTGCCACTAGAACGCTGGTTGCCTGATAGTTTGATGCAGGCAATCGCCGCTGAGAACAACTTGTCCGAAACAGCATTCTTCGTGAAAAATGCCGACGGCGCGTTCGACATCCGCTGGTTTTCTCCACTTACCGAAATCGCTTTTTGTGGACATGCCACGCTGGCAAGTGCATATGTGATCTTCAAGCGATGTGATGATTTGGAAGTCGTCGAATTTGTTGCGAAAGCGGTCGGTCGACTCGCCGTTTGCCATACACATAACGGTCTGATCGAAATGAGCTTCCCGCAGCGCCGGCCTGAAAAACTGAACGAAATTCCCGCAAACTTGATCCGGGGGCTTTCGATACTGCCTCAAGAAGTGCTGATAAACCAGCAAGCCTATGTTGCCATCTACAGAACAGAACACGAGGTACGATCCGTCGTACCCGAACTTAATCTGCTGTCGGCACTTGGTCCGCTCGATGTCGTCGTGACAGCGCGCGGAGATGAGCATGATTTTGTGTCCCGCTACTTTTGGCCTGCCAATGGCGGAGATGAAGATCCGGTGACCGGATCTATTCACGCGGCGCTTGCGCCATTATGGTCTGACCGTTTGGGCAAGTCACAACTCGTGGCCATGCAGGTGTCACGCCGCAGCGGGTTACTTCATTGTCGCGTACAAGACGACCGGGTATATATCTCTGGTCAGGCTGTTCAATATCTTGAAGGGACAATCGAAATCCCGGAAGCGTAGGTGCGGCCGTTGTACCGTTGAGGGCAACGGTTTCGCTTGCCCCCTCCCGTTCATCGCGATACTATTTCTTTATGAACAAATTCCACATCGCATTGATTATTGCCGCCGTTATCATATCGGCGGAATAGCTCTCGACTTGAAAGTTCGCAAGCAACCCGCCCAGAAGGCGGGTTTTTGCTTTCTGGGCTCCAATCAGAGGACCTGGAAATCATGAGCAAGAGTAAGGATAGTTTGGGCGAAGCAGCCGTTCTCCATATGGTCTGCGGCAAAATCGCGTCGGGAAAATCAACGCTGACGAAACGCTTGGCGCGCACGGAGAATGCCGTGGTCATCAGCGAGGATATTTGGATGGTGCATCTCTATCCAGGAGAACTCCGCACGTTGGATGACTATGTACGTTGCTCGGGACGCATTAGGCGGGCGCTCACTGACCACATCCAGGCACTCCTCTCGGCCAGGATGTCCGTGATCCTCGATTTTCCCTTCAATACCGTCGACAGCCGTGCATGGGGGCGCGAGTTGTTTAACGGCGCCGGCGTGGGCCATCGACTTCACTACCTCGACGTCAGCGATGAGATTTGCAAGACTCGGCTCAGGGCTCGGAACGCATCGGGAGAGCATCCGTTCGAAACGACCGATACCCAGTTCGACCAGATAATGCAGTACTTTGTCCCGCCTTCGACAACCGAAGGGTTTCAGGTCGTGTTGCACGCTGCTACGTGATAAGCCGCGTCCGATCACTTCGAGCGAGAGAGACGACTTCGGATCCTAGAGGTCGGTTGGTCACGCGAGAACGGACATCCACAAATGCTAGGGCGACAGTCCCTTGTGGGCCGACCGGCGCCGGATGCGGATCGATGACAGGCAGGCCGCAACGCCGGTTTGGCATTCGCCCGCATTTGGCCACTGCCTGCCCTTCGTGAACGTCTTCTTTCGGGTACGCTGGATCCCTGTGATTTCAAGTCTCACAGAGGCGCTCGTTATCGGCCTGGTGGGCTGCGATACGAATCATCGAAATTGGCCGCAACGTGTCGATTCGACAGCCCTTCGTTCGTCGTGGCCCTGAAGCACCATTCAACTCAGGAGAACGACGATGCGATTCATCATCACAGCCCAAGCAAGCGCAGACAATCAGGAGCCGGATGCCGGCGGCGGATTGGACGAGGCCCTTCTCACGGCGTACATGAGGTTCAACGAAGAGATGCACAAGGCCGGTGTCCTGGTGGCTTCCGAAGGCTTGAACCCAGCAGCGCCCGGAGCGCGAATTGCGGTTAGCAAGGGGAAACGCTACATCGTCGATGGCCCGTTTGCCGAGTCCAAGGAACTGGTCGGTGGCTTTTACATCATCGAAGTTGGATCGCTTGAGGAGGCGATTTCCTGGGCATTGCGCGCGCCATCCGGTCTCGGCGCGGACGATGTACTGGAGGTGCGCCAACTCACCGGAGCGGGCGACGTCCCGCCAGATGTCCTCGACATCATCCGGGCAGCGGCACCGACCTGGAGCGAGTCGGTTTGGCAGGCGAAGAAGTGAAGGCCACATACTGAACCGCCGAGTTGCCATCCAGCCGGGCGCTCGAGCCGACGTCCGCAGGCGAACCTCCGTCTGCGGCTCAGCGTCAGCGTAGAGCGAGCGCTTTTCGGCGGCCATACCCGCGGCGAACGACCGTCGGCTTCAGGTCGGCGGCGTTATGTTCGGCCTAGCCGATTTCAGGCTGGACTCGGCCAGTTTCGGCCGTTCGACATCAATGTCAGGTCGTCGACAATCGGTACATGCGTCCCGTTAAGTCATCCTTAGCGGGCCCGACGAACCCTTCGCCGCCGGGCCAGGAGCGCAGATAATAGAGATTTGTCTCTGTACAAATCCAAATCAGCGCTCAGATCACAGGCTCTTGACCGCCTCCGTTGCGGCCTCGTCAATCAAGGCCGCAACTTCCACGGGTTTCGATGCCAGCGAGGCATGGCTGGCCGCTAGCGTAATGATTTTCTTCGCGCCCAATCGTGCTGACATCCTCGCCTCGTTTTCCGGCGAAATCATTCTGTCTTCGCTTGAAATCTGATACCACGATGGCTTCTTCTTCCATGCAGGGGCCGTGATCGTATCGCCGAACGTACTGGCGAGCGGCGCCTTTTGCGTCACCCCCATGACCAGACCCTCTTCCGGCGTCAGATCCTGGCAGAAACTCTCGTGAAACTTTTCTGGCTTGACCCACAGATAACCATCGCTGTCAGGGGCGAGATTGGCCGCGGCAACGGGAACGCTTTCCTGCGTGATGCCGCCAGGGCTTTCGCCGGCGTCGGGTGCAAAGGCCGCGATGTAGACCAGTCCGACAACGTTCGGAAGATCGCCTGCTTCGGTGATGACCGCACCACCGTACGAGTGACCGACGAGTAGTACCGGCCCATTGACCTGCGCAACCATTTTCCGGGTTCGCTCGGCGTCATCCGCGAGCGAGGTCAAGGGCATTTCGACAGCGCGTATCGACGAATAGCCCTTGCGTGACAGTTCGATGATCACTTTGCTCCAGTGAGCGGCGCCGCCCCAAAATCCATGCACGAGTACGATCGTGGGTTTGTTGCTCATACTTGACTCCAGTTCGATATTCACAAAGGCTTCTCACCGGCGGACGTTGCCTCATGCGATCCGCCGGCGCTTCGGACCACAAGCAGAAAGCCGCCATGCGGTTCCCCCACACGCGGTCAGAACGCGGCTAATCGACACGCGGCGCTCGGGAGTTCTGGGAACCCACGGCAATCTGAACTAGATTATTGGGCTTGGAATCCCCATTTGCCATGACTGAAACGCCAAAAATGATGCCGACACGCCGAAACCCTCAGCGGCAACGCAATATCGCGTTGCCGCGCGAACGCCTTGCTGGGGACGTCTTTTTCGATGTATTCGATCTCGCCTGTGTGCGAGGCGGCATTCTTGGCGACGATGTCGTGGAGGTCGGACAAACGTTGAAGTTCGCGCCCGGAGACGCGTACATACACATCATTCACGACGCAGTGTGCCAGTTGCGCATGGTCGGCAATAAAGGCGGGTTGGCCCTCGCGCCGGGCGATGTCGTTATCCTTCCGCATGCGCACGGTCATACGCTCGAGCGCCGTTCGGCTGATGATGGAGCAACGAAGCAACAGCCTGCAACGTCCTCAGCCAGAGTGACGACGGGCGTGCTGGAGTTCGATGGATCGCATGGACGCTCACTCGTGAACGGCTTGCCGCGAATTCTCCATGTCCAACGATCCACAGTCGCCCAGACTTCGGCGCAGGGTGCCGCCGAGTGGCTGCCTATGACGGTCGCGGCAATTGAAGAAGAGTTGCGTCATCCGTCGATAGGAAGCGCAGTCATGCTGGCCAAGATCGCGGACCTATTGTTCATCTGGGCGATCCGTCATTGGCTGGCGGGGGAGCGTGCTGACCAGAAGGGCTGGATTGCTGCGCTAAGAGACCCGGCGATCAGCCATGCCTTATCACTCATGCACGCAAACCCCGGGCACAACTGGACGGTTAGTCAACTCGCAGAGCACGTCGCCCAATCCCGATCCAACTTTTCCCAACGATTCGTGCAATTGGTAGGCGAATCTCCCATGCGCTATCTGACCATTTGGCGTATGGAACTCGCCAGTAACCGGCTCATTTCGTCGAGTCTTCGTGTTTCGCAAATCGCCGAGCAGTTAGGGTACATGTCCCAGGCTGCATTCAGTCGGGTTTTTCGGCGAGCGTTCGGGATGTCACCGACGGATTATCGCGAACGCGTTTGAATGACTTTGCGAAAGGATAGTGGATCTTGCAAGTCCGTCGAATGGCGCATTTCGGCGGCCCGGGGTGATCCTGAAGCCCTGTCGTTCGGCAACGCGAAATGGCCGCTTTCCGGTCATGCGACTGTCTCCTCAGGGTCCATTCACGCGCTTTTCCGTCCGTCCTGATCACTTGAACAGACCCGCCGTTAAGACGCTGTAGCATGACGTCATGCTGACCGGTCGATACCGCCATGCCCATGCCGATTGTGTACAAAGTTAAGCTGCCTCGCGCCGCGTTGCTCAATATGCCTAAATAACGCGGTTCTGCATTGTTGCGCATCGGCTTGTTCATGAACGAGCTGAACTGGTTAGTGAGGTTGCTGCTTATAGCACGCATACCTAACGATGCTAGCGATCCAGAGCGTCGGGCCACAATTTACTTGGCATTGCTTATCGTCAAATTACTGGCGGCCAAGATGCACGAGGGCTGGGAAAAACTCCGCAATGGCATCAACGACCTTGTTGATGCATCGCTGTCTGCTGAGGGGCGCGATATAAAAGGTCAACTCGCGAATTGCCTCGCCAAGGGGTCGATCATTCACGGTCTCCGAAACCGCCACGCGCTTCGCTACTTGACCGACCTCTCAATTTCCGATCTTGAAATGTCGCCGTTGAATGATGACGAACTGGTAACGTATATGAGTGAAAACCACGGCCACAACCTATTCCACCTGTCTGAACTTGCGGCAATAGCGAGTTTGCCCAGCCTAATGGGGAAGCGTGATGCCGGTGAATCGTTCGAAGCCGTTATGGAGGAGGTCGTTAAGGTCGCAGGCTTGTACAGCGACTGCCTTTACGCTGTCGTTATCGCAGTGCTCGGTGATGAATTGATCGAGCAACTGAATCCAGAGCGAGTGCACGAGGAAAGCGATAGGGTGGCGGCCGCGGGCCGCATCAAGTTTTTCGAACTTCCCGAGCGTGGATGAAGAGTGTGATCGACTCTGGAGGTTTCCCCTTGATTGAACGTCAATCGCTAGGTTTTGCGAGACGATGTCGTCAGAAACCGCTAGGTATCGTAGCAGCGCGCGCGACCCTGCAGCACGGCGACTTCCATTCTAAGTCATTGTTTTTTATGGAAAGTGCGCACTGTCGTGGTGTTCGGACGCAGGTCGCCAGTTCAGACTTAAGCGACAAAGTTCAAAGTTAAGTGAATCTCGTGTCGAGATTCATTTAACTTTGAACTGGGCATGCCGCTTTGATAAGACTTCCGGGGCGCGCTGCTCAGCCAACTCTGAACCCGCGGTTCACTTAAGTTTGAACTATCTGGAGTTTGGTTCGCTTAACTTTGAACTTTCTGGAGTGCATCCAAAAATATAACGGCCAACGGCCAATATTGGCGCATTAGTCCTGAGTGGCCACATCGGTAGCGTCGGCCTGTACCAGTGCGCGCACGAGTAGGTACACGGCTGGCAGGTCGTCGTCGTCACGTCGCCAGTCGACGGGTTCGTCGAGATCCATCCCGGACAAACGACTGTCGCCAAACCGGACAAACGTCGAGCGTACCGCCTCGTTGTGCCTCGCACGGAAGCCTCGATTCTCAAAGACATGTTCGTCGATTGTCAGCAGGGTGCGCCAGGTCGGCAATCGCGCGCCACTTGAGTAACGGCGACGGCCACTGTCGAGGTAACGACCTGCGACCGTGGCAATGATCTGCTGGAGGTCGAGCGACGCGCTGCGGAGTGCGCGTTCGAGGGCGACAGGATTGATGTCTTGGACATCCATACCAAGAGCAGAGTCGTTAATCATGCGGTTATCTTCCTGAGGATTCGTGGCAACTCCCAGCATCAAACTTGATGCTTCAACAACGCCTGGTTTCGCTGTGCCAGCACCTGGCGGATCTGGGCAAGATAGTTATCGCCGACCGTGCAGTCTTCAACAGGCCGGCTATGCTGATGAGGCGTTGGCGGACGTACGCCGAGATAGCGGCACACCGCAGACAGGTATGGTTTGCCGTTGCCTCCCAGATGTCGCGCAGCAGCGGTCACGCGCACGTCTCCGACATGCTTGCGCAACCACTCAAGCGTTTCGCGGTCACCGTCGTTCAAGATGCGGATGAGTTGGTTCATGGCCGATCCTGTATATAAAAACAGTACTGTAAATTTATACAGTATTTGACCAGGATGCAAGTCAATTCGCAGGATGTCGGACTCGGCGGAAAGAGAATGCAGATGGCGATCAAAGGTGATGCGCAATCGGTTCTTCGAGCGCCAGGCCTCATCGACTTCACCACTGCGCCCGCGCACACGCTGGTTGGTAAAGTCCTTCGCGTGCGGGGCCTTGCCCGCGATGAGTTCCTTCTGGCTCGCATAGGCGCTGTCACCGTACACACGCCGCGCAGCACCGTGCAACAGAGCCGGCAGCGGATGCTTGTCATGCACGTTCGCAGCCGTCACTACCGCGCTATGTGACAGTCCCGTCTGGCTATCCACACCGATGTGCAGCTTCATGCCAAAGTGCCACTGCTGGCCCTTCCTCGTCTGATGCATTTCGGGGTCTCGCGCCTTGTCTGCGTTCTTCGTGGAACTGGGCGCACCGAGGATGGTGGCATCCATGATCGTGCCGGTACCTACCTTCAGTCCACGCCCTTGCAGCACCTCGCCGACCTTGTTGCGCTCCAGCAGCCGGCGGAATTTCAACAGCGTCGTGCCATCAGGCACCCGCTCGCGACCTAGATCGCTCCCAACGAATCGCCGCAATGCAGTGCTGTCCAGCAGCGCTTCCTCGCAGGCTTCATCGGCCAGGTTGAACCAGTGCTGCACAAAGTGCACGCGCAGCATGCGCTCCAGACCAACTCGCGGGCGTCCACCTTGACCCTTCGGATAGTAGGGCTCGACAACCTCGCACAACTGCGTTCACGGCACGATCTGCTCCATCGTCTCAAGGAACACATCGCGTTTGGTTGGCCGACGGTACTTTTCAAATCCGGCACCTTGATCGGCTGCCATCGCAAGGGTCTGTTGTTTCATCCGTATTTAACGATTCACCGCGCAACCGCGTTGACCTTTTTCAGCGTAGCCCTAAAGCTTCGATTGCCGCCGGGCGCAAAAATTCTCGCGACTGACGACTCGGCGTTTGCCAGAGATTTGCGTGCCCAGATTTTCGAAGCACTCGAAGTGCGATTCGAGATTGCGAAAAGTGGACGCGAGGCTTGGGACGTGTCAATGGTGTTTGCGCAGCGTGCCGGAGCCATGGGCAAACAGTGCAGCGAACTTGTGCCGCTTGTGATTTCCGATCTGGAAATGCCTGAGATGGACGGCTTCACCTTGACCCGCAAGATCAAGTCAGACTCAACGCTTTCATCGGTGCGCGTCGTGATCCATTCGTCGCTGACGGGTGTTGCGAACGAACAGCACGCGTGCAAGGCAGGTGCCGACGCCTTTGTCGCGAAGTTCGTTGCTGACGAGCTGGCGCAAGTCATATGCCGTCTCATACCGTCGATAAACGACCGGCAGCATTAGGGGGGCGTTATACCGGAAGATGTGCCAGGCAGTTTCGACCTCGAGCGCAACCGCCTCAATCGACAAACGCCTGCGAAACTATAGCGGTTCAAGATCGATAGGCAATACTCAATGTCGGATTCACGCACTTGCATTATCAATGTTCTCAAGGCGGCACGCGTGTTTAGAGCGCTGTTGGTAAACACGACCGGCCGATCCACTTGCGATGCGTCCATGCTACCAGGGAGATGCGGTTCATGAAACGACTTTACACGCTGGTCGTTGCCATCGGGGCGCTCGCTGCCTGTATCGGGGGGGCGACGGTTGCAGCCCAACAAGCTGATACGACGGGCAACGCGCCGCGATCTGCCGGAGCTTCATCGGTCAATGCAAACATGATCACTGATGAGGACATCAGTCAGGCCTATCTCTATCTGCTCGGCCGGCTCCTGGTGACGCGCCAGGAGCAACTCGACTTCAAGGAAGGTTTTCGATGGAATGAACTCGTCCACCGCAAGCCCGGTGCGGTGGACTGGCCCAATCCCAATCTTGATGTCGCGTATTCCGAAGCCTGGGTGGCTGTCGATGAGAACAGCTGTACGATCGTCAGCGTGCCGCAGATCAAGGATCGCTACTTCACCGTGCAGTTTTTGAATGGCTGGGGTGAGACTCTGGCCAACATTAATGAGCGTCTGTTTCCGCAAAGGCCCTATGGAGACTTCGCGGTGTGCCTGCGTGGAGCAAATGTTGCGATTCCAGAAGGCGCCATCCGAATCGATCTGCCGGTCAAATCCGCGCGAGTGCTGGCGCGCGTGGCGCTGGGCAAGGACAGGGATGGGGCAGTCGCGCTGCAGCACGAATTCAGACTGACGCCGACCGCTTCTCCAAAGCTTCCCGCAGTTCCGGCAACCTTGATGTTCGAGCCGGAGAAGCTTCCCGGCGTTGAGGCCTTCGATTCCGCGACGACCGCGCTCGACAGCGAACCTGACCTGAATCCCGGCCTCCAGTCCATGCAGGTGCTGACCCGTCGCGTCGCCGAAGCGGCAACCAATCCCGCCGGGCGCGCGCGCATCGATCACGTGGTGCGCACGCGCGCCATGGAGGAGTTCGGCAAGGCCGGCGCAATCATCGGGCACGGCACGATACATGACGGGTGGACGCGGCCGGACGTGGTCGGTGAGTATGGACTCGACTATCTCGCCCGAACGCTGGTCAACTATGGCGGCATCTGGGCGAACATCAAGCCGGAAGTGCTCTATTACCGCTGTGCGAGCGATGCGACCGGTGCACCGCTGAGCGGCGACCACGTCTACAGATTGACCTTCCCTAAGGGTGTCTTGCCGGCCCGCTTTGCCCAATACTTCTGGTCGGTAATCGCGGTCGACGACAAGCGCTTCCGCGTGTTGCACAGCCCGCAACAGAAATATCTGCTCAACGATGCGGAGGGTCTGACGTACGGCGCGGATGGCTCGCTGACCCTCTACTTCGCGGCGGAGAAGCCAGCCGATGCACCGGAGAGCAACTGGCTGCTGACACCTCGTGGCACGAATTACCGGCTGACGTTCCGGTATTACGGTCCACTGGACGGTGTGGCTAACGGCACCTATTACCCACCTCCGATGACAAGGGTTCAGTGACGGGCAGCGCGTCGGAGCTATCGAGCATTCGTGGGAGGCTAAGGTGAATGTGCACAAAAAATTGATTCTCGACACCATTGCCGCAATGCTGACCGCCGCAGGCGACGGCCGTGCAGAAACGCTGTCGCCGTCGCCCTGATGGGGCAACGCGATGCCGCCCGGGACTGATGCGCGCGTTTCAATCACAGTGCCATACGCCCGGATGGTCGCGCGTGACGCGTATTCTGGGCGTGGCCTATGGCTAAAATTGCCCGCGTCGTCGCGTAGCCAGCATAGCAATATCGCCATCGTCTCTTCGACCGGTCATACGACCGTCGATCAGCCTGTTCGCGAGTGATCGATGTCCACTTTGACGGCGGCGAGAACCTACATCCCTCATATGCGAATGGCCGCTTGGAGTGACATCGGGAGACCGCCTCGGGGCTGAGGGTGCCTTTGAGAAAGACTCCAACATATGACCACCTTGTCGAATTCCTCCCTTCTGTCTTGAGCGTCGCCTTCTCGTCAATGTCGCGGCTTGGTCTTCTCTGTGGACTGGTCTTCGGTAGCTATAGCGTTGAGAAGTGCTCGCAAGCTTGAGTACGGGGCACGCGTTCACCACACCTTGCCGAACCCGCTTTTCATTCCCGTTGCGCAGCGAGCAAGCCGCGCATGCCCGGTTCCCCCGATTGACTCTCGTGCATTGCAGCAGCGGCACGCAGACTGGACCTGAACGGAATGCCAACCAGCCGGGGGATCGCACCGCTGTGGCGAGCATTGGGACGGGCGCAGCGAATCGGCTTTCACCGGAATGTCGATAGCCCGTGACTTGGCGCGTCCGCCGCTGATTGAGGCGTTTTGCAATGTAATCGGTGGAATTCGCAATCGATGTCCTCAGGGAAGGCTTCTAACATTTGCAGCACATGACGAGTGGTGCGGGTGGCGGGTGCGGACCCCACTGCTGCTCAACATGAACGGGAGTTGCCCCTTCAAACGTACAGCGGCATGTTGTCCCAATCTTGTCGCCAGGCGGCTGCGGGCATAGAGCGGTATGTTGTCGCGCCTCGTTCCGGTCGATTCGACTTCAGCTTTCCAGTACGTACGCAATTTTGCAACTTCAATCGGTCGGATACGTAGATGAATGCCCGGGAAAGGTCGTTACGCGCGCTGGTGGAGAAATGGCTCGGGGCCAATCCGGCGACGCGCGTCCGCGTGACGCGGTTCAGTCATTCCCCGCGCAAGCCGTGGCGCTATGTCTGCGTCGAGAGTGTTCGCGCGTCCGGCGCGTTTTCAATTGTGTTCTTTCGCCACGACGATGGTTGCTGGTGTGTGTTTCCGCCTCGCATTGAGCGCCCGGCACTGAGCATTTAAAAACAACTATGGAGACCTGTCAGGTGTGTATCTCGACTGTTACCGAGGATGATTTCGTTCCGACACGCGAGTCGATGGAATATGACATCGTGATCGTCGGCGGCGGCCCGGCTGGCCTGTCGGCCGCGATCCGCCTGAAGCAGCTGGCGGCTGAACAAGGCGTCGAGCTTGGCGTGTGCGTACTCGAAAAAGGCTCGGAGATCGGGGCGCATATCCTGTCGGGCGCGGTGATGGATCCGCGCGCGATCAACGAACTGATTCCGGACTGGAAGGAAAAAGGCGCGCCGCTGACGGTGGACGTGACCGAAGACAAATTCCTGTTCCTGACCGAAGCCGGTTCGAAGAGCGTGCCGACCTGGGCGTTACCGGACAATTTCAAGAATCACGGCAACTATGTGATCAGCCTCGCGAATGTCACGCGCTGGCTGGGTCAGCAAGCCGAGGCGCTGGGCGTCGAGATTTTTCCGGGCTTTTCGGCGGCTGAGGTGCTGTACAACGACGATGGCTCGGTCAAAGGCGTCGCGACCGGCAACCTGGGCATCGGCAAGGATGGCGAGCCGACCGAGAATTTCCAGCTCGGCATGGAGCTGCACGCGAAATACACGCTCTTCTGCGAGGGCGCGCGTGGTCACCTCGGCCGCCAGCTGAACGACAGGTTCAAGCTGCGCGAAGGCGTCGATCCGCAGGTCCACGGTATCGGCATCAAGGAACTGTGGGAAATCGATCCGTCAAGGCACAAGCCGGGTCTGGTGATGCACACCGCCGGCTGGCCTTTACAGAGCGACACGTACGGCGGCTCGTTCCTGTATCACATGGATAACAACCAGGTGGTGGTGGGCTTCGTGGTCGGTCTCGGCTACACGAATCCGTATCTGTCACCGTTCGAGGAATTCCAGCGTTACAAGACGCATCCGGCAATCCGTACGGTGCTCGAAGGCGGCAAGCGGGTGTCGTACGGCGCGCGTGCCATTACGGCGGGCGGGCTGATGTCGTTGCCGAAACTGGTGTTCCCGGGTGGCGCGCTGGTCGGTGACGATGCGGGCTTCCTGAACGCCTCGCGGATCAAGGGTTCGCACGCGGCGATCAAGACCGGCATGCTGGCTGCCGACGCTGCTTTTGAAGCCGTCCAGGCAGGACGCACCAGCGATGAACTCACGGCGTATCCGGAGAGCTTCAAGACTTCGTGGCTGCACACGGAACTGCACCGTGCGCGCAACTTCAAGCAGTGGATGAGCAAGGGCCTGTACCTCGGCACCCTGATGGTCGGCATCGAGCAGAAGCTGCTGGGCGGCAATGTGCCATGGACGCTGCATCACCAGCATTCCGATCACGAGATGCTGAAGCCCGCGTCGCAGTGCAAGCCGATTGTCTATCCGAAGCCGGATGGGAAGCTGACGTTTGACCGGTTGTCGTCGGTGTTCATCTCCAATACGAACCACGAGGAAAATCAGCCCGCGCATCTGACGTTGAAGGACGCGAGCGTCCCGGTCGGCATCAATCTGAAGACGTACGCGGGGCCCGAAGCACGCTTTTGCCCGGCGGGCGTGTATGAATTCGTGAAGGACGAACAGGACGAGGATCGTCTGCAAATCAACGCGCAGAACTGCGTGCACTGCAAGACCTGCGACATCAAGGATCCAACGCAGAACATCGTCTGGGTGACGCCTGAAGGTGGCGGCGGCCCGAACTATTCGAATATGTGAGTACGCCGAATTCCCACATCGTTACGGCGCCCGGGTCGCCAGCAACAGCCATTGGACGAATTCTGAAACGACGTCCGGAATTAAAAGGAACCATCATGTCCGCGCAATATCACGTCTGTGACGGCGTTGCCGTCATTACACTCGACAATCCGCCAGTCAACGGTCTCGGCCATAGCACGCGGGTGGGCATCTTCGAAGGCATCGCTCGCGCGCGAAGCGACGCCGATGTGGCTGCCATCGTCATCACAGGTGCGAGCAACGCGTTCTCGGGTGGCGCCGACATTCGCGAGTTCGGCACGCCCAAGGCGATGCAGGAGCCGAGCCTGCATACCGTGATCGAGGCGATTGAAGCGTCGCCCAAGCCCGTCGTCGCGGCGATTCATTCGGTTGCCATGGGCGGTGGCCTCGAACTCGCGCTCGCGTGCCACTACCGCGTGGTCCAGCAGGGCGCGCAGATTGCCCTGCCGGAAGTGAATCTCGGCTTGCTGCCCGGCGCAGGCGGCACGCAGCGCCTGCCGCGCCTGATCGGGCTCGAAGCGGCACTCAACATGATCGTGTCCGGCAAGGCGATTGCGTCCGAAAGCCTGATCGATTCGAAACTGTTCGACCATGTCACACGGGATGACGTGCTGGCAGCGGCCAGGAAGTTTGCGCATAACGTGGCGGCGGGCAAGGGCCCGCATCCGTTGGTGCGCAATCTGGATGTGCGCCATCACAATGCGGACGGCTATCTGAGCGTTGCCCGTAGCGCGGTGGCAGCCGCTTCGTCGCGCTTTCCGGCGCCCGTTAAATGCGTGGACGCCGTCGCCGCGTCGATCAAACCGTTCGAGCAGGGTCTGCGGACCGAGCGTGACGGCTTCGAATACTTGATGGGCACACCTGAATCACGTGCTCTGCGCCACGCCTTTCTGGGCGAACGCGCGGCGAGCAAGATTCCCGACGTGCCGGCCGATACGCCGACCCGCCGGATCGCGAAAGTGGCTGTGATCGGTGCGGGCACCATGGGTGGCGGCATCAGCATGAACTTTCTGAACGCGGGCATACCCGTCACCATGCTGGAGATGAAAGCCGACGCACTCGAACGAGGCGTGGCGACGATCCGTCTCAACTACGAGAACAGCGCGAAGAAGGGCAAACTCACGCAGCAGGCCGTCGAGCAACGGATGGCGCTGCTCTCGACCTCGCTGTCCTACAACGATATCAAGGATGCCGATCTTGTTATCGAAGCGGTGTTCGAAGAAATCGGCGTCAAGGAAGCCGTGTTCCGGACGCTGGACGAAGTGATGAAAAAGGGGGCCATCCTCGCATCCAATACCTCGACGCTCGACCTCAACCAGATCGCGGCATTCACGAAGCGTCCGCAGGATGTGGTCGGCATGCACTTCTTCAGCCCGGCCAACGTCATGAGGTTGCTGGAAGTGGTGCGCGGCGAGAAGACGGCCAAAGACGTGCTCGCGACCGTAATGAAACTCGCCAAAAAGATTCACAAGCTGGCGGTGGTCTCGGGCGTATGCGACGGCTTCATCGGTAACCGTATGGTGGAGCAGTACAGCAGGCAAGCCGGTTTCCTGCTCGACGAGGGTGCGTTGCCCGCGCAGGTGGACAGGGCGATCGAGAACTTCGGCTTCGCAATGGGGCCGTTTCGCATGATCGATATGGCTGGCAACGACATCAGCTGGGCCATTCGCAAACGCCGCGCCATCGAGCAGCCTGATTTCACCTACTCGAAGACCGGCGATCTGCTGTGCGAGCGCACACGCTTTGGGCAGAAGGTCCGCGCGGGCTGGTACGACTACAAGGAGGGGGACCGCAAGGCATATCCGAGTCAGCAGGTCAACGACATGATCGTCCAGCATTCGAAAGATCTTGGCATTACGCGCCGCACTATTTCCGATGAGGAGATCGTCGAGCGGCTGATCTTTGCGCTCGTCAACGAAGGCGCTCGAATCTTGGAAGAAGGGATCGCCTCGAAAGCATCGGACATCGACATGGTCTATCTGAGCGGCTATGGCTTTCCGGCGTTTCACGGCGGCCCGATGCTCTACGCGGATCAGGTCGGCCTGTACAACGTCGCTCACGCGATCCGGCGCTATGCGGGCGGCTACCACGGCGAAGCGTGGCAGGTCGCACCGCTTCTGGAGCAACTGGCCGACACAGGCAAGGGCTTTAACGACTGAACATGCTCTCGTGCGACAGTGCGCGGCGCCGCGTCATGCGTCGGCGCCGGGGCGCAGGCAGAGGACGAACACACAATCGGGAACAGACATGAATGAAGCAGTTATCGTATCGACGGCGCGCACCGGGCTCGCCAAAAGCTGGAAGGGCGCCTTCAACATGACCCACGGCGCCACGCTCGGCGGCCACGCCGTGCAGCACGCCATCGCGCGCGCGGGCATCGAGGCCGGTGAAGTGGAGGACGTGCTGATGGGCTGTGCCAACCCCGAAGGCGCGACCGGCGGCAATATCGCACGCCAGATCGCGTTGCGCGCAGGCTGTCCGGTGACCGTACCCGGCGCAACCGTGAACCGCTTCTGCTCGTCGGGTCTCCAGGCCATCGCAATGGCGGCGCAACGCGTGATCGCCGACGAGGGTGACATCTTCGTGGCGGGCGGCGTCGAGAGCATTTCAGCGACGCAGCAGCAGATGAACATGCATATGGCCACCGATTCCTGGCTCGAGCAGAACAAGCCGGAGATCTACTGGAGCATGCTACAGACCGCCGAGCAGGTGGCGAGGCGCTATGGCATCTCGCGCGAGCGACAGGACGAGTACGGCGTACGCAGCCAGCAGCGCGCCGCTGCCGCGCAGGAAACAGGCCGTTTCACCGACGAGATCGTGCCGATGACGGTCCTCGCGGGCGTGACCGACAAGCTCACCGGTCAGATCGTGACGAAGTCCGTCACGATCGCCGCCGACGAAGGCATTCGCGCCGACACGACGCTCGAAGGCGTAGCGAAGATCCGCACGGCATTTCCAGGCGGGGTGATCTCCGCGGGCAACGCGTCGCAGTTCTCCGATGGGGCATCGGCCACCGTGGTCATGAACGCACGGGTCGCTGAAGCCCGGGGCCTGCAGCCGCTTGGCGTGTTTCGCGGCTTCGCCGTGGCCGGCTGCGAGCCGGACGAAATGGGCATTGGCCCGGTGTTCGCCATTCCGAAATTGCTGAAGAAGGCGGGGCTGAACGTCGACGACATCGGATTGTGGGAGCTGAACGAAGCCTTCGCCGTGCAGGTGCTCTATTGCGCGGACACGATCGGTATTCCGATGGAGCGGCTGAACGTCAATGGCGGCGCGATTGCAGTGGGGCATCCGTTCGGCGTCTCGGGTGCACGCCTCGCCGGCCACGCTCTGATCGAGGGCAAGCGCCGAGGCGTGAAGTACGTGGTGGTGACCATGTGCATCGGCGGCGGCCAAGGCGCGGCGGGTTTGTTCGAAGTGCTTTAGGCGGAGCGTTTGCATGTCATTGATCCTTTCCCGGCGCGACCTGAACTTTCTCCTTTATGAATGGCTCAATGTCGAAGCGTTGACCGGCATTCCACGGTATGCCGATCACTCGCGCGAAACCTTCGATGCCGCGCTCGATACGTGCGAACAGATCGCGACCAATCTGTTCGCGCCACACAACAAGAAGAGCGACCAGCAGGAGCCGCAGTTCGACGGTGAGACGGTCCACATCATTCCCGAGGTCAAGGTGGCGCTCGACGCGTTTTGCGCCGCTGGCCTGATGGCGGCGGGTCAGGATTATGAGCTGGGCGGCATGCAATTGCCGCTCGTCGTCGAGAAAGCCGGCTTTGCGTATTTCATGGCCGCGAATATCGCCACCTGCGGCTATCCGTTCCTGACCATCGGTAATGCCAATCTGCTGCTCGCCCATGGTTCGCCGCGGCAGATCGAGGCGTTCGTCAGGCCAGAGATGGAAGGCCGGTATTTCGGCACGATGTGCCTGTCCGAGCCGCAGGCAGGGTCGTCGCTATCGGACATCACCACGCGCGCGGAATATCAGGGCGAATCGCCGCTCGGCGCACAGTACCGGCTGCGCGGCAACAAGATGTGGATTTCGGGCGGCGAGCACGATCTGTCGGAGAACATCGTGCATCTGGTGCTCGCGAAGATTCCGGGGCCGGATGGCAAGCTGACGCCGGGCGTCAAGGGCATTTCCCTGTTCATCGTGCCGAAGTACCTCGTTCATGAGGACGGTTCGCTTGGCGAGCACAACGACGTGGTGCTGGCGGGGCTCAATCACAAGATGGGCTATCGCGGCACGACGAATTGTCTGCTGAACTTCGGCGAAGGGACGAAGTACCAGCCGCGCGGCGCGGCGGGTGCGATCGGCTATCTGGTGGGCGAGCCGGGGCAAGGCCTGAGCTGCATGTTCCACATGATGAACGAGGCGCGTATCGGCGTCGGCCTCGGCGCCGCCGCGCTCGGCTATACAGGCTATCTGCATGCGCTCGACTATGCGCGCAATCGCCCGCAAGGCCGCATCGCGGGCCGCAGCTGCAAGGAGGCCGCCAGCCCGCAGGTGAAGCTGGTGGAGCACGCCGACATCCGACGCATGCTGCTGGCTCAGAAGAGCTACGCGGAGGGCGCGCTCGCGCTCAATCTGTATTGCGCGAAGCTGGTCGATCAGGAGCGTGCGGCCCACGCGAACGACGATTCTCTCTCGCTCGAGCGGCTTACGCTCCTGCTCGACATCCTGACGCCGATCGCCAAGAGCTGGCCGTCGCAATGGTGCCTGGAAGCCAACAGCCTCGCGATTCAGGTGCACGGCGGCTACGGCTATACGCGTGACTACAACGTTGAGCAACTCTACCGCGATAACCGTCTCAATCCGATTCACGAGGGCACGCACGGCATCCAGGGGCTTGATCTGCTCGGGCGCAAGGTCGTGATGAAGGACGGTGCGGCGCTCGCCATCCTGCGCGACACGATGCAGGAAACCATCGCGCGTGCGCGCGGCGTGGCCGACACGTCGATCACCGAGTATGCCGATGCGCTGGCTATCGCGCTCTCGCGGCTCACGCAAGTGACGGGCGAGCTTTGGTCCGCTGGCGACCAAAGTGTGACGCTCGCCAACGCGTCCGTTTATCTGGAGGCGTTCGGCCACGTGGTGCTGGCGTGGATCTGGCTGGAACAGGTGCTTGCCGCGCAGGTCGCTCAAGAGGCCAATGGCCGTCGTGACGATGTCTTCTATCACGGCAAGCGGGCCGCCGCCGGGTATTTCTTCCGGTGGGAATTGCCGCGCGTCTGGGCGCAATTCGATCTGCTCGCGTCGCTGGACCGGACCACGCTCGACATGCAGGGCGCCTGGTTCTGACAGCGCGCACCGAACGTCACTGATCACCGGAAACTCGTATGCAAACCACCCAGCAACTTTTTAACCTCAAAGGCAAGACGGCGCTCGTTACGGGAGGCTCCCGAGGCCTCGGCCTCCAGATCGCGGAGGCGCTCGGCGAACAGGGCGCGCGGTTGATGTTGTCCGCACGCAAGGCTGACGAGTTGGAGGCCGCGCAAGCATACCTGCACGCTCGCGGCATCGAAGCGGACTGGATCGCCGCCGACGGCGCGCGTGAGGACGACATCGGGCGACTTGCTGACCAGACCCTCGCCAGGCTCACGCATGTCGACATCCTGATGAACAACGCGGGCGCCACGTGGGGGGCGCCTGCCGAGGACTACCCGCTCGAAGCATGGGACAAGGTGATGAACCTGAACGTGCGTGGGCTCTTCCTGCTCACGCAGCGCATCGGCAAACAGTCGATGATTCCGCGACGCTATGGCCGCATCGTCAACGTGGCATCGATCGCGGGCTTATCCGGCAACGCCCCCGGCACCATGGAGACGATTGCCTATAACACCTCGAAGGGCGCGGTCGTCAATTTCACGCGAACGCTTGCTGGCGAGTGGGGCCGGCATGGCATTACCGTGAACGCGCTCGCGCCCGGGTTTTTCCCGTCGAAGATGACGCAGGGATCGCTCGATCGCATGGGCGTCGAGGAGATGCGCACGGGCGTCCCGCTGTGCAGGCTCGGTGGCGACGACGACCTGAAGGGCGCGGCCGTGCTGTTCGCGAGCGATGCGGGCAAGCACATCACCGGGCAGATCCTTGCTGTGGACGGCGGGGTGAGCGCCGTATAAGCGCCAGACACGAAACGGCGGGACCGCAAGACAGCCTGCGGTCCCGCGCCGATTTTTCCAATACAGCAGAAAGAGGTTTGATATGTACAACGCGCCGCTCAAGGACATGATGTTCGTGATGCGCGAGCTTGCCGGGCACGACGACGTGGCGCTGCTGCCGGGTTTCGAGGATGCGAAGCCCGACACCGCGCAGGCCGTGCTGGAGGAGGCCGCCCGATTGTGCGCCGAGGTGTGGGCGCCGTTGAACGCCGAAGGCGACAGGCAACCTCCGCGCTGGACCAGTGGTGAAGTCGCCGCGTCGCCAGGCTTCGCGGATGCCTTCCGCCAGTTCGCAGAAGGCGGCTGGCAGGGCATTCAGCATCCACCGGAATACGGCGGTCAGGGCTTGCCGAAACTCGTCGCGACGCCTTGCGCTGAAATGTTGAGCGCTTCGAATCTTTCGCTCGCGCTCTGTCCGCTGTTGACCGACGGCGCGATCGAAGCGCTGCTCATCGCCGGGAGCGACGCGCAGAAGCAGCGTTATTTGCACAGGCTGATTTCCGGCAAGTGGACCGGCACGATGAATCTCACCGAGCCGCAGGCGGGCTCCGATCTCGCGCTGTTGCGCACGCGCGCCGAGCCGCAGGGCGACGGCACGTACCGGCTTTTCGGCACGAAGATCTTCATCACGTGGGGCGAGCACGACATGGCGGAGAACATCGTGCATCTGACGCTCGCGCGCACGCCTCATGCGCCCGAAGGGGTGAAGGGCATTTCGCTATTCGTCGTGCCGAAGTTCCTCGTCAACGAAGACGGCTCGCTGGGCGCGCGCAACGACGTGCATTGCGTGTCGCTCGAACACAAGCTCGGCATCAAGGCGAGTCCGACTGCAGTGTTGCAGTTCGGTGATCACGGTGGTGCAATCGGCCAGCTGGTCGGTGAAGAAAATCGCGGCCTCGAATATATGTTCATCATGATGAACGCCGCGCGCTTTACGGTTGGCATGCAGGGCGTTGCGATTTCCGAGCGGGCATACCAGAAGGCTGTCGCCTACGCGAAGGAGCGGGTGCAGGGCCGGCCTGTGAATGGCTCGGCGAAAGAGGCGGTCAGTATCATCCATCATCCGGACGTGCGCCGGATGCTTATGACGATGCGCGCGCTGACCGAAGCGTCGCGCGCACTCGCGTACGTTGCGGCCGCGCATCGCGATATCGCGCACCAGCACGCCGACGCCGCGACCCGCGCACAGCATCAGGCGCGCTACGAATGGCTGGTACCGATCGTCAAGGGCTGGAGCACGGAGCTTTCGATCGACGTGACGAGCGCTGGCGTGCAGGTACATGGCGGCATGGGCTTCATCGAGGAAACCGGTGCCGCGCAGTTCTATCGCGATGCGCGCATCCTGGCGATCTACGAAGGCACGACGGCGATTCAGGCAAACGATCTGATTGGCCGCAAGACGTTGCGTGATGGCGGTGCGCTCGTGAGGGCGCTGCTTGCGGAGATCGCACAGACCGTCGACGCGCTCGGCGCGCACAACCCCGCGGCGTTTGACTCGATGCGCAGGCATCTGGCGCGGGGGCAGCAGGCGCTGGCATCGGCGGTCGATTACGTGCTTGCGAACGCAAAGGGCGATCCGAATGCGGTGTTCGCGGGCAGCGTGCCGTATCTGAAACTTGCCGGGATCGTACTCGGCGGCTGGCAGATGGCGCGTGCGATGCTCGCCGCGCAACGGCTGCAATCGGACGATCCATCGTTCTACGGCGCGAAGATCGCGACCGCGCAGTTCTTCGCCGAACACGTGCTGCCGCAGGCGACGGCCCTCGAAGCGGCGATTGTCAGCGCGAACGGCAGTGAAGGGATGCTGGCGCTGGCAGAAGAGCAGTTCTGAAAGCGTCTTTCGGGTCCGCGCCGTTCGTGCAGGTTATCGGCATGAGCGGGGCGGCTCCGCGAGCCTCCGTTTTCTGCCTCGTCTATGCGCTTACGACCGATCCAGACTGGACACGCGATGGCGGCCGGCCATCGGCAGGCCGCCACGGAGGAAACCCGCGCGAGTGTCAGAAGCGGTGGGTCATGCCGATGGCAACGAGCGTTTGCGACGCATCAGGCTCCGTCACTGAAATACCCGGCCAGCTCATCATCGAACTGCCGTTGTTTTTGATGTAGCCAGCCCGCGCGTAGAAGCTGGTCCGCTTCGACACATTGTGGTCGACGCCCACCTGGAAGCCGAGTGCGTTGTCATGTACGCCGCGCACATCGCGCTCGACAACAGCGAGCTGGACTTCGTCGGCGTTCGTCGCCTGGATCGTCGCACCTAACTCCCCGTAGCTCAGAGCGTGTCCTGCGCCGAGGAGCGCCGCCATCGACCCCGGCGCTGCATTCGTGGGGCGCGCATACGAGTAGTTAAACTGGAGTTTCACGATGCCGATCTGATACGCGAGTGCGCCGGTGAAATGCTCAGTCCCAAGCAGGTTAAGCGAAAGCGGCAGACCCGCGATGGTCTCCACGCCGGAATGCTGGTTCAGGTAGGCCACGGCTGCGTAAAGTCCGGCGCCTTGCCAGGTCAGCGCGACATCGATCATGTTTCCCGACGTGGACGGGATTGGCTGCGTGGCTGTCGCCGCGAAACCATACATCGCATAGAGCTTCGCACCTGCTACGTTCGGTGACTGATAGAAAATCGTGTTGCTGACCCGTCCTGGCGCATACTGGACCGCGAGTGTATGACGGTCGGAGGCCGCGGCGAGATCGACCGCCGAGAGCGGCGAGAGCAGTTCGTTGCCACGGAACGGATCGGTCGGATAAACGGCCCAGAAACTCGGCTGATATTGACGACCGAAGGTGAGCGTGCCGTACGTGTTCTGCTCTAACCCTACCCACGCCTGGCGATAGAAGAGGGCGGTCGTATCGGCGAATGAGCCACCGTTGTTGATGTTGAAACCGCTTTCCAGGTCGAACACGGCATTCAGTCCGCTGCCCAGATCCTCCTTACCCCTGAGGCCGAACATCGAACCTGTCGAGCCGCCGCTTCGCTGGGAAAACGAGCTCGCTCCGCCGTTGTTATGTTTTTGATCTGCCCGAACGTGACTGACGATCGCGATCGGGGTGGGGTTTTCCCTTGGATTTCGCGTGAGTCGCTAGGACTTGCGAACAAATGTCGTCGGAAAGGGCAGCGCAGTTGCACTGCGTTCGTGACACTGTTGAACATCTGGAAAACTCTCTAAGTTGTTGTTTAATAAGAATTTTTAATGTCGTGATGGCAGCCGGGCGCCGCTCAAGATTTCAGACTTAAGCGAACAAAGTTCAAAGTTAAGTCAATCTCGACATCTCGACAGCACCATCCCTTCTTGAATTTGTCACCACCCGTCCATATAATTAGCACTCGCTGCACGAGAGTGCTAACAACATCGCCGGTTGGCTTAGCCAGCCGGGTTTTCTCAGCGTTCTTCAGTCTCAATCAAGAGAGGAGTATGTATGAACCTTCGTCCTTTGCATGATCGCGTGATCGTCAAACGTCTGGATCAAGAAACCAAGACCGCGTCGGGCATCGTGATCCCCGAAGCCGCAGCAGAAAAGCCGGATCAAGGCGAAATTCTGGCAGTCGGCCCGGGCAAGCGTGACGACAAGGGCGCTCAAATCGCGCTCGACGTGAAGGTGGGTGACCGCGTCCTGTTCGGCAAGTACGCAGGCCAGACCGTTAAGGTCGACGGCAACGAACTGCTCGTGATGCGCGAAGAAGACATCATGGCCGTGGTGCAAAAGTAAGCGCTGGTCGCTACTTTCCCGGTCATATCTTAAAGAATTCAAGGAGTTAGAAGATGGCAGCTAAAGACGTCGTATTCGGTGATTCCGCCCGTGCCAAGATGGTTGAAGGCGTGAACATCCTCGCGAACGCTGTGAAGGTCACGCTGGGCCCGAAGGGTCGCAACGTCGTCCTGGAACGCAGCTTCGGCGGCCCGACGGTCACGAAGGACGGTGTGTCGGTCGCGAAAGAGATCGAACTGAAAGACAAGCTCCAGAACATGGGCGCGCAAATGGTCAAGGAAGTTGCTTCCAAGACCAGCGACAACGCAGGTGACGGCACCACGACCGCAACGGTCCTGGCTCAGTCGATCGTCCGCGAAGGCATGAAGTACGTCGCATCGGGCATGAACCCGATGGACCTGAAGCGCGGTATCGACAAGGCTGTGACGGCCGCAATCGAAGAACTGCGCAAGATCAGCAAGCCGTGCACGACCAACAAGGAAATCGCACAAGTCGGCGCGATTTCGGCGAACAGCGATTCGTCGATCGGCGACCGTATCGCTGAAGCGATGGACAAGGTTGGCAAGGAAGGCGTCATCACGGTTGAAGACGGCAAGTCGCTGCAAGACGAGCTGGACGTGGTCGAAGGTATGCAATTCGACCGCGGCTATCTGTCGCCGTACTTCATCAACAACCCGGACAAGCAAGTTGCTGTGCTCGAAAACCCGTTCGTGCTGCTGCACGACAAGAAGGTGTCGAACATCCGTGATCTGCTGCCGGTACTGGAGCAAGTCGCCAAGGCTGGCCGTCCGCTGCTGATCATCGCAGAAGACGTCGAAGGCGAAGCGCTGGCTACGCTGGTGGTGAACAACATCCGCGGCATCCTGAAGACGGTTGCTGTCAAGGCTCCGGGCTTCGGCGATCGTCGTAAGGCCATGCTGGAAGACATCGCGATCCTGACCGGCGGTCAAGTTATCGCTGAAGAAACCGGCCTGACGCTCGAAAAGGCAACGCTGGCTGAACTGGGTCAAGCAAAGCGCATCGAAGTGGGCAAGGAAAACACGACGATAATCGACGGCGCTGGCGAAGGCGCCACCATCGAAGCACGTGTGAAGCAAGTTCGCACGCAAATCGAAGAAGCAACGTCGGACTACGACCGTGAAAAGCTGCAAGAGCGCGTTGCCAAGCTGGCAGGCGGTGTTGCAGTGATCAAGGTTGGCGCTGCGACCGAAGTCGAAATGAAGGAAAAGAAGGCACGTGTCGAAGACGCACTGCACGCAACGCGCGCAGCTGTGGAAGAAGGCATCGTGGCTGGCGGCGGCGTCGCGCTGATCCGTGCACGTACGGCAATCGCTGGCCTGAAGGGCGCTAACGCCGATCAGGACGCAGGTATCAAGATCGTGCTGCGCGCGATGGAAGAGCCGCTGCGTCAAATCGTTGCGAACGGTGGCGAAGAAGCCAGCGTCGTGGTGGCGGCCGTTGCAGCCGGTACGGGCAACTACGGCTACAACGCAGCAACCGGCGAGTACGTCGACCTGGTCGACGCTGGTGTTGTCGACCCGACGAAGGTGACGCGCACGGCGCTGCAAAACGCAGCTTCGGTGGCGGGTCTCCTGCTGACGACCGACGCAGCTGTTTGCGAACTGCCGAAGGACGATGCTCCGATGGGTGGCGGTATGCCCGGCGGCATGGGCGGCATGGGCATGGACATGTAATTTCGGTTGGGCCTCTCGTCTAGAGGCTCAGTTGGAGGCACATGGGGAAGTGCGCCGCGAGGCGTGCTTCCCAAAAGAAAAAACCCGCAGAAATGCGGGTTTTTTTATGGACGCCCGTCTCGCGGCGGGCTAAGGCAAAAGCGCCGGGGTCATTGGGCCGCCGGCACCTCGCGCCAAGTATCAGTGCCGCGCTTCGCCCGGCGCCGCATCCTTGCCGGCTGCCGGCGGCGTTTCGTCGTCGCTACTGCGCGCCCAGAAAAACCGGTCCGGCAAATATGCCCCCATGCCCGGCCGGAACGCATTGCGCACCGCCTGATACAAATACTCTTGCGCCTCGCGCACCGCTTCAGCGGGATCCTGCCCATTGGCCAGCAATGCGGCGATCGCCGCGCCCAGCGTATCCGTCAAGCCCATGATCCGATGGCTGCCGCGGTCCCACATGTCCTGACGCAACTGGCCGTCTTCGCTGAAGAGCGTATTGACGTGCCGGTGCGTGCCGGTTTCCGTCGACAGAATGTATTCGCAGCCTTGCGACAGCAGGTGCGAAATGGCGGCGTCGAGGCTCGGTGCTTCGGCGTCGCCGTCCGGCTGGGCGAGCGCGAGCAGCGTGGCCGAATCGGCGACCAGCAACGTGGTTTGCGGCGCGAGCAGGTCGGCGATCGCTTCGCGCAGTTCGTCGGCGGACAGCACGTGCTCGTCGTCGAGCGTGAAATCGGGGGCGAGAATCAGTGGAATGTCGTCGTAATCGGCGACGACTTCCGCAATCGCACTCACCACTTCCGCGCGGGTGCAGGCGCCGACCTTGAACGCGGCGATCGGCATGTCTTCGAGCAGCATCCGAGCCTGGGTCGCGACTACTTCCGGGTCGAGCCCGGTGACTTCGTCGCAACTCGCCGAGTCGCGCACGGTGTAGCCCGTGAGCACGGAGACGCCATGACAGCCCATGCTGGCAAGGGTCATCAGGTCGGCTTGCAGGCCGGACCCGCCGGTGGGATCGGAAAGGCCGAAGGTGAGGACGATCGGAGGCGTGTCGCTGGGCATGAAGATTGACAGAAAGGAGCAAAATTTAGGCGCAGAGAGTGCGCAATCGGCTCAATTATGCGGCCTAAACCGTCGCGAGGGCGTTTTTTCGCATCTCGCGATGCATTGCAGCAAGCAAGCCGTGGGCGGCGCGCGGCATGGCGCCGCAACCACCGTGCCGGCCGACACAAACGGCATAGCCAAAGGCCGTCGCACGCTACGATTGCGCGTTTCTGATTGCTAGGCATTGGGGCAGCAACACGGTACCATCATGGCTCCCGTTTCCACGGACTCTACGACGCGACACAAGAATGGAATATCAAAGCTGGATGTGCCTGATTTGCGGCTGGATTTACGACGAAGAAGCCGGTTTGCCGGACGAAGGCATTGCGCCGGGCACCCGCTGGGAAGACGTCCCCATTAACTGGACCTGCCCGGAGTGCGGCGCGCGTAAGGAGGATTTCGAGATGGTCCAGATCTGAAGTCCGGGAGTAGCCGGCATGCCGGCTGCGGGCCCGTCCCGCATGTCCCCGGCACGGCGTTGGCATGGTGTTTCGCAGCCGGCGTGACGCGCCGGATCGAACGCACCCGGTGCGCTCTGAAGTTTGCCCCAACGCGTCGATGCGGAGCGTCCTCGGCCGCGCCGTGTCGCAACGTTAGTCTGTCATTGTCCTGTCGCCGGTTCGCGCGTTAGCCGATCAGTCTGCGTGCGGTGCGAGGCGACGGCCCGTCAGCTTCGTGTCGCCTGCCCATGACTCTTCAATCCGCTGCACCCGTTTCCTTCGATGCCTTGCCGAATCCGCGCGGCGGCGCCGTCCGTCCCGCCGAGCTTGCGCTGGCTGAGGCGCTGCTGGCATTCGAACAGCACAGCGAGAGCACGTCGGCGTTGCTGCGGGCGTCACACGCACTGCGCGGAGCCGGCTGGCTGAGCGCACAGCGCTTCGCTGACGCGCTGATGCGGCTGTCGCCGCTCGCGGAGGGCGACCCGGCCGACGCGGTCAACGCTCGGCCGGTGTTCGGCGCGGCCTTGCGCGACTTCCGCGCCGCGCTCGAGCGTCACAATCTGCGCGAGCTGTCCTGTTCGCCCGTGCTGTTCAATCATTACCGGGCGCTCTGCGCGCATTTGTCCGAGCACACGCCCGGTTCCACCGTCGCGTTCGAAGATCTCGCGCTGACCGCGCGGCCGGTGCCGCCGGTCTCGCTGCACGCGCAGTCCGCCGATCAACTGGCGCATCTGCGGGCGCGCTATGAGCGCGCGCTGCTGCCGGTGTTGCGCTCGCAGGTCGATACCGGCAGTGCGGCGGCGCTGGCCGTCACCAACGCGGCGCTCGACGAACTGGACGCCGTTTTCAGCGAACTCACCGGACCCGACCCCTACGATTTCTGGCGCCTCGCCAAGGCTTGCGCCAAGGCATTGCGGATCAGCGGCCGCGCCACGGGGGAAACCGACGCGCGGCGTTTTTACGCTCGTTGCAACCTCGCGCTCGCCGATCATGCGCGCGGCATCGAGCTGGCGCCGCGTTCACTCGTGCGCGCGACGCTTGCGCTGCTGTGGCGCGACTACGCGTTGTTCGGCGCCGCCGCGGAAGACGCCGACCAGGTGGAAGTGCTGCACGACTACGGCCTGACCGTCGACTGGCACGTGGCGGGCACCCAGGCATCCGAAATGCTTTGGGAAGCGGGCGCCGTGCAGGCCCAGGCGATCAGCGCCAGCCGTGGCGCATTGACGCGAGAGTTGGGCGTGCTGGCCGTCAATGCGAACGCCTACGAAGATTTCCTGCAAACGGCGGATGCGTCGATCTCCGCGTTGACCGAGCATGCCCGTGCGGCCGACCAGCCGGAGAAAGCCGATCCTAGCGAAGCGCTGCAAGCTGGCGATGCCGCCTACCGGCTCGGCTCCGCCGCGTGCGCGCTGGGCCTCGGCCACGTGGCGCTGCTGGCCGATGCGCTGGGGCTCGCGTGGCGCCGTCGCGCGCATGCCGGCGTATCGACGCCTGCGGTGCGCGCGCACGTGATCGTCGGCGCACCGGCGGCGAGCACGCTCGAGCAGGCCGCCGAGGCCTTGCGTGCCACGCTGCACAAAGTCGCCGCGGGCGTCGCGCCGCCCGGCGGTAACACCGCGCTGGCCGCCTTGACGCGTTCGATCGAGCAGGGCGGCGCGTGAGCGATCTGCGCGGCAGGTTCTTTGGCGCGTCGGCCCGTCTGTCAGCCGGCCACAACGGGCCGCAGTGACGCGACGCGGCCGCACGCAACAGGCGTGCCGCGAAACACCGCGAACCTGCACCGTGGCGAGCGCCCGCGTGCGTGATAGAGTGCAACTTGAATCGCCGTCGATGGCTCGCGGCACGCTTCATGGCACACATCGCGGTTCCACGCTCAAAGCCCCGCCATCCTGCATCGTCTTTGCTAAAATCCGAACTATGTCCAAGAGTACCGATCGCATCAATCTGACCAACCAGTTCCTGATCGCCATGCCGAACATGGCGGATCCGACGTTTTCAGGAACGGTGGTCTACCTTTGCGATCACAGCGAGCGCGGTGCGCTCGGCCTCGTGATCAACCGGCCGACCGACATCGACCTGCAGGCGCTCTTCAGTCGCATCGATCTCAAGCTCGAGATCGAGCCCCTTCTCCATGTGCCCGTCTATTTCGGCGGCCCGGTGCAAACCGAGCGCGGCTTCGTGCTGCACGATCCGAAAGACGGCAACGCGTACACGTCGTCCATGTCGGTGCCGGGCGGTCTCGAGATGACCACCTCGAAAGACGTGCTCGAAGCCGTGGCGAGCGGCACGGGTCCCGAGCGTTTCCTCCTCACGCTCGGCCATGCCGGCTGGGGCGCGGGTCAGCTCGAAGAAGAGATTTCGAAGAACGGCTGGCTGACGGTCGAAGCCGACCCGAAAATCGTCTTCGACGTGCCTGCCGAAGAACGTCTGGAAGCCGCGCTGGCGTTGCTCGGCATCAACCTGTCCATGCTGTCAGGCGAGGCGGGTCACGCATGAGCCTGCCGGCCGGACGTGAGGCGACGCTGCTTGCGTTCGACTACGGTGAAAAACGCATCGGCGTGGCGGTCGGCAATTCGCTGACCCGTCGCGCGCGGCCGCTCGTGATCGTGCAGAACCGCAGCCGCGAATATCGGTTCGAGGCGGTCGGCAAGCTGATCGCGGAGTGGAAGCCGAACGCGCTCGTGGTCGGCCTGCCACTGCATCCGGACGGCACGCCGCACGAAATGACGCAACTCGCGAAGCGCTTCGGCAATCAGCTGAATGGCCGCTTCAATCTGCCGGTCACGTGGATCGACGAACGCTATTCGTCGGTCGAGGCGAAGGCGGAAATCCGCGCCGGTAACGGCCGCGCCGACATGCTCGACGCCGAAGCCGCCAGCATCATCCTCCAGCAATATCTAGACGGACTTTCCGACGATCATGAGTTCCATTGACGCCGAAGCGCTTTATCGCGCGCTGCTCGACCAGATTCGCGCGGTGTATGGCGACCAGTTCGGCGCCGGGCAAAACGGCGCCGAGGGCGCAGTGCTGGCCGGCATCTACAGTGGCGGCGCGTGGCTTGCCGAACGGCTGGCACGCGACCTGAACCTGCCGAGCTTCGGCGTGGTGAACGTGGCGCTGCATCGCGACGATTACGCGAAAAAAGGCCTGCACTCGCAGGCGAGCCCGACTTCGCTGCCGTTTTCGGTCGATGGCCGTCGTATCGTGCTGGTCGACGACGTGCTGTACACCGGCCGCACGATCCGCGCGGCCCTGAACGAGCTGTACGACTATGGCCGTCCGGCATCGGTCGAACTGGCGGTGCTCGCCGATCGCGGCGGGCGTGAATTGCCGGTGGCGGCGCGCTTTGTCGGCGGCGTGGTGAACATTCCCGCCGACGCCACGCTCGTCTTGGCCCGTTCGGACAGCGCGCAGGACCAGCCGCGTTTCACTTTTCACACTGAAGCACGCGTCGATTGAACACGGCACGATGCGCCACGTGTGCATCGAACCCGCCGCAATCGACGCATCGCATTGAGCCATCACACGCCACGCATCAAAGAATTTTCGAGCCGTTTGTCGCCGCTAAACGCGCGAAGGCCGGCTTGGCATCGTCACACGCAGTCCGCATCGACACCGATCACGTTGAAGCCCGTATTTGAAGCAGGTACACCATGAACACCGCTACCCAAGCTCCCAAGGATTCCGCGGATAGCGCCACCGAGCGCTTCCGTTATGGCTTCCTCAAGGGCAACCCGCAGCTCACGAAAAACGGCGAGCTCAAACATCTGTTGTCGATCGAGGGCTTGCCGAAGGCGATCGTCAATCACATTCTCGATACCGCCGACCAGTTCGTCAGCGTGACCGATCGCGAAGTGAAGAAGGTGCCGCTGTTGCGCGGCAAGTCGGTGTTCAACCTGTTCTTCGAGAACTCGACGCGCACCCGCACCACCTTCGAGATCGCCGCGACGCGTCTGTCGGCGGACGTGCTGAATCTGAACATCAACGCGTCGTCGACGAGCAAGGGCGAGTCGCTGCTCGACACGATCAACAACCTCTCGGCGATGCATGCCGATATGTTCGTCGTGCGCCATGCATCGAGTGGCGCGCCTTATCTGATCGCCCAGCATTGCGCGCCGCACGTGCACGTGATCAACGCCGGCGACGGCCGTCATGCGCACCCCACGCAGGGGCTGCTCGACATGTACACGATCCGCCACTACAAGAAGGACTTCACGAAGCTGCGCGTGGCGATCGTCGGCGACATTCTGCATTCGCGGGTTGCGCGCTCCGACATTCACGCGCTGACCACGCTCGGCGTGCCGGAAGTGCGCGCGATCGGTCCGCGCACGCTATTGCCGGGCGGCCTGGAACAGATGGGCGTGCGCGTGTTTCACAACCTCGACGAAGGCCTGAAGGACGTCGACGTGATCATCATGCTGCGTCTGCAGAACGAACGGATGAGCGGCGCATTGCTGCCCTCGGCGCAGGAGTATTTCAAGAGTTGGGGCTTGACGCCGGAGCGTCTCGCGCTCGCCGCGCCCGACGCGATCGTGATGCATCCGGGTCCGATGAATCGCGGCGTCGAAATCGATTCGCAAGTGGCCGACGGTCCGCAGTCGGTGATTCTGAACCAGGTGACTTTCGGTATCGCGGTGCGCATGGCGGTGATGGGGATCGTCGTGGGCAATCACGATTGATCTTGCCGACGTCGAGCGTCATGGCGCCGCGTCACCCAACAGCACATTGCGAACACGCAACGCGTAAGCGAAATCTGGCTGAACTCAGCTGAACATAAGGCAGCGCATGAAGATTCATATTCAAGGCGGCACGCTGATCGATCCGGTAGCGGGCACCGAACAGCAGCAGGACATTTTTATCGAAGCGGGCAAGATCGTCGCCATCGGCAACGCGCCCGCGGATTTCAACGCGGCGAAGACGATCGACGCCAAAGGCCTCTGTGTCGTGCCGGGTCTGGTCGATCTGTCCGCGCGGTTGCGCGAGCCGGGCTACGAACACAAGGCGACGCTCGAATCCGAAATGGCCGCCGCGCTCGCGGGCGGCGTGACGAGCCTCGTCTGTCCGCCGGACACCGATCCGACGCTCGATGAACCGGGCCTCGTCGAGATGCTCAAGTTCCGCGCGCGCAATCTGAACCAGGCGCATGTGTATCCGCTCGGCGCGCTGACGGTCGGCCTCAAGGGGCAGGTCATCACCGAGATGGTCGAGCTGACCGAAGCGGGCTGCATCGGCTTTTCGCAGGCCGACGTGCCGGTGGTCGATACCCAGGTGCTGATGCGCGCGCTGCAATACGCGAACACCTACGGCTATACCGTGTGGCTGCGTCCGGTGGACGCCTATCTTGGCAAGGGCGGCGTGGCCGCGAGCGGCGCGCTGGCGTCGCGGCTGGGGTTGTCGGGCGTGCCGGTGTCGGCGGAAACCATCGCGCTGCACACCATTTTCGAGTTGGTGCGCGTGACCGGAACGCGGGTGCATCTGTCGCACGTGTCGTCGGCGGCGGGCATTGAGTTGATGCGCGCGGCGAAGGCTGAAGGCTTGCCGGTGTCGTGCGACGTCACCGTGAATCACGTGCATCTGATCGACCTCGACATCGGCTACTTCGACGCGCAGTTCCGCCTCGATCCGCCGCTGCGTCAACAGCGCGATCGCGACGCGATTCGCGCGGGTCTGGTCGACGGCACGATCGACGCGATCTGCTCCGACCACACGCCGGTCGACGACGACGAAAAGCTGCTGCCGTTCGCCGAGGCCACACCTGGCGCGACCGGGCTGGAGCTGTTCCTGTCGCTGACGGTGAAGTGGGCCGACGAAGCAGGCGTGCCGCTCGCCAAGGCGCTGAACCGCGTCACCACGGCGCCGGCCGACGTGCTCAAACTCGAAACG
Organism: Paraburkholderia aromaticivorans; assembly: GCF_012689525.1. Lineage (NCBI taxonomy): Bacteria > Pseudomonadati > Pseudomonadota > Betaproteobacteria > Burkholderiales > Burkholderiaceae > Paraburkholderia > Paraburkholderia aromaticivorans. Next base: position 780,952 of record NZ_CP051516.1, read on the forward strand.
GCCGGCCGCATCGCCGTGGGCGGCGTGGCCGATCTCTGCGTGTTCGACCGCAACGCGCATTGGCGCGTCGAGCCGCGTGCGTTGAAGAGCCAAGGGCACAACACGCCGTTCCTCGGCTACGAACTGCCGGCGCGCGTGCGTGCGACCATCGTGTCCGGGCACGTCGCATTCGAACAGCGCTGATCGCCGTGGCATTGGCCCACTCATTGGCTCGCTCATCGGCCGGTTCATTGGCCAGTTCATTGGCCCAATCAGGAACGCTCCGACCATGAAGCTCGCGTTACGCAAGGCCCGTCTCGTCGTTCATCTGCTGCACGGCATGTGGATCGTGGCGACGCGCTTTCCCAAAGCCAGCGCCGAGGTGCGTCACACGCTCAATCGGGAATGGTCGCTGAAGATGTTGCGCCTGTGCGGCATGCGGCTCGTCGTGCATAACGACAGCGCGCGGCTCGATCGCGGCGCACTGGTGGTCGCCAATCACATCTCGTGGATCGACATCTATGTGATCAACGCGTGGCGGCCCACGCCGTTTGTCTCGAAGGCCGAGATCCGGCAATGGCCGGTGGTCGGCTGGCTCGCACAGCAGCTGGACACGGTGTTCATTCAGCGCGAAAGGCGCAGCGACGCGAAGCGGATCATGCATGAATTGTCCGACCGCCTGGGCGCGGGCGAACTGATGTGCGTGTTTCCCGAGGGCACCACGTCCAACGGGCTCGCATTGCTGCCGTTTCACGCGAACATGTTTCAGGCGGCCGTGTCGGCGTCGGCGCCGGTGCAGCCGCTGTGCATGATGTATGAGGACGCGCAGGGCCGGCAATCCACCGCGCCTGCTTATATCGACGATCTGTCGCTCGCCGATTCGCTGAATCTGCTGCTGGGCGGCGGACCGCTCACCGCACATATCTATGTCTGCGCACCGCTCGCGCCAGGCGCGGACCGGCGCACACTGGCGGCGGAAGCGGAAGGCGTGATTGCGGCCGCATTGCGGGAGATGCAAAGCGGCGCCGCGATGACCGGTGCGGTGATGGCGGAGCGGGCCGTCACATCCGCCGCCGTGGCAACACTGATCGAAGAACCGGTCGATCAGGTCGACCGGTCAGGACGTTCGGCCTGAAATTCGGCCCTGGAATTCGGTCAAAGGTCGATCCCAGCGTGTGGCTGGGTCGCCGCGGCTGGTTAGTTGCCGCCGCCCGCCGCGCGACAGTTCTCACAATCAACTTGCGTCAGCGTGCGCTCCGCGGGCTTTTGCGCGAGACGCACGGCGGACAGCTGTTCGCCCCACACGCAGCCTGAGTCGAGGCCGATCAGGTTGTCACGCAGAATCAGGCCGAGCGCGGCCCAATGACCGAACACCACGGTCACGTCGGCGGTCTTGCGCGACGGTACTTCGAACCACGGCATGCAACCCGGCGGCGCCGCATTCAGGCCGCCGCTGCTGCTGAAATCCATGGCGCCCTCGGCGTTGCAGAAGCGGATGCGCGTCAACGCGCTGCACGTCAAACGCAGCCGCTCGATACCCTTCAGTCCCGGTTTCCAGCGGTTCGGCTCGTTGCCGTACAAACCGGCGAGCGTCTCCTGCCAGTTCGGCGCGCGCAGGGCGCGCTGCAATTCGTCGGCGAGTTCGAGCGTCAGATTCACGTCCCACTGCGGCAGCACGCCTGCATGGACCATCAGCATGCCGTTGTCGAAGTGCGCGATTGGACGGTGGCGGATCCATTCGAGCAGGTCGGCGGCGTCCGGCGCGGCGAGAATCTCGTCGATCGTGTCGCCTTTCTTCGATTTGCGAATCCCCGCCGACACCGACAGCAGATGCAGATCGTGATTGCCCAGCACCGGCACCGCCTGCTCGCCGAGCGCGATGACGTCGCGCAACGTGGCAAGCGATTCGGTGCCGCGGTTGATCAGGTCGCCCGCGAACCACAGCGGCGTGCCGGCCGGCGGCGCGGCCTTGGCCAGCAGTTGCCGGAACGGCGTGCGGCAACCTTGCAGATCGCCGAAGGCGAGCGGGAGTAGGGGCGGATCGGAGCGAGCGGAGGACGTAGTGGCGGGTGTCATCAAGGAAATGAGTGCGGTTTGATACACGCTGTTACGCACGAGGCGTGCCGCGTTGGGCAATGCAACATATTAGCGTGACATAATAGCCCGTTTGCAGGGTTGATATCGGGTCAGGCGCCGCTGGCAAGCGGCTTAGCGCGGGCGCCCACGATATTGCGACACAACAGGATGACTTTCATGAACGGAGAAAGCATGTCGTCTTTTCATGCAGAGCAACCTATTCGTACACTCGTCACCGGGGCGAGCGGTTTCACGGGCCGCTATCTGGTCGACAACCTGCTTGGCCGCGGCCACACGGTGATCGAAACGGTCGCCGGGCGCGACGAGCCGGAAACGCCGACGCGCCTCAGGCTCGACATCACGTCGCCGGATGCGTGCCGGCGCGTGATCGAAATCGCGCGGCCCGACTACATTGTCCATCTGGCTGCGATCAGCTTTGTAGGCCATAACGATCCGCTCGACTTTTACCGCGTCAACGTGATCGGCACGCTGAATCTGCTGGAGGCGTGCGCCTCCGTCGGTCATACGCCCCGCAAGCTGCTGATCGCGAGCAGCGCGAACGTCTACGGCAACGTGACGAGCGACGCCATCGACGAGAGTTTTCCGGTCACGCCGGTCAATCACTACGCGGCCAGCAAGGCGGCGATGGAAACGATGGTGCGGACCTGGTTCGATCGTCTGCCGATCCTGATCGTGCGGCCGTTCAACTATACCGGCCGCGGCCAGGCGTCCAACTTCCTCGTGCCCAAGATCGTCGAGCACTTCGCGCGTCGCGAACCGTCGATCGAACTCGGCAATATCGACGTCGCGCGCGATTTCTCCGACGTGCGCTACGTGGCGAGCGCCTATGAAGCGTTGCTCGACTCCGAGGCCGCCTCGGAAACCGTCAATGTCTGCACCGGCACGCCGTTTACGTTGCGCGAAATCCTCTCGGCGGCGAGCAGTCTGACCGGGCATGAACTCGAGATTCAGATCAATCCCGCCTTCGTGCGGCAAACCGATGTGAAGATGCTGGCCGGTTCGCCCGCCAAGCTGCGCACGCTCGTGCCGAAAGTCGAGGCGATTCCGTTCATGGACACGCTGCGCTGGATGCTGGCGGCATAATCGGCCGCACCTGCGCGGCGATCCGCCATCTTTAGGGGTCACGGTGACGCGTGACTTTCGTTCGCGTATAAACAATCACCATGCTTCGCATTGCCGGCTGATTTGTTCAGACGTGTACGGCGTTTGCTCCCGTTTTCCCCAGTGCATTACGCTGAATCAGGCCGCTAGCCGTTCCATCAGCCGCGGCGCTCCATCATGCTTGCAGCCGTTCACAGCGACATTCGTCGTGAAAGTGACGGCCGAATTAAATGATGGAAACCAAACTTGTCAAGCTGTTTCAAGTTGTTAGGGTTCTAGTTTTTGCCTTTGGCGGCTTTATAATCGGGGCTTCATAAGATTGGCGTTTGAGCGCCCGCCCGCAGTGCCAAGGGCGGCGGCGGGCGTCCACAAGATTCCGACACCACAACGCGTGGTAGCAGGTCAGTCAAACCATTTCGATCTGCCACCAACATCTAGAAGGGAATTTCATGATTCTGGTAACGGGCGGCGCCGGTTTTATCGGCGCCAATTTCGTGCTCGACTGGCTCAATGCGTCGGACGAAGCGGTACTGAACGTGGACAAGCTGACGTACGCCGGCAATCTGGGTACGCTCAAGTCGCAACAAAACAATCCGAAGCACATTTTCGTGCGCGCGGATATCTGCGATCGCGCCGCGCTCGACGCGCTCTTTGCCGAGCATAAGCCGCGTGCCGTGCTGCATTTCGCCGCCGAGAGCCACGTGGATCGTTCGATCCATGGTCCGGCTGATTTCGTGCAAACGAACGTGGTCGGCACCTTCACGCTGCTCGAGGCGACCCGCAACTACTGGAGTGCGCTCGGCGAGGCGGCCAAAGCGGAATTCCGCTTCCTGCACGTGTCGACCGACGAAGTGTTCGGCTCGCTCTCCGCTACCGATCCGCAATTTTCCGAGACCACGCCGTACGCGCCGAACAGTCCTTACTCGGCCACCAAGGCAGGTTCCGACCATCTGGTGCGCGCCTACCATCATACGTACGGTCTCCCGGTCCTCACCACGAACTGCTCGAACAACTACGGTCCGTACCAGTTCCCCGAGAAGCTGATTCCGCTGATGATCGCCAACGCGCTCGGCGGCAAGCCGCTGCCGGTCTATGGCGACGGTCAGAACGTGCGCGACTGGCTGTATGTCGGCGACCATTGCAGCGCGATCCGCGAAGTGCTCGCGCGCGGCACGCCGGGCGAGACGTACAACATCGGTGGCTGGAACGAGAAGAAGAACCTCGACGTGGTCCACACGCTGTGCGAACTGCTCGATCAGTTGCGTCCGAAGACGGGCGCGTCGTACCGCGATCAGATCACCTATGTGAAGGATCGTCCGGGCCACGACCGCCGTTATGCAATCGACGCCCGCAAGCTCGAACGCGAACTCGGCTGGAAGCCTGCGGAAACGTTCGAGACGGGTCTCGCCAAGACGGTCCAGTGGTATCTGGACAATCAGGCGTGGTCGGACGAAGTTGCCTCCGGCGACTATCGCAAGTGGGTTGAGACCAACTACGCGCAGCGCGCGTAAGGGCACGGCAATGGCGCGCAAAGGCATTATTCTCGCGGGCGGCTCGGGCACACGCCTGTATCCGATCACGCACGTGGTCTCCAAGCAGTTGCTGCCGGTCTACGACAAGCCGATGATCTACTACCCGCTGTCCACGCTGATGGTGGCGGGCATTCGCGATGTACTGATCATTTCCACGCCGCAGGACACGCCGCGCTTCGAAGCGATGCTGGGCGATGGCAGCCAGTGGGGCATGAACATCCAGTACGCGGTTCAGCCTTCACCGGATGGGCTCGCGCAGGCGTTCATCATCGGCCGGGATTTTGTGGGCAACGATCCGTCGGCGCTGATTCTCGGCGACAACATCTTTTACGGCCACGATCTCGCAAAGCAGCTTGAACACGCTAACGAGAAAGCAGACGGCGCCACGGTCTTTGCGTACCACGTGCATGATCCTGAACGTTATGGCGTGGTCGAATTCGACAAGCAGTTCCGCGCGTTGTCGATCGAAGAGAAGCCGGCCAAGCCGCGTTCGAACTACGCGGTCACGGGTCTGTACTTCTACGACAAGCAGGTCTGCGACATTGCCGCGGACATCAAGCCGTCGCCGCGTGGTGAACTCGAGATCACCGACATCAACTCGCGCTATCTCGCCAACGCCGCGCTCAATGTCGAGATCATGGGCCGTGGTTACGCGTGGCTCGATACCGGCACGCATGACTCGCTGATCGAAGCCGCGACCTTCATCGCTACGCTGCAGAAGCGTCAGGGCCTGGTGGTCGCGTGCCCGGAGGAGATCGCCTACCGGCAGCAGTGGATCGACGGCGAGCAGTTGCAGGCGCTCGCCAAACCGCTCGCGAAGAACGCCTACGGCAAGTATCTACAAAACCTTCTTACGGACCAAGTGGCATGGCCATCCAAGTAACCGCAACCGCGCTGCCTGAAGTCAAGATCATCGAGCCGAAAGTGTTCGGCGATGCGAGAGGCTTTTTCTTCGAGAGCTTCAATGCGAAGGAATTCGCCGAGCAGGTCGAGCCGGGCGCCGAGTTCGTGCAGGACAACCATTCGCGCTCCGCGAAGGGCGTGCTGCGCGGGCTGCATTACCAGGTCCAGAATGCGCAGGGCAAGCTCGTGCGCGTCGTCGAAGGTGAAGTGTTCGACGTCGCTGTCGACATCCGCAAGAGTTCGCCGAATTTCGGCAAATGGGCGGGCGTGGTTTTGTCGGTCGACAACCATCGGCAATTGTGGGTGCCGCCCGGTTTCGCGCACGGGTTCGTGGTGCTGTCCGAGTCCGCGCAGTTTCTCTACAAGACCACCGATTACTGGTATCCCGAGCACGAGCGCAGCATCGTCTGGAACGATCCGGCGATCGGCATCCAGTGGCCGATCGACGACGAGCCGCTGCTGGCGGCGAAAGACGCGGCAGCCAAGCTTCTGGCCGATGCCGACGTTTTCGCATAAGGGGTTGGCATGAGCGCACATGATGCCAAGCGGACGATTCTCGTCACCGGCGTAAACGGCCAGGTGGGCTTCGAGCTCGCGCGTACGCTGCAAGGACTCGGCACAGTGGTTGCGGTGGACCGCGCCGCGATGGATCTGTCCGATCCGGATCAGGTTCGTGCCGTGGTGCGCAACATCCGGCCGACGCTGATCGTCAATCCCGCAGCCTATACGGCGGTCGACAAGGCGGAGGAGGAGTTCGATCTCGCCATGCGCATCAACGGCGAAGTGCCGGGCGTGCTCGCTGAAGAAGCGAAAAAGCTGGGTGCGGCGCTGGTTCACTATTCGACCGACTATGTCTTCAACGGCGAGAAAGACGGCGCCTACGTCGAAGACGATCCCACCGATCCGCAAAACGCGTATGGGCGCACCAAGCTGGCCGGCGAGCAGGCCATCGCCGCGAGCGGCTGTGCGCACCTCATTTTTCGCACGAGCTGGGTGTACGGCACGCGGGGCAAGAACTTCCTGTTGACGATGCTGCGTCTCGGCGCGGAGCGCGACGAATTGAGCGTGGTCGCCGACCAGATCGGCGCGCCGACCTGGTCGAAAACGATTGCCACGCTCACTGCGAACGTACTCGCACAAGCAGCGGCGCCGGGGCAGAGCGACTGGTGGCAGCAGCATTCGGGCGTTTATCACCTGACCGCCACGGGTTCGGCGTCGTGGCACGGTTTTGCCGAGGCCATTTTCGAACTGTCGGGCCTGGCGAAAACGCCGACCGTCAAACCGATCCCGGCTGCTTCCTATCCGACGCCGGCGAAGCGGCCCGGCAACTCGCGCATGTCGAATGACAAGCTTGCCCGGACGTTCGGCGTGCAGCCGCCGGATTGGCGCGACGCCTTGCAACTTTGTCTGGGCGAGCGTTGAGCAGCACCCCACTGACATCGCGTACGGGTGCCGTCGTTGTTTTCTACAACCCCGATGCGGCCTGTATCGAGCGGGCCAACCGGCTCGCCGCAAGGATGCACTGCGTGGTGGTCGACAACACGCCGGCCGTGCGCCCAGCGAGCGAGCTGGGACTGGCCGGCGCGATCGAGTACCTGCCTAACGGCGAAAACGCTGGCATCGCGACGGCGATCAATCAGGGCGTCGAGGCGCTGATTCGCGGCGGCTTCGAGATGGCGATCATCTTCGATCAGGACAGCGAGCCGCCCGCGTCGCTATTCACGGAGTTGCCGAAGGTCATCGACGCGGCCAACGCATCCGGCGAACGGGTCGCGCTGGCGGGCCCGGCCTACGAAGATGCGCGTCTGCGCGGCCTCGCGCCGTTCGTGCGCTTCAAGTGGGGCACGCTGGAGCGGATCGTGCCGCAGGGCGATCAGCCCATCGAGGTCGACTTCCTGATTTCGTCGGGGTCGTGCATCAATTTGCGCTGGTGGTCGAGCATCGGTCCGATGGACGACGCGCTTTTCATCGATTTTGTCGACCTGGAATGGTGTGTGCGTGCCAAGCAGAAGGGCTACCGGGTGTTGGGCGTGCCGTGGGTGCACATGAGCCATGAACTTGGCGGCGAGCCGGTCCGCGTACTGGGTCGCGCGTATCCCATGCATAGCCCGTTGCGCCACTACTACCTGTTCCGCAACGCCGTTGTGCTGATTCGGCGTTCCTATGTGCCCTGGACGTGGAAGTCGTCCGAACTGGTCAAATTTCCCGTGCGGCTCGTCATCTATTCGTTGATGCCCTCGCAGCGGATGGCCCATTTGAGAATGGCCTTGCTCGGTATGTGGGACGGCATTCGCGGGCGGCTGGGTAGACTTTAGAACGCGGTGCGACAGCAGTCGGTGCAATTGGCCAGGAACTCTACGGGCAGCAGGCATCTCGTCGGATGCGCAGGAAGGAATTGCATGAACACAAAATTTGGTGAGCCTCAGCAGGATGCAGTCAGTCGGGACGTCTCCCACGATGAGCCGTTGTCGCCTGGCGCCGAGGACGCGCGCCGTCTTCAGGGGCGCGTGGCACAGCTCGAGAAACAGCTCGATGACGCGCTGAGCGATGGCGAGTCGATCGCGAAGCTCAACAATCGGATTCTGAAGCTGGAAGTTGAGCATGCCGCTTTGGTCAATTCGGTTTCGTGGCGCGTGACGGCACCGCTGCGCTCGGTGACCCGTGTCGTGGCGGCGGTCCGTCTCGCATTCAGCACCATTGGCCGGCAGGCCGAGGTCAGGGGCGGGCTGGGCAGCGCGCTAGGCTACTATGCGTCGGTGATTGGGCGCGAAGGTCTGCCAGGCGTCGTGGCGCGCGTGCGCCGGCTCAAAAGCGGGCGCGGATTCGCCGACGGTCCGCCGCGTGACGAGGTCTACCACGAGTGGATCAGCCAGTACGATACGGTCACGCCGACCAAGCAACGCGAAATCGAAGCGGAAATCGGTCTGTTGGCGCGCAAGCCGCTGATCTCCGTCGTCGTGCCCACCTTCAATAGCGACGAGCGTTTGCTGCGCGAAATGGTGGCATCGGTTCAGGCGCAGATCTATCCGCACTGGGAGCTATGCATCGCGGACGATGCGTCGACCCAACCGCACGTCAAGGCCGTCCTGCAGGAGCTCGCCGCGGCCGACAGCCGCATCAAGGTTGTCTTCCGCGAGACGAACGGCCACATTTCCGAAGCCAGCAATAGCGCGCTCGCGCTTGCAACGGGCGAATACGTCGCCTTGCTGGATCACGACGATCTGCTGCCGCCGCACGCGCTATACATGGTGGCGCGCTACATCAATCAGCATCCGCAAGGCCGGATGTTCTACAGCGACGAAGACAAGCTCACCACCGAAGGCAAGCGCACCACGCCTTACTTCAAGTGCGACTGGAACCCGCAAATGTTCCTGACGCAGAACATGTTCTCCCATCTGGGTGTGTTCGAGACGAAGCTGGTTCGGGAGGCGGGTGGTTTCAGGAAGGGCTTCGAAGGCAGCCAGGATTACGACCTGGCGTTGCGCTGCGTGGAGCTTGCCGGCGACGACAGCGTGATCCACATTCCGCATGTGCTGTATCACTGGCGCATCGTGCCCGGCAGCACGGCGGGCAGCGGCAGCGAGAAGCCGTATGCGCTGATCGCCGCGATTCGCGCGCTAGAAGAACACCTGAAGCGCGCGAACATCAGCGCGACGGTCGAGCATCCGGTTGAATCACTCGGGGTGCTGCGCGTACGTTATACGCTGCCGAGTCCGCAGCCCAAAGTGTCGATCATCATTCCGACGCGGGATGGGCTTGCGCTGCTCAAGCAATGTCTGGACAGTATTTTTGCCTACACGCTTTATCAGAATTTCGAAATCATCATCGTCGACAACGGCAGTGTGCGGCCGGAAACACTGAAATATTTCGACGAAGTGTCGCAGCGTCCCGATGTGCGTGTTTTGCGCGATGAATCACCGTTCAATTTCTCGGCGCTGAATAATCACGCGGCGCGCGTGGCGACCGGTGAATTCCTGTGTTTGTTGAATAACGATATCGAGGTGATCTCACCGGACTGGCTGAATGAAATGGTCAGTCTGGCCAATCTGCCGCGCGCCGGCGCGGTGGGCGCCTGCCTGTGGTATCCGACTGATGCGTTGCAGCACGGCGGCGTGGTGATCGGTCTCGGCGGGATTGCCGGCCACATGCATCACATGATGAAGCGCGGGCACTTCGGATACTTCGGTCGCGCGGTGGCGACGCAGAATCTGTCGGCAGTGACTGCGGCTTGCCTCGTGGTCAAGAAGTCGGTCTACGACGAAGTGGGCGGCCTGGAAGAAGAGCTGGCAGTCGCCTTCAACGACGTAGACTTCTGCATGAAGCTGCTGAAGGCGGGCTACCGCAATATCTGGACACCGTATGCCGAGATGTACCACCACGAATCGGCGACACGCGGCTCGGACCTCGATCCGGCAAAGTACGAGCGGTTCGTGAGCGAAATTCGCCGCATGGAGGCACGTTGGGAAGGCTGGTTCGAACGGGACCCGGCGTACAACCCGAATCTGTCGCTCAGCTGCGAGGTTCTGCCGTTTACACTGGCGTCGCCGCCGCGCATCGGCCAGTTCGAATAGCAGCGCAGGCGGCTCGGCGTCTGCATGAAGGCACGTGCGGCGCGCTGGGTCCTTGATTTGACGGGGTTCAGTCCGCTACGGCAGAATGCCGGGTTAAGATGGCTGCGGCTGTATCCAGAAATGTTCATCACGTTCCGGCGCGCCTGTCAACACGCCGCCGGAATTTTTAGCACCGTTTGTATCGGTTTGACAATCGAAACGCAGACGGTTTGTCGGAACCTATCAATGCAAATTTCTGTTTTGCGGCATCGGTCGCTCTTGTGGGACTTTGTCCGCCGTGACCTTGCGACTAAATTCCGCGGTTCGGTGCTCGGCTCCGTCTGGATGATCGTTACGCCAATCCTGACTTTGCTGGTCTATTTCTTTGTTTTTAGCGTCGTGTTTAAGGCGCGCTGGGCCGGCGAAGGGTTAAACAGCAAGGCGTCCGCGCTGATTCTTTTCAGCGGACTGATCACTTACACGTTCTTTTCCGAATGCTTTCTGCGCGCGCCGATGCTGATGCGCGAGAATCCGAACTTTATCAAAAAGGTCGTGTTCCCGCTCGAGGTGCTGCCACTCGCCATTACCGTGTCCGCAGTCGTGAACGCGGCGATCGGCTATGGCCTTCTGCTCCTGTTCAACCTGGTGTTCGTCGGCTTGCCGCCGCTGTCCGCCATTGCACTGCCGGTCGTTCTGCTGCCGATGTTTTTCGCCGTGCTGGGCGTGACGTATCTGCTGGCGTCGCTCGGCGTGTATTTGCCCGACATCAAGCTGCTGGTGCCGCCGATTTCCATGGCTATCATGTATCTGAGCCCGGTGTTTTATCCGCTCGACATGGTGCCGCAAATCCTGCGATTCGCGGTCGCGATGAATCCTTTTACACCGGTGCTGGAAAACGTACGGCACGTATTTTTCTTCGGCCAATGGCCGGATGTGGTCGGCATGATTATTCAGTTGGCCGTGTCGATTGCTTTTCTATGCGCGTGCTATTGGTTTTTCATGAAATCCAAAAAAGGATTTCCTGATGTGCTTTAGGAAATTCGCTTAAAGGTATAAGTCGAATTAACGTCGGCAGGTATTGGATTAATATAATGAACAGCAAGAAGGCGCGTGTTGGTATTGTTATCGTAACCTTCAATTCAGCGGAGGTGTTCGCGCTTGCGATCGAGAGTCTGATCAAGACCCGAAGCGATACGGAATTCGTGGTGGCCGCGATCGATAACGCATCCCGGCCGCCCGAGCGTGCCGCCGTGCAGGCCACGTTCGATCACGCCGTCGCCCAGCACGGCTTGCAAGGCGAATTCTTTCAGCAAGACAAGAACCTCGGCTTTTCCGGTGGCAATAACATCGGTATCCAGTACTGCCTGGCGGATCCGACGATCACGCATATCTGCCTGCTCAATAGCGACGTCATCGTCACCGACCATTGGCTGGACTATCTCGTCGCGGCGGATAAGGATGCGATCGGCCCGCTGACCAACGCGTCGAACAATGAGCAGGGCATTCCCATTCCCTACCATCTCGGCGACCGCAACAGACTGGGCGAAGGCAGCGCCGCGCTCGATATGCCGGTGCTCACGGAGTTTGCGATTCGCCGGCGTGAAGGCTGGCTCGGCTTGACGGTCGACAGCGACTTCCTGAGTTACTACTGCGTGCTGTTTTCGCGTGAGCTGATCGAACGCGTAGGCGCGCTCGACGAGCGCTTCTTTCCAGGCGCATACGAAGACGACGATCACTGCGTCCGCATTTTGCAAGGCGGATTCAAAATGCACGTGGCGCGTGATGTGTATATCCACCATTGGGGCTCGGCGTCGTTCGGCAAGCTGGATGTCGTTGAGGCGCAAGGATTCGCCGCGCAGAATCGCGCGCGTTTCGAAGAGAAGCATGGCCGCGCATGGCAGGACCGCACGCGCCTGTCCGTGACTGCCTGGATGCAGGATTCGTTGTTTGCGATTGCGTCGCCGAAACGGTTTCCGATTCACCTCGAAACGCATCACCTGTACGCACGCCAGATGCGCACGCTCGTGGAAGGCCTCGAGGCCTATTCGAAGCACCTGAGTGGCGAAATCGCGTGCAGGCAGGCTGACCAGTTGAACGATCTGCGTTCGCTGGTGATGGGGCGTCATGTCGACGAACCTGCGTCGGTGGCGTCGTTGTTGCCCGTGATCAACAGCATCGACGCGGACATCGAGCAATACCTGTCGATGAACGGCGAAGGGGCCTCGCTGGAAGTCGCGCAGCGCATGAAGGTTCGATTCGAGTCGTTCGCTCATGAGCTGGATGCGCTGGTCGCCAGGACGTCGGGTATGGCTCGCGAGCTGACCGCAATGCAAGCCGCCAAGTCGCAGGCCAAGTCGCTCAGCCTGAAGCAGCGCGTGACGAACCGGCTGGCTCGCGCAGCGCAATTCCCCACCTCGAAGGTGAGCCGCCTCGTGCGCGGATACGAATTGTTGCAACTGATGCGTCACGGCGACGGCATTCTTTTCTTCGCTCCGTATCCGACCAAGGAGCGCGAGCGCGACGGCTATTTCCAGCGCGTCAAGGCGATCGATTCGCTGTTTCCCTCAAAACACAGGGTGTATTGCGATGTGCGCGGTCATCCGGAGGCCAAGCCTTTCATCGAAAGGGCGGCGCATAACGCCTGGGTCCTGAATATTTCCCTGGCATCGGGCAATCAACGCCGGCTCGTCGCGCTATTGGCACGCCGCTTCAAACGCGTTTATTTCCACAGCGTCTTGCGCATGCCGAATCCGGCAGCGGAAGCGGCGCTTCGCGCGCCGGGCCTGAAATGGGTGCTCGACGTGCACGGTGTCGTGCCCGAAGAGTTTCGGATGCACAATGATTTTTTCTCCGCGCGCATCCATGACGATTGCGAGCGCATGGCGGTGGAGAAAGCGAGCCGTGTGATCGTCGTATCGCAGGCCATGGGCAACTATCTCGCGCACAAGTACCGCGAGCTGTTGCGCGCGAAAGTGATCGTGTTGCCGATCTTCGCATTGGAAGAGGGCAGCGAAGCGGTGCGGCCCTACAAGGATGGCCGACCCACGGTCATTTATGCCGGCGGCACGCAGAAATGGCAAAACGTACCTGCCATGATGAACGTGGTCGCGCAAGCACTGGAACACGCCGACTGGTGGATGTACACGCCGGATGTCGAGGTGATGAGAAATGCGGCGGCGCCCGAGGTTCAAAGCCACCCGAACTTCCATGTGGCCAGCGCGACGCGTGCCGAGCTCAACGAGCTGTACCAGCAGTGCCATTTCGGCTTCATTCTGCGCGACGACATGGTGGTGAACCACGTGTCCTGCCCGACGAAGTTGATCGAGTATCTGGCGTTCGGCATCGTGCCCATCGTGGACACGCCCAACATCGGCGACTTCAACACGTACGGCATGCGTTACGTGAACGTCGAGGATTTTGCCAAGGGACTGATTCCGGACGCGGCGACGCGCATGGAGATGGCCGCGCACAATCGGGCGATCTGCGAGCGGCTGGTCGAGCAAAAGGCCACGGGCGAAAAGGAACTCATCGAGGCGCTGACTTAGTCGGCTAACCGGGGCCGCCGCGCACGAGAGGCGGGCGGCTCCCGATCACAGCTTTGTGTAAAGCTGTTCATCAACAAAGAGAGTGGTCTTGGACGATATAGCTATCCACGTTCGCGATTTGAGCAAGCGTTACGAACTTTATGCGAAGCCTCACCATCGGCTGGCGCAGATGCTGCTTCGTGGGCGTCGGCAGTTTTTCGGCGAATTCTGGCCGCTGCGCAACATCTCCTTCAACGTGAAGAAGGGCGAAGCGGTAGGCATCGTGGGCCGTAACGGCGCCGGTAAATCGACGCTGCTGCAGATCATCGCCGGCGTCCTGTCGCCCACTCAGGGCGACGTGGAGGTCCATGGCCGGGTCGCGGCTCTGCTGGAATTGGGCAGCGGTTTCAATCCGGAGTTTACTGGCCGCGAGAACGCGTATCTGAACGGCTCGATTCTTGGCCTGACGCGGAAGGAAATGGACGCGGCGATGCCGGAGATCATCCGCTTCGCGGCGATCGGCGATTTCTTCGACCAACCTGTCAAGCACTACTCGAGCGGGATGATGGTGCGCGTCGCATTCGCGGTGCAGGTGCAACTGAACCCGGATGTGCTGATCGTCGACGAGGCACTGGCAGTGGGCGACGCGCTGTTCCAGAAGCGCTGCTATCAGCGCATTCGCCAGCTGCGGGATCGTGGCGTCGCGATTCTCTTCGTGTCGCACGACATCGAGTCGGTTCGAACGTTTACCGACCGCGCGATTTTGCTCCACCACGGCGAGGTCATGGCGGCAGGACCGTCCGGCGAAGTCGTGCTGGCCTATCGCAAACTGTTGCACGACGAGGAAAACCTCGCCAAGCAGAAGGAGATCGCCGAGCACAAGCAGGCGCTCAAGGCGGACACCGCACCGAAGGTCGCGGCGCCTGTGGAATCGCCGCAGTTGACGGCGCCTGCCGCGACGGCCGAACCGCTCGAGGCCGCTGCCGCCGAAGGGCATCTCGGGCAAGCCGTGTCGAACGTCGCGGACGCAGCGGATCAGATGGAAACGGAGGCGCGCAACGAAGGAGGCAAGTTCGAATTCGGCAGCCTCGAAGCGCTGATTACGGACGTCTCCGTGTTGGACGGCGCTGGCGAGCAATGCACCACGTTCTACACCGGCGATACGATCAAGATCGTGGTGAAATTCTCGATCCGTGAAGACATGGACAAGCTCTATGTCAACCTGCGTATCCGCAACAAGGAAGGCATCAAGATGTACTCCTGGGGGACGTTCAACCAGGACGCCGAGTTGATTGCCGGCAAGCAGGACGGTTTCATTTTCTGGAACCGCAAATTCCGCGCGGGCGAAGAGCATTCCGTCGTCTTCACGATGGACTCCTGCTCGCTGGGCGAAAATTTCTACGAAGTGCAGGCTTCGCTGATCCATCAGGAGTCGATGAACTTCTCCGATCAGGCGATCTTGCACTGGATCGACGAGGCCGCGTTCTTCATGGTCCGCGCGCGCGTCGACACGCATTTCTTCGGCGGCGTGTGCGATCTGCACATGCGCGCCGAACTTGAAGCACCCACCGGCGAAGCCTCGTAAGTCAACGCCCGTCAGTCGCAACAATCAGGTCGGCTGACTTTCTTCGACAAAACGGCTCGCCGTACAAAACCTTGGTATTGACTGTATGACCGTGTTTTCAAGCCACGATGTGCGAGCATGCTTGCGCCAGTGCGTCACCTGTTTCGGGCACGGCAGGATCCTGTACATCGGCGCGCATGCCGCTGATGCGCTCGACTTCCTGCTGGCCGCGGGAACCGATCCGTACGCGCTTTCGCTCGACGCGGATGGCGGGGCGCAAGCCGATCATCGGTTCGTGTCCGACCGGCTTGAAGCGGCGTCCGTCACGGCGCCCGCTCTCGACATTGCCCGGCGTGAATCTTTCGACGCGGCGATCGTGGTTCTCGCGCCGGACAGCGTGGCCGCCGAAGCGGCGGCGTGGCTCAGGCTGATTGCGGATGCGGGGATCAGGAACGTCGCGCTGGTGACGCCGGTCGCGCAGAACGGGACCGATGCTGTATCAGCCGACCAGTCCAAAAAACAGGCCTTCGAACTTGGGTTTCGCATTCACGCCCGCTCGACATTCGCGCGGCTGACTCATCCGCTGCCGCCGTTGTGCGGCTACGAAGTCTGCGCGTTCGAGCGTGCCGCGAACGCGTCGACGGAACAAAGCCCCGCGGTAGCCGAAGATATCTTGCGGCATACCGACCCGGCGTCGCAAACCGCAGTCGCTGAGTTCACGCAGATCGACGGTTTCGTTCGAGTCGGCGACGCCGTTCTCGTGCTGGACGACACGGTCGGTAGTGGCGCCTACATCGTTGCGCAGAATTCGACCGCGCGCCACGTGCTCGGCATCGTGCCGGACGCGCTGCGGTGCGGCTATGCGTCGACTCAGTATGGCGTTGCTGGACGCGTCGATTTCAAGCCGTGGGCCAGCGAGGTATTGCATGACCTTGCGAGCCATTCATTCGACGTGGTGATTTGCCGTGACGTTCGCCGATTCGCGCCGCTCGACTGGCCGCGACTCGCCGACATCGTGCGGCCCGGCGGCCGGTTGATTCTGGGGCTACAGGCGCCGGAGAGTACGGGCGACGCATCCGTCGAATTACAGTCTCCGGTCGAACTGCTGCGCTCGAGTACCGGTTCGACCCACGCAAGCTGGCTGCCGGAATGCGCGTTTATTTCGCCGCCGGGGGCGCCGTCGGACGTCGCCTGGCGCAAGATGGCACTCGACGAGCGCCTGGTGGCCAGCGACGGTCGCCTGATCGTGGTTTCGATGCGCGATCCCGTCGGCGCGGATGCGTCGGCTTTTGTCGACACGATGTACCAGCACGCGGATTCGCCGTCGTTCAATGTATTGCCGGACGGACGCAGCATGGTGAATCCATGGCTCTTCAGGAGCATGGTGACCATCGGCACGCGCATGAACAACGATGCCGAATTGGGGAGCCTGCAGGCGCGAGTCCTGGAGCAGGCGCCGCACGACACCGCCGACTACGGCGCCGCGCTTTGCGGCCACGCGTATCGCGTGCTTGCCGCACGGGCCTCGACGGACACGGTGCGCACGTGCGTGGCGGAAATTCAGGCGTACCTCGATACGAATAAGAAGGACGCACAATATCTGCGCTGGTCGATTTCGCAGAGTTTTGTGGCCGCGAAACTCTTGCAGGCGGTAGGCGATCTGGACGGTGCCGAGGCTTGGGCATTGAAGTGCGCCGCGATGGACCCGGTTCCGTTTAGTCCGCTGCTGACAACCAAGACGGTTGCCGCGCTCGATCTGGCGGCCAGCTTTGCCGTAGCCCGCCGCGACTACGAGGCCGCGCGCCGGTATCTCGAGCGGGCGGTGCAGGAAGTCCAACGGGTTCTGTCGGGCGACTGGGTGAACATTCTCGGCGACACGGCGAAGCCATTGAGCTTCGGGTTGCCGGAAGTGTCGCAACTGGCCGAATTGGGCGCACGGTGTGCTTATCTTCTGAATTATCTTGCCGACGCCGAGTATCGGCCCGGGCTGGTGTGGCGTGAACACCGGGGATTTTACGAGCGTGTGTTCGAAGCAAAGGACACACAGGTCGCAGCCTTGTTGGAACGCAACACCTTCCTGTACGGCGAGACACAGCGTCTGGAGGATGTCGCCCGGCACTTGAAAGGCGAAGCCGACCGGCTGGAAGGCGTCATCCAGCAAGGCAAGGATGAGGCAGATCGTCTTGAAGGCGTGATTAGAGAGAAGGATCGCGAAGTGGCTGGTCTCAGACAGGCCGCTGCTGCAGACGAAGCAGAAAAGGCTCGTCTCGCGGTTGCGCTCAAGGAACAGGTGCTCACTAGCGAGGCGTTGCGTGTGGCCGTTGCGCGAACCTTGAAGGCCAGGTTGCTGCGCGCGGCTCGTGCGCTTTCGCGGCGGCTCGGCGTGGCGGGTCGCGTCCGCCGGCCCGCACCGGCCGCTCCGCCCCCGGCGCCGGTCGCGACGCCCGTCAAGCGCTTTCCCAATGCGCCGTTGTTGCTGGACGAACGGCGCGTCGCGCAGTGGCTCGGGCAGTTCGACGCGGATGCGCCGCGCTGGGCCTCCAGCCAGGCGCTCGCGACCGTCTTGTCGGCAAGCGAGCGTGGTGCGGCCGACCTGAATGCGGATGACGCGCAACTGAAAATCATCGCCGCCGCCGATTTGCCGTCTTTGAGACCGCAGGCGCCTGGCGTGGTGATCGTCGTCGTGTTCGAGGCGGGCGACAACCCGTTCGCGTTGCGCAGCGACGTCTACGACCATGTGGACTTGTGTATTGCACTCGACCATCACGTGTTCCTGGGACTGGCGCTGCTTCACCCCATGGTGATCGAAGCAGCGCCCGCGAATGTCGTCGACTCCGCGCGCCGTTTCTGGAAAGCGATCAATAGCACGCAGTCGCTGATCGTGCCGGACGCTGCCGCCTTCAACCCGTCAGTCGCGCCGGTCGTCATGCTGCAGGTCGACAGCTTCATGGTCGGCGGTCTCGAACGTGTCGTCTTCGACTTGCTGGACCGTTTGGGCAAGGCGGGCTTTCAGGCCATGCTCGGCGTCACGGGCGACATCGCGACCGAGGCCGAGGCCGAACTCAAGCAACGCCAGTTCAACTACGTGCGCCTGCCGGGCGATCCCGCTGAGCTTCGCGCAGTGCTGGTCGAGCGGAAGGTGGCGCTCGTCAATGCTCACTATTCGCTGTCGCTCAGCGAGGTGTGCGCTTCGCTGAAAATACCGTTCGTCCAGACCGTGCATAACATGTACATGTGGCTCGACGCCGCGGGCAAGGAACAGTGGCGTCGCGTGGATGAGGTGACGGACGCGTATATCTGCGTATCGGCTAACGTCGCGATGTTCGCCGATGTGAATCTGCGCCTGAGCGCGGACCGCATGATCGTTGTGCCGAACGGCTGCGACTCGGGCAGCGCGATGCCCCTGCTCGAACCGGAGCGCGACCTCGCGCTGCGCGAGGAACTCGGATTTCCGGCGGATAGTCCGGTCTTCGTCAACGTCGCCTCGATCAATCCGGTGAAAGGTCAGGGTTTGTTGATCGACGCGTTTGCGATCGCGCATGCGAAGCGGCCCGACATCCGCCTCGTGATCCTCGGCAAGCATTCGGATGCCGGCTACGCCGCGCGGCTCCAGGAGCGCATCGCACATCACGGCCTACAGAGCGTGGTGTCGATGCCCGGCTACCGGTCCGACGTCTATCGATTCGTCGATCTGGCGCGCGCAGTCGTGATGCCGTCCTTTACCGAAGGCTGGAGTCTGGCGATATCGGAGACGCTTCAGCGCAACGCGCCGGTCATCGCCACCGATGTCGGCGGCGCCCGCGAACAGTTGATTGGCGAGGCAAGCACAGTGATTCGCGCCTATCGTGACGACTGGTCGACACTGGACGGCGCCGAGTTCTACCAGGCCATCGCCAACGAGTGGGAACTGCACGCGGTTCGCGACGAACTGGCCAGAACGATGGTCGAGCACGCCGGGCGGCCGGTGCGCCAGCCGCGCGAGGGTCTGCAGCAATCGTTCCAGTCGATGACACCGACGGAAGCGTACACGCGGCACGCGGAGGTTTTCGCGGCCATCCTGACTCGCACGAACGCCGATTGCGTTCGCTATGCGTCGTATCTGCCTCAGCGTCAAAGCCGTTACTTCAAGTTGACCGATACGCGGCCCGAAGTGGTCTGAAGCTGCTGGTTTCAAAGGATATCTACCATGGCAAAGAAAAAAGTAGTGGTGTTTGCCGGCACACGGCCGGAAGCGATCAAGGTCATCTCGGTGGTGCAGGCGCTGCGCGCGGCTCACGACGATTTCGACGTGTGCCTGTGCTCGGTCGGGCAGCATCGGGAAATGTTGATGCAGGCTTTCGCGGACTTCGGCGTGACGCCGGACGCGAGTCTGGACGTGATGTCGCAGAATCAGTCGCTGGCGGGGCTGAGCGCGCGTCTCTTCACCGCGATCGATGAATTCCTCGCCGCGCAGTCGCCCGACATCATCCTCGTGCAGGGCGACACGATGACCGTTCAGGTGGCCGCGTTGACGGCGTTCTATCGTCGCATTCGCGTCGGGCACATCGAAGCCGGGTTGCGCAGCCATGACATGGCCGCGCCGTTTCCGGAGGAACTCAATCGACGTGTGGCGTCGCTCGTGACCGACGTCCATTTCGCGCCGACGGAATTGTCGAAGAAGAATCTGCTGGCGGAGCAGGTGCCCGCGGAGCAGATCTTCGTGACCGGCAATACCGTGGTGGACGCGCTGTATCTGATGCTCGATCGCCTGAAGAACGAGCACGTCGAATTGCCGGAGCGAGTCGAGGCCGCGCTCGCGGAAGGGCGGCGCATCGTGCTGGTGACGGGGCATCGTCGCGAGAGCTTCGGGCCTGGGTTCGAGAACATCTGCACGGCGTTGCGGACAATCGCCGAGGCGCATCCGGACGTACGTATCGTCTATCCGGTGCATATGAACCCGAAGGTCCGGGAAGTGGTCAACCGCGTGTTGAGCGATCAGCCGGGCGTCTATCTGGAAGAGCCGCTGACCTACAAGCCGTTTCAGCGGCTCATGGCGGCGAGCCACATCATCCTGACCGATTCGGGCGGGATTCAGGAGGAAGGGCCCGCGTTGGGTAAGCCGGTTCTCGTGATGCGCGATGTGACCGAGCGGCCGGAAGGCGTCGAATCCGGCGTCAACAAACTGGTCGGCACGGATGTGGACACGATCGTTCGTGAGACGGCGCGTTTGCTCGACGATCCCGCTGCATATCAGGCGATGTCCGCCGGCAAAAACCCGTTTGGCGATGGAACCGCGGGCGCTCAGATCGTTGCCATTCTGAAGTCGATGTTCGCGCAGTCCTGATTGGCATTCCGCTGGCAGTTGCGGGCCGGGCATCGTTGAGCTCGCCCGCTTGCGCTTGCGCTTGCGCTTGCGTTCAGTCCGCATTCGGCCGACCGCTGTCAGTGTGCAATGTCGTATTGATCGATAAAAAAATATGAAATCCAAAGACCGCACCTGGGCAGCGGGGGCGCCCATCACGGCCGGCCTGAATGCACCGGTGATCGATGATAAGGCCTCCAACGGGATCTGGCTGCTAGCCGTCTTCGCAATCACGCTCGGGCTGACGTTTGCGCGGATGCCGCAGCGCCTGACACAAGGCTTCCTTTGGGCGGAGGACGTGTCGATCTTTCTCAAGGGGGGCTATGAGGAGGGGTTCAGATCGATATTTGACCCGTACGCAGGCTATCTTCACGCCGTTCCGCGCCTGATCGTCGCGGCGTATGCATCGGTGGGGTCGCCTGTCCATGCACCGCTGGTCCTGGCGTGGGTCTGCGCGATCGTGCTGGCCGGCGCTGCGACTCTGCTGTTCTCTGCTGTGTATCGCCATGTCGGCCGCGTTGCGGCCATGTGCTTCGCGCTTGCGCTGATTGTCGTCCCTCAGGATGGCGAAATATGGCTAACCGTCACCAATCTCCAATGGATCCTCGGGCCGTTGCTTCTCGTTCTGCTCTGGCGAGAATTCGTGGCCGAACAGGTTTTCCCAGCGCGAGTGTTTTATCTCGACGCGGTGCTAATCGTCCTGCTCGCTCTGACTGGCCCGTTTGGTCTTGTGTTTAGTGCGTTCGTCATTGGCGCTGCGTTTATCAAGGGGCGGCACGAGTGGACACGCCGCACATGGGGCCTGTTTGTCGCATACGGTTTGGCACTTACGGCCCAAATGGCGTGCTTACTGCATGCGAGCTCGCAAGGCGGCCTGGTCAAATTCAATCCGGCCGATTTCCATTGGATCAATGCTTTCCTTCGATATTTTGTTCTCGATTTTATAAGTCCAGCTTCGTTGAACGATCAATGGAGTGGTGGCATGCATATTTGCGCGTCGCTTATCGCTATCGCCTGTTGTGGTTTCGCGTTGTACAGGACGCCCGGGAATTATCGCCTTGCGTGCATCGCACTTCTGTTTTGCGCTGTCCTGTTCTGGGCACTTGGCATCGCCCGATTTGGGCGCACAGACCTGCCCATGCGATGGTCGATGGGCGGATCGAGATATCTCTACGTGCCGTTCGTATTCTGCTTCTGGACATTTGTCATCGGCCTTTCAAAGGCGAATGGCGCTGGTGCCAAGTTGGCAGCCGTTGCACCCCTGCTGCTGGTTTGCATTTCCAGCGCAACGGGTTTTGCGAGCGGGAAATGGCCCGCGACGAATATTACGTCGCTAGTGACCGGTGATGCCGTTTCGTACCGGTTATCGCCGCCGCCTAGCGATTTATTCGGGACGACCATCAATACCGTGCGGTAAGGCCCCTTATGCCGTCGCATGGCATCGGAAAATCGACCTGTAGTCGCGGGAGATCGCGCTGCATGAAAGTCGCGCTCCATCAATTGATGTCATGCATTGGGGAGATTCCGCTCCCGCCGAATCGTGGGAAGGGAAAAATCCCGGAAAAATCACTGGTAAAATCGATGTCTCAGAAATATGCGGCGGGAGAGGCGATTCATGGTGGATTCGGTAAACGCGGGCAAGGACCGAGCGCCGTCGCTGGACATGCTGCGCGGCTATGCGGCCTTGATCGTCGTTTTCGCGCATACCACGGTGGCTGGGCTTTACAAGGTCGAGCCGCTGTGGGGATGGCTGAAATGGACTCCCCTGCGTGTTTTGTGGGCCGGCCACCAGGCAGTGATCGTGTTCTTCATGCTCAGCGGCTATGCGCTCGCGCATATGTACGGCGAACTGAGGTCGCGCCGTTACCTTACGTTTGCCGCGGCGCGGATCATCCGGCTTTATCCTCCATTCCTGGGGTCGCTCGCGGTCGCGGTCGGTCTGTACTGGCTCGTCGGACGCGCGGGCTATGTCTGGGAGCGCGGCTGGATGTACACGGCGCATCCCGTACTCGATAAGCAGGTGATCTTCGATCATCTGAAAATGATTGGAAGCTATGACACCGGCACGATCAATCCGCCTATGTGGTCGATTGTGCATGAGATGAGATGGTCACTGGCATTCCCAATCATTGCCTTTCTCGTCAACCGCTTTCGATTCAAGGCTGTCATCGCAGCAATAGTGAGTTCGACGCTCATTGGTATTGCGGCGCTGGCTGGATCGCCTACCCATATTCCCTGGCCGCTTCAGGATGCGCTTCTGACGACGCACTACGGTACGTTCTTTGTCATAGGCGCGTGGTTTTATTCCTGTCGTTTTCAGATTGTCGACAGGGTGACTGCGTTGCCGGCAAAGTCACGCGCCATGTGGTGGATCGCGGCATTGGTCCTGTTCTCCTACCCATTCGACAATCCGTGGAGCATCGGTGGACGCATTTTCGGCGACCTCGGGGTTTCAATCGGAGCATTCCTGCTGATGGCGCTGTCCTTCACCATCAAGGAAGGGCGCGTTTATTCGATTGGACACTGGTTGGGGAAAATCTCCTACAGCCTGTATCTCAACCACTACGTGATACTGAGCGTGTCGCTGGTGATTCTGTATACCCGCTTCGGGCCGGTTCCTGTCTGGATCGCCACGATTTGTGGCGCACTGGTTCTCGCGTTTGTGATGAACAGGCTGGTCGAAGTGCCGTCGCAAAACTGGGCCCGAGCCTTGCGCCGCCGCTTGTCGCCAAAGGCGGCTGAGTGTTCGGCAAATAGTGCGAACCTTGTTTAGCGATAACGATGGCTGAGATTCAGATAGACCCCGTTTCTAGCATCGAGAATGCCCTGTCGCCACGCCGGTCTTTAGTCGACGGCGCTTTCGTCTTTGTCCTCGCTTTTGTCGTGCTATTTATCCGCATGCACGGTCGACTGACGCGCGGTTACCTGTGGGCAGAAGACGCACCCATTTTCATAAAAGAAGGATTCGAACTTGGCGCTCGGGCCATCATCACGCCTTATGCAGGATACCTGCATGCGGTGCCGCGCTTGCTGGTGTATGGCTATACGTGGTTCGGGACAGTTATCTCAACGCCGCATGCGTTTGTCTGGCTAACCACGTCCGCCACCGTTGTTTCCTGCCTTTACCTGTATGTGATCGCCGCGCGCTATCTACCGCGCGCCAGCGCCTGGCTGATCGGTCTGTCGCCCGTTCTCATTCCTCACAATGGTGAGGCCTGGTTGACCGTCACGAATCTCCAATGGGTGCTCGCGCCCGTGCTGCTCGCGATGATTTGGGACAGCGCGCAGCGCACCGACACGAATCGGATCTTCGGCCGTTGTGTCGCCATCGGTCTCCTCTCGCTGACCGGCCCGTTTAGCATTCTGTTTTCGCCCGTTGCCGCGCTGGGCGTCGTGGCTCACCTGAAGCGGTCTGGAAAGCGCCTCTGCTCGTTGCCGCTACTGGTCGTCGTGGCCTGCGGCCTGATTCAACTGGTGACGCTACTGACAAGCCCGCCAAACCATCCGGCAGCCCACGCAGCAAGCGAGTATTTGCACTTCGGCTGGGTGGGAGCGTTTTTCCGCTATTTCGTGCTCGACTTCTTACTCGCCGACCGGTGGATCAATGGTTTGGGCAAGGGGATGTTTTATGTTTCATTCGCGCTGTTCGCCGCGGTTCTGGCGTGCGTGGCGACTTTGCCCGGCAAATGGCGCAACGTCTGCGTGATTGCGCTCGCGTTCGCCGTCGTGTTCTGGATGCTTGGAGTCGTGCGGAGTGACGCGCCGCAGTTGCCCGTCCGGTGGTCGGGCGTGAGTGCGCGGTACACCTTCTTTCCGCTTATTCTGTGCATGTGGACGTTCGTCATCGCGGCCACCCAAAGCAGAATCGCGCTTGCGCGCTACGGCGCTACGCTGCTTTTATTGCTGATGCTGGTGAACAGCGCATTGCGATTCGCGGTCCCGTGGTATCCCTACGAGATCGTATCGACGCAAGGTGGCGTTTTCCTTGTCCACGCGCCACCAGGTGATGTGTTCCGGGCAGAAGTCAAACCGGCGCGCTGATCGTATGTGCTGATAGATCGGCGACGTCACGCTGACCTTTCAGTGCTTGAAGCTCCACCTCTTGTGCCCCACGTAGCTCGTGAACACCGGTACAGCGACGCCGACGGCATGCGCAAGATCCCGCGCATGCCAGGTCATGCCCATCCGCGGAAACACGTAGTACGCCAGCCCGACACTCACCGCCCAGGTTTGCACGACGGCAACGAGATTGACGAGCGTAAAGAAGAACACCGACCGCCCTGTCGATTGCGTGCTCTTCGTGAACACGAACAGCTTCGCCAGAATGAACGCCGTGATCATCCCGGTGATATACGCGACGACAATGGCGGCCGAGTACGGCATCCACTTGTTATAGACAATCCGGCTGCCCCAATTGACCGCCGCGGCAAAGCCGCCGGTCAACAGGAACAGCAGAAAGCTCTTCGAGACGAAGGTACGCTTGGCGAGTGCATGAACCCGCGTCATATCATCCTCGCCATCTTGCGCGATAGCCCGATACTCTCCGAGATGCCACGGTCTTCGGGGTAGTAGTAAGACGTATCGGCGACGAGCAAGCCTTCCACCGGCAACTGAATCGGCGGCAGGCGGTCGAGATAACCCGGTTCGCAAATCGGTTGCGCGAAACGATACCGGCTCGCACGCACGTCGATGAAATCGTCCGGCTTGAGTGCCGGGTTGATTTTCATCAGATAGCGTTTCACTTTGTCGATGAACGCCGAATCCGGTTCCTGGTACTTCGGATGTTCGCCCGGAATATAGAACGGCACGTAGACGACGTGATGATCGAGCGGCCGCAGATTCGTATATTCGACGATGCCCGGAATATCCATCTCCGGATCGTTGGTGTTCAGCCAGAAGTTCTCGGTTACCGATTTCTTCAGCTTGGCGATAATGCACACCACGGCCACGTTCTTGACGCTGCGGAATGCGTCGAGAATCTCGGTGGGCAAATCCGGCATCACGCGCGGCACATAGGGCAGCGGAATCGTGCTGATGACTTTGTCGAACGGCAGGAACTCGCCACCGGCTTCGATACCCGTGACCTTGCCGTTCTCGATCACGACCTTCTGCGCGGGTGTGCCAAGACGAAACTCGCCGCCGTTGGCCTCGATATAACGGCGCATACCTTCCAGCAACGTATCGGAACCGCCTTCGAGGTAGCCGAGCTTCTCGTGAAAGAGGTTATAGCGCGAGCGGCCGATACGGCGAATACGACTCCAGATCCAGGCGGCGGACAGGTTGTCCGCGTAGTCGTAGAACTTGTAGTCGAACAGACGCCGCCACAACACTTCCCACGCTTCCTCACCAATCCAGCGGCGAATCCAGCCCGTCGCTTCAACGTGATCGAGCGGCTTCCAGTCGTTGCGCTTGGTCGACAGAAACGCGTGCAAGCCATAGCGGAATTTGGCTTGCAGGCTGAGTCCCTTGAACTTCAGGAGCGCCATCGGGTTGCCCCACGGCTGCACGCGGCCTTGATAGAAGTAGCCCATCTTCGTTTCGCGCCACTGCATTTTTTCTTCGATGCCGAGCTCGCGCAGCACTTCGAAGAAAGCGTGATCGGAAATCGCGTGGAAATGATAGTAGCGCTCGATGGAGAGGCCGCCGAAGTCAAAGCACGCGGCCATCCCGCCAACCCGGTCGTCCGCTTCGAAAATGACCGGTTTGCGCCCGTCCTTGACGAGCTGGTAGGCGGCGCCGAGACCCATCGGCCCGGCGCCGAGTACTGCAATGCGTTGTTCGCTCATAACGTGGCTCTGCTCAGAATTCCAGTGCGATGTGGCTATACGTCGGATCGTTGAAGGTCTCGTCCATGGCCTTTGCGAATGGCGTAGCACGGATCTTGAAGATGCCTTCCCAGTCGATCACTTCGAATTCGTCGCCGGCCGTCAACGCTTTGAGCTGGTCCGCGGTGAACGGCGGGTTCTTGTCGAAGATGGCATACACCTTCAGCAGCACATAGAAGAGACCATACGGAATTC
Source organism: Paraburkholderia aromaticivorans (assembly GCF_012689525.1). NCBI lineage: Bacteria > Pseudomonadati > Pseudomonadota > Betaproteobacteria > Burkholderiales > Burkholderiaceae > Paraburkholderia > Paraburkholderia aromaticivorans. Next base: position 807,563 of record NZ_CP051516.1, read on the forward strand.
GCACGATCGCGCACGGTGCGCGAGTGGCGCGCTTGATCTGACGGATGATGTCGATATAGTCCACGCGTTCGAGGCCGGTGATATTGAATGCCTGGCCCTTGATGCGCGACTCGATGCAACTGATGATCACATTGCAGAAGTCGCCGACGTAGAGCGGCTGACGCATGTATTTGCCGCTGCCGGGAATCGGGAACACCGGTACGCGATGCATGAAGCGCGACAGCCAGCCGAGGTGCTTGCGGTCGAACCAGCCGAACATCAGCGTAGGCCGCAACACCACGCATTCGATGCCCGAGGCGTGCACGATCTCTTCCTGCTCGCGTTTCGTGTCGGTATAGAAATCCTCGCCCACGGAATTCACCACCGAAGAACTGATGTGCACGGTGTACGGAATCTGGTTGCGCTTGATCACCTCGAGCACATTTCGCGTGGACGTGATGTTGTTGCGAATAAACGGTTCGATGGTCGGAGCGCCGATCTGCGCCTGCAGCATGACGACGAGATCCGCGCCTTCGAAGTGCTGTTCCCAACCGCCCGGCTCGGCCAGATCGGCATAAATTGCCGTGACGTCAGGATGGACCTTGCGAAGCACTTCCAGGTTGGCCTTGTGCTTGTCGATCACGACCAGATTGTCATACCCGCGCGCTTTGAGTCGCGCAACGAGGTTCTGGCCGACAAGGCCGGCGCCGCCTGGAAGAAGGATGCGGGTTTGGTTCATGCGTTAACTCTTTGAATGGGGCGTTCAGCAACTTTGTAAGGGCTAGATGATACTAGCAAGCCAAGACATCTCCAGAAACGGCCTGGAAACCGCCGGCGGCCGCTACGGGCCGCGCCTATTGAACTGTCGCTGCCGCAGGCATTGCTGCGGGCATCGGTTTTTCGGCCTGCAGTGCGCAATAGGTGCCGTTGGCCGTTTGTCCATCGACTCGTATGCCGCCGCTTGCCGGCGCCTTGAAGAAAGCCGTCCAGCCACTGTATCGGGCCCTTCGTCCGAATATGTTGCGAACGTCGCCTCGCTCGGCGCCGATGACGCCGGTGCCAAGTGTCATACCGGCGGCGTCGGTGACGACGATCGCTCGCGGCGTGCGCTTGTCTGCCTGGTCGTAAATCCAACCCGTGGCGCGATACATGCCGGGGGTCGTCGTCGCCGAGATGTCGTCGATGCTACCAGCGCAGGGCAAGGATGCGTTGATCCGGCTCGGCGGCACCAGATAGTCGGGTTGATTCAACGCGAAAATCGACAGTTGTTCTGCCTCGGCTTGCCGCGCGATGTTCGGCAAAGCGTCCGGAAACGGATAGACCGGGCGGATGATCTCCGGATCATAGACATGAGCCCGCAGCGCGAGGCCGGCGACAAAGCGTGCGTAAGTCTCATCACGATCCGCCCGCACGAAGAAGCGTTGACCCGACGCGACGGCCAAGGTGGCGAGCGTCGCGACGAAGACGGCACGCTTCAGTTGTTCCGGTGTGCGGCTGTTTAGCGCGGCAAAGAGGATCAGTGCGAGCCAGCCCATCAGGGAGGCTGTCGTATAGCGCGAAGCCAGCGCTGTCTCAAGCCCGAACCAAAGCCGCCCGCTCGCCGTCAGCAGCGCATTGCCCGCGATGAACAATGCAAATACGAGCAAGGCCACACCTTGAGGGCGATCGGCACTGGGGCGCAAGAGTTTGAAGCAGTTTGCCGCAAGCGCCGCCAACACCAGAATACCCGCGACGTAGGCTCCCGCGAGGCCGGTCCTGATCTGAAAGGCCGGCGAACCCAGATAGAGCAGCGCGTAGCGAACCGCGGCAATCGGGTGCTCGCGCACGCCGGCGATCAGATTGCCGCTGCTGCCCGGCTTGTGCCAGTCGATGAAATAGGCCAGCCATACGGCAACGGCCACGACGACGATTGCCAGCAGTTCGCGCGGTTTCAGCCGCACGTAGAGCGCCTGCACGATGAGCGCGGGGAGCACCAGTACACCGCTCGACATCGAGTACGCCGCGAGCCACGCACTGACCAACGCTGCCGTCAGCCACCCGAGCCGTCTTGCGCGTTCGTCGCCGGCATTGGCTTCGGCGGTACGATCGATTGAATGGAACGCGAGCAGCGCAAAGAGATAAACGGCGAACCACTGGCTTTGAAATCCCCACGCGAAGTTTTCCCGCTGCATCCACGAGAAGGCGAATACGAGGATGGCGCCCGCCAGTCCGAAGCGTGTCTGCCGCGAGAGAGTGGGGCGGTAGTGGATCGTGATGCGGAAAAAAGCCACCGCAAGCGCACCCGCAAGCATCAGATTGGAAATGAGGGAAAAGACATTTCGGCCGCCGAAATAACGGATGTCGGCGAAAAATATCAATCGCGAGAAAGTCAGGCGATGTTCGTTATGCTGTTCGAAGAACGCGTGCCAGGGATCTTGCGCGGCGCGCATATAGAAGCCAATGGAGCCGTCCCATGAGTCGCCGTATGGCAACGGCGAAAAGTGCTGCCAAACCGCGAACACCGTTGTTGCGAACGTGATGACACCCAGCGCCAACACCGCGTAGTTGCCAAAAGTTTCTCGCCGACTCATCGTCCCGATTTCCCTTTACAGGGACGCGCGCTTGAACAAGAAGCGCGGAACCGAGCGGATGATCAGCATGATGATCGCCCAGAACCAGCGCGTATACAGCACGTCCTTGCGCTTGTCGACGGCGCGCACGATGTCGCTCGCCACCTGGTCGGGTGTCGCGACAAGGGGGCCGGGCAAGGGCAGGCCGGCTGTCATCGGCGTCGCCACGAAGCCCGGTTTGATGGTCAGAACGTGGACGCCGACTTTGAATAACCGTGCATTCAGTCCCTCGCAGAACGCGGAAAGCGCGGCCTTCGCGCTGCCGTACAGATAGTTCGAGGGTCGGCCGCGATCGCCCGCCACCGACGAGATGACCGCCAGTGCACCGCGCTTCTGCGCTTCCAGGATGTTGGCAATCGGCGTCAACAGCGCGATCACCGAAACAGCATTCGTGTTGAATTCACGCACGGCCACCGCGGGGTCCGCCTGGCACGCGGCCTGGTCCGGCAAAGTGCCGGGCGCGACCAGCACGATATCGAGCGCGCCGAGTTCTTTCTGGCACTGTTCGAGCATGCCCGCATGCAGATCCAGGCGATCGATATCGAGTTGATGACTGGCTGCCAGTTGCGCGCCGCGCGCGGTCAGATCCGCGGCCACCTGCTGGAGGCGTTCGCCGTTGCGGGCAACCAGGAAAAAACGTGCGCCTTGGGTGGCCCATTGGCGTGCACAGGCGATGGCGATCGCCGACGTGGCGCCGACGATAAGAATGTTTTTCATGTTCGAGTGGTCCGTTCCCAGAAACGCGAAAGTAACGCGGGGTCGCGCAGCGCTTCGAGTTGCTGCCATTGAGGGTAGGCGGCGCGAAAGTCGGCGCCGGGCATGTGCGCGTCTTTAGCCGGATAGATCCGGCCGCCGGCTTCGCGCACGATTGCATCGAGATTCGCAAAGAGCCGGGTATTCAATGCGTCGCGCTGCGGGAAATCGAGAGCGAGGGACGTGCCTTCCATCGGAAACGACAAAAGGCCCGGCGAGCGCAAATCACCGCAGCGTTTCAGTACGGCGAGAAATGAGCCCGTGCCGCTTTTGGCAATCGCGCCGAGGATCGCGCGCGTCGCGTCACGCGCCGTGGCCGACGGCACCACGCATTGGTATTGCTGAAAGCCCGCCCGCCCGTAGATTCGATTCCATTCCAGCAAGCTGTCCAGCGGGTAGAAGTAGGCGTCGTAACCGACCTTCGCAACGACTTCGCCGCGCTGCTGCTTCTGGTAGTAGAGCTCGTTGAACGCGCGCAACGTGAAGCGGTTGAACACCGGAATCGGCAGCGTGAACGGGACGGTGCGTTTCTTTCGCCGTGTGACTTCGAGCGGTCCGTCCGTCGCATGGTCGCCGGCCATGAAGATGCCGCGTCCGAGCGCCGAGCCGCGACTTTGGCAATCCACCCAGGCGACGCTGTATTCATGCAATGGGTCGAGCTTTTCCGACAACGCGAAGAACTCGTCCAGATTGCCGAAGCGGATGCTCGTCATGTCGATCACGCTTGAGCGGATCGGCATCAACTGAATCTCTGCCCACAGGATCAGCCCGGTCAGCCCGAGGCCGCCGATCGTGGCGGCGAAAAACTCCGCTTGCTCGTCGGGCGAGCACTCGAATTGCGAGCCGTCGCTGCGCGCGAGCGCGAAGCGGCGCACGTGCCGGCCGAAGGTGCCTCGTACATGGTGATTCTTGCCGTGGACGTCGTTGGCAATCGCTCCGCCCAAGGTCGCGTATTTCGTGCCCGGTGTGACCGGCAGCATCCAGCCGCGTGGAATCGCGACGTCGAGAATTTGCTCCAGCGTGACGCCAGGCTCCGCGCGCAAGACGCCGGTTTGCCAGTCAGCGGCAATCAGCCGGTCCAGCGGCAGCGTTTGCACGACATGACCAGAGGCGGCGAGGCAACTGTCGCCGTAGCTGCGGCCATTGCCGAAGGCGAGCGTGGTGCCGTGTTCCCGGGCCGCATCCGACCACGTGGCGCGCGCGGCATCACGCCATGCAATCGCATGCGCCTCCTGCGGTATGGGTGGGTAACGTCCCCATGACAGAACTCTATTCATCGCCTAGATCGCTGCCCAGAAAATCAGGCCGCAAAGTACGACGACAGCGAGGCTGACCCGGTCGCGCGCCGCGAAAACGATCGGATCGTCGTGCATCAGACCGCGATGCGCAATGATCCAGGTGCGGCTTACCCAGTAGAGCAGCAGCGGACAGGCGAGCCAGATGACCTGTGGATGGCGGTACATGCCGGCGGTTTTCGCGTCCTGAATATAGAGCGCAAGCACGAGTACGGCCAGATAGCCGGACGAGGTCCCAAGCGATGAGATCAGCGACAGGTCGCTCGCCACATAGCCGCGCCCGCGCGTCTTCACGAGGCCGCGCGCTTTCATCGAGTGCAGTTCGGCATATCGCTTGACCAGCGCGAGGCTCAGGAAGATGAACATCGAGAAGGCGAGCAGCCAGAAAGTCAGTTGCGCGTCGACCGCCGCCGTTCCGGCGATGATACGCATCGTGTACAGCATGGCCAGCACGACCACGTCGACCATCACCTGGCGTTTCAGGAACATCGAATACGCCAGCGTCAATATGTAATAGCCGAACAGCGCCGCGGAGAATTGCCAGGGCAGGAAAAGCCACGCGGTGACGAACGCGACCACCAGCAAGACAGGAAAGAGTGCAAGACCCCATGTGAGCGGCAGCGCGCCGGAGGCAAGCGGGCGTTTCCGTTTGACGGGGTGATGACGGTCGTCCTCGAGATCGAGCAGGTCGTTGAGCAGATAGACACTCGAGGCGCACAAGCCGAACGTGAGAAACGCCAACAGAGCAGCGAGAGTCAGTTCAGGGGAAGACAACTTATGTGCGGCCAGCAGCGGCAAGAAGATCAAAAGATTCTTCAGCCACTGATGCAGGCGCAAGGATTTGGCCCAGGTTTTGGCGGCGGGAGGGCGTGATTCGATCACCCGCTCCACATTGCCGATCTTGCGGGCGGCGCGTTCCACCCCATTGGACGGATTCACCACGTACGCGCGGTCGGCGGATTGCCAGACCGCTAAGTCGTCATGCGAATTGCCGGCATAGTCGAAGCCTTTTTCGCCGTACTCGGCGACCAGCGTATCGCGCTTGTTGTGAGCGGACAGGTTGATGCTGTCGTTCGTGGCGAACGTCCTGTCGAAAATGCCGAGATGGGCGGAGATGGCTTGCGCGTAACGTTCGTGGCTTGCCGTGGCCAGCACCAGCGTGCGACCGGCGTCGCGTTCACCCTTCAGCCATTGCAGGACCGTGGCGTCGTAGGGCAGCACGGCGACGTCCACGTTGGTCGCGTCGGCGAGGCCCGCTTTCAAACCTGGCTTGCCGCCGCGCGCGAGCCACAGCAGCGGCTCGTAAAAGCGTTGCGGGGCTGCCTTCAGATAGGCAAATCCAGACTCGATCAGGATGTCTGAGCGAATCAATGTGCCATCGAGGTCGACGACGAGTGGTCTGCTGCGCATTCATTCTGCCCTGAGGGCGGTTGTCAGATTTGTTGAGCGGACGGCTGCCGTCTGTGGCGCTGCACTGAAGCCCGAATTTCGTCCGATAACGAACGGTCGGAGTTTGGCGGCGTTACTTTACTATTCCGCGATAATGCGCACAACCTCGCAGGTGAAGTGCCTGATTCTGAGGCAGAAGATCCGAATTAAAACAGAATAAATAGGGTTTGATGGAGTCGTATCGGGCGTAACAAAGGGAAAGACGGGTTGCCGAACAGCGAAAATTTGAGCAAACTTCCGGTTTGTTGCGTCCGCGCAACGTAGGTTTTTTCGAAGTGCCCACCGAAGTGCCCACGATAAGGCACGCAGTTCTACATGAAAGAAACGCGCACTCTGCATCCCCTATCCGACGGGTTGTCCGTGTCGGTGGTGGTCTACCACCCGGATACAGAACAGTTGGTGTCCACGCTCACGGGGCTCGCCGCCGCGTGCGATGCGCTGCACACCAGCCGACCCCAGCTCCCGGTGACGTTGTATCTGGTCGACAACGGTGGCTTGCCCGACATCCCGGCTTCGCTGGATGAACTCCGGGCTCGCGGCATCGTTTGTACGATCATCGCGGGACAGGGGAACGTAGGCTACGGTAGGGGCCACAATCTCGCAATCGAAAGCAGTGCCAGCCGTTATCACCTGGTGCTGAATCCCGACATCGATCTGGCGAGCGACGCGCTTCGCGAAGCGCTCGATTTTTTTGACGCGCACCCCGAAGCCGGCCTCATCACGCCATGGATCGGAGACGAGCATGGCGAGCAGCAGTTCTTGTGCCGACGTTACCCTACGTTGCTCGATCTGTTTGTACGCGGTTTTTTGCCGTCAGGAATGCGTCGACTGTTCGTCCGTCGACTCGCGCGCTACGAGATGCGAGACCGGATCAATGCACGTGACACAGTGTGGGATCCGCCGATCGTCAGCGGCTGTTTCATGCTGTTTCGCATGACGGCCTTGAAGCAGCTGGCAGGCTTCGACGCGCGTTATTTCCTTTACTTCGAGGACTATGATCTGAGTCTTCGCGCGCATGACGTCACCCGCGTCGTCTACGCCCCCACGGTGCGCGTGTTGCATCACGGCGGCGGTGCAGCGCGCAAGGGCTCTGTGCATATCCGTATGTTCATGTCTTCGGCGTACAAGTTCTTTGACCGATTCGGCTGGAAGTGGCTATGAGCCAGGTGCTCGTTACCGGCGCCAACGGCTTTGTCGGCCGTGCGCTGTGCCGCGCGTTGCGTGATTCCGGAAACACGGTCACCGGCCTTGTACGGCGGGAGATGCAGCGAGAACGCGGTGTGGACGAATGGGTCGACCCCAGCGTGAATTTCGCAGGCATTGACGCAGGCTGGCCTGCCGCATTGCAAGTGGATTGCGTCGTGCATCTGGCGGCGCGCGTGCATGTCATGCTCGAGGGCGCCACCGATCCAGAAGCTGCTTTCCAGGCGACCAATGTCGAGGGCACGCTGCGTGTCGCGCGCGCCGCGTGGCGGCACGGCGTGCGGCGCTTTGTCTTCGTCAGCAGCATCAAGGCGATGACCGAAGCCGATTCGGGCCGCCCAGTGCGCGAAGACGATCCCCCGGCGCCGCAAGATCCGTACGGTCGCTCGAAACGCGCTGCCGAAGAAGCGCTGATCCGCCTGGGTGTGGAGACTGGCCTCGAGATCGTGATCGTGCGCCCGCCGCTGGTCTACGGTCCGGACGTACGGGCCAATTTCCTGAGCCTGATGAACGGCGTATGGAAGGGCGTGCCGCTGCCGCTCGGCGCACTTCGCGCAAGACGCAGCCTCATCTATGTCGATAATCTCGCGGACGCTTTAGTGCATTGCGCGACCGACGCGCGCGCGGCCCAGCAGTGCTTCCACGTTGCGGACAACGACGCGTTGACGATCGCCGAACTGGCCCGCGCGCTTGGCCGCCACCTTAGCCGGCCCGCGCGTTTGCTGCCCGTGCCTGAGAGCTGGCTGCGCCTCGCCGGCCGCCTGACGGGGCGCACGGCGCAAGTAGACCGGCTCGTCGGCTCATTGCAGCTCGACACCAGCCGGATTCGCACGGTGCTGGGCTGGCAGGCGCCGCACTCCACCGAAGAAGGGCTGGCCGCGACAGCCCGCTGGTACCGATCCACGCATTGAGGCGCGCATGCTGATGTCCCATTCCACGATGCCGGGCTGGACGACCGCGATCCTGATCGCGCTCGGCTCCGCTTGCGCCTGCGCGGCGATCCTCTGGACGCTGCTCAGGACCGGCCTCGCGTGGCGTCTTGCCACCGACATTCCCAACGACCGCTCGTTGCACACGCGGCCCACGCCGCGGGTGGGCGGCTGGGGCATCGTTCCGGTGGTGGTCGTGGCGACGCTGATCGTCGCGCCGCACCTCTGGCTTGCCGCGCTGTGCGCTGCCGTACTGGCGGCGGTCTCGCAGATCGACGACCGGCGCGGACTGCCCGCGCGGGTCAGGTTCGCGGCGCACCTGGCCGCGGTGGCGATCTTCGTCTGGGCGCACCCGGCGCCGGCGCCGCTCTGGTTGCTGGCGGGCCTGTCGTTTTTACTGCTCTGGCTGGTCAATCTTTACAATTTCATGGACGGTGCGGACGGCCTGGCCGGCGGCATGACGCTGTTCGGCTTCGCGGGCTACGCCGCCGGGGCCGCGCTCACCGCGCATCCGTCGCCGGAACTCGCGTGGGCGTCGGCCGCCGTGGCGGGTGCTGCCGCGGGCTTTCTGGTCTTCAACTTCCACCCGGCGAAAATCTTCCTCGGCGACGCCGGGTCGATTCCGCTCGGCTTCCTGGCGGGCGCTTTCGGCTATTGGGGCTGGAGCGACGGCGTCTGGCCGATCTGGTTTCCCGCGCTGGTGTTTTCGCCGTTCATCGGCGACGCGTCGGTCACGCTGCTGCGGCGGCTCCTGCGCGGCGAGAAAATCTGGCAGGCGCACCGCGAGCACTACTATCAACGCATGGTCCAGTACGGGCTTGGGCATTCGAAGACGGCCATCCTATGGTATGCAGTAATGGCGGCTGGTATAGTACTTGCTGTGGTATTGCTTGGCTGGCCTTCAGCGCTTCAATGGTGTAGCGTGGGCGCATGGGTGATCGTGCTGGTATTGATTGGTATCGGAGTCGATTCACGCTGGCGTCGATTCCGGATAGCAGATTCCGAACAACCTGAGGTGTGACGCCGATGTTTCGACACAAAGCCTCATGGCTATCATTTAGCGCTTTCGCCTTCGACCTTTGCGCAGTCGCGGGTACTTGGCTCGCGGCATACCTGATCCGCTTCAATGGCTACGTTCCGGTCGAGTTCTGGTCCGGCGCCGTCCGAACCCTCATCTGGGTGCTCCCCGTCTACGGTGTGATGTTCCGCATCTTCGGCCTGTACCGGGGCATGTGGGTATTTGCGAGCCTGCCGGACCTGATGCGCATCGCCAAGGCCGTGCTGGCCGGTGCATTCGTGATGATGATGGTGGCCGTCATGGCCCAGCCGCATCCCATCATTCCGCGCTCCGTACTCGTTGTTTCTCCGCTTCTGTTGTTCCTCGCGATGGGCGGCTCGCGCGCGCTCTATCGCGCCTCCAAGGAGTTCTATCTCTACGGCGGCCTGGTCGGACAAGGCAAGCCGGTGGTGGTGCTCGGCGCGGGCAACGCGGGCGCGAACCTGGCCCGTGAACTGTCGCGTTCGAGCGAATGGCGGCTGGTGGGCCTGCTCGACGACGATCCCGCCAAGCAGGGCCGCGAAATCTACGGCTATAAGGTGTGGGGGCCGATCAGCGACCTGCAGCACTGGGCTTCGGACATGAAGGTTGAGCACGCGATCATCGCGATTCCGTCGGCGTCGGTCGATGCACAGCGTCGCGTGGCAACGTTGTGCGTGCGCGCCGGCGTGCGGGCCATGGTGCTGCCCGCATTGACCACGCTGACGCAAGGCGAAGCGTTCCTGTCGCGTGTGCGTCAGATCGATCTGGAAGACCTGCTGGGCCGCGAGGCGGTACGTATCGACATGCCGCACGTCGAAGCGCTGTTGAGCGGCCGCGTGGTGATGGTGACCGGCGCGGGCGGCTCGATCGGCTCGGAACTGTGCCGCCAGATTCTGCGCTTCGAACCCGCGCAGTTGATCGCGTTCGATCTGTCCGAGTATGCGATGTACCGCCTCACGGAAGAACTGCATGACCGCTTTCCGAAGCTCTCCGTGGTGCCGGTGATTGGCGACGCCAAAGATTCCTTGCTGCTCGATCAGGTGCTGTCGCGCTACACGCCGCACATTCTCTTTCACGCTGCGGCCTACAAGCACGTGCCGCTGATGGAAGAACTGAATGCATGGCAGGCGGTGCGCAACAACGTGCTGGGTACATACCGTGTCGCACGCGCGGCGATTCGTCACGACGTGAAGCATTTCGTGCTGATCTCCACCGACAAGGCAGTGAACCCGACCAACGTGATGGGTGCGAGCAAGCGCCTCGCGGAAATGGCCTGCCAGGCGCTGCAGCAGACCAGCACGCGCACGCAGTTCGAGACGGTGCGGTTCGGCAACGTGCTCGGCAGCGCGGGCAGTGTCATTCCCAAGTTTCAACAACAGATCGCGAAAGGCGGGCCAGTCACGGTCACACATCCGGAGATCACGCGCTTCTTCATGACGATCCCCGAAGCGTCGCAACTCGTGCTGCAAGCGTCGAGCATGGGGCACGGCGGCGAGATTTTCATTCTCGACATGGGCGAGCCGGTCAAGATCGTCGATCTCGCGCGCGACCTGATTCGCCTGTATGGCTTCAGCGAGGAGCACATCCGCATCGTCTTCACGGGCCTGCGTCCCGGCGAGAAGCTCTACGAGGAACTGCTGGCCGACGACGAAGCGACCACGCGCACGCCGCATCCGAAGCTGCGCATCGCGCAGGCGCGTGAAGCGCCCGACAATCTCCTGGACGAACTGCTGCCCTGGCTGATGCAGCATCGTGTGCCGAGCGACCAGGAAGTGCGCCGCGATCTGCGGCGCTGGGTGCCGGAGTATCAGCCGGCTGCCGCGCCGGCGTTGCATAGCGTGGCGTCGGCGACGCGGGCTTCGTGACTATGAACCGGTGAAGGCTGCCTTTCGCGGCGGCCTTGCATCGCATCGCAAGGCCAAAGTCTCGAAAGACACACAGCAAAAGGCGCTCACATTCGAGCGCCTTTTTTTCATTACCGCCGGGTCTTCCTGACCACCATCCACCGCGGCGACTTGAACCGCACGATACTCACGTAGAGCCAGACATACGTCGCGGCGAACACCACCACGAAGCAGAACAGATGCAGCGTATGCCGCCAGAACAGCGTGGCCGGCACGACCGCGATCAGACAGAGCAGCCACAAGTACGGCGACGTCAGCGAGTTACGCCGCGTCAATTCGCGCGCGGTACGCACGCCGACCGCCCAGCGCATGAGCCGCTTGTACACCAGCATGTGCAGATGCACGCCGTCGGGAATGCCCGGCGACATGCCGCGAATGAATTTTTTCCGGTAGATCGAGAAGCAGGTCTCGAAGATTGGATACATGAACAACAGCACGGGATACCACGCCGACACGTCGCGATTGCGCATCACCAGCATGATCGACAGCTCGGCGAGCATGAAGCCGATGAAATACGCGCCGCCGTCGCCGAGAAAGATCAGCCCCGCCGGGAAATTCCAGATGAAGAAGCCGAGCACCGCGCCCATCATCATGAACGAGGCGGACAGCACGATCGGATCGGACACCTGGAACGCGACGTAGGCGAGCGAGGCGAACATCATGAACGCGACCATCGACGCGAGTCCGTTGAAGCCGTCGATGATATTGATCGCGTTGGCGAGCGCGGCAACCGCCAGCACCGTGACCGCGCAGGAGATCACCGCGTACGAGAGCAGGAAGTCGAGCGGCGGCACGCTGATGCGCGTCACGGCGATGTTCAGCAGGAAATAGGCGAGCGCGGCCGCTGCCATCGTGCAGAGCAGCCTTGCAAGCGGCGACACGCGCTTGGTCAGGTCTTCGACCAGTCCTGAGCCGAAGGCCGGCATGCCGCACGCAATCAGCCCGAGAATGCCGCCTGACACGGCGGGATACTGGTGATGCAACTGCACGGCGGAGACGATCAGCCCGAGCAGAATGCCGGTCCCGCCGATGCGCGGCACCGGGCGCACATGGAATTTCTGCACGCCGGCCAGATCGGTGTCGGTGGAGAATTTTTCATGCAGATGCGCATAGCGCACGATCAACAGCGTGATCAGCAGTGAAACGAGAAAGCCGAGCGCAAAACTAAGCATGAAAGTGGGCCTGAGCGAAGACGCCGAATTATACAAACGAAACGCACGACGCCCGGAAAAGCAGCGGTGCCGCGTAGTTGCCCGAAGATCCCAGATAGTGAGGTGACGCGGCTCGCAAACGCCCGCCAGTCATGGATTCCACCTATTTAGCAGGGGTCGTGCGAGGTCGTTAACCTGGATGCGGCGAAGAGTAAGTCACGCGCAAAAAAGACGGCGCGCGCCTGCCAACCTGTTTCGCCGCCGATCGGCAAGACGTTCCGGAGACCCAATGCTAAATAACATCACAATTCGTGGCGGCCTGACGCTGGTGATCAGCGTATTCGTCGCTTTCCTGCTGACAGTGATCGGTGTCGGCTATGGCGCGCTCAAGCTCGCCAACAGCAGCCTCGACGACACGCAGCGTAGCGCGGCCGCGCTGTCGCATCTGAAGGCAAGCTCCGAGAAGCTGCTGCAAGTGCAGCTCGCACTAGGTTCGTATCAGACGCTCTTTAGCGTCGGCAAGCAGACCGACGACCTGTTACCGGCCGCGCACAAGGTGCTGGTCGAATCGAACAAAGACTTTCGCAATTACATGGCCGGCCCATTTGCGGACGATAACGAGCAGAAGCTCGCGCAAAACGTGGAACAGGCGCGCAGCGCGCTGGTCGATAAGGCGATCGAGCCGGAATTCAAGGCGCTTGCCGACTTCGATTTCAATACCTTCCGCAATATTCAGGGCGAGACGGCGAACAGTTTTTACGCCACTTATTCGAAAGCGATCGACGCGCTCGAACGCTCGCGGATCGACAGCCAGTATCAGCAAGCCCAAACGGCCGCGCAGCGCTTCCAGATCGCGACGCTGCTGTTCGCCGCGATCGGCGCCATCGCGCTCGTGATCGGCGTGGCGGCGCGCATCGGTTTGTCAGTGGCGTTGATCAAGCCGGTCAACGCAACCGTCAAGCATTTCGAGCGCATCGCCGCCGGCGATCTGACGGTCGCCATCAAGATCAAATCGCGCAACGAGATGGGTCAATTGCTGAGCGCGTTGACGAAGATGCGCGACGGCCTCGTCGAGACCGTGTCGAAAGTGCGCGGCAGCACGACGGCGATCACACAGGGGGCGAACGAGATTGCGGCGGGCAATGCGGATCTGTCCTCACGCACCGAGCAGCAAGCTGCGGCGCTTCAGCAGACCGCCGCGAGCATGGAGCAGTTGTCGGCCACGGTGAAACAGAACGCGGACAACGCGAAGCAGGCGAACCGGCTTGCCCATGGCGCGCTCGACACGGTCACGCGTGGCGGCAAAGTGGTCTCGCGTGTCACTGAAACGATGGATGGGATCAGCGAGTCGTCGCGCAAGGTGACGGAAATCATCGGCATGATCGAGGGGATTGCGTTTCAGACCAACATTCTGGCGTTGAACGCGGCAGTGGAAGCAGCGCGCGCAGGCGAGCAGGGGCGCGGGTTCGCAGTGGTGGCTTCGGAAGTGCGCAGCCTCGCTCAGCGCTCAGGTGCGGCGGCGAAGGAAATCAAGGAACTGATCGGCGAATCGGCCGCCAAGGTTCAGGAGGGCGCGTCTCTCGTGTCCGACGCGCAGAAGACGATTCACGAAGCCATGAGCGCCGTTGAGCGCGTGACCGGCGTGATGAACGAAATCGAGGCGTCTGCGCTCGAACAGAGTGACGGTATCGAACAGGTCAATAAGGCCGTCTCGCAGATCGACGAAGTCACGCAACACAATGCGGCGCTCGTGGAAGAAGCCGCTGCAGCGGCGAAATCGCTGGAAGAGCAGGCGACCATATTGCGCGATGCCGTGGCGGTGTTCCAGATGGCGTAATGGCGGAGGGGCCTGCGCTCGCGTTGTTGGCAAGCGCCGGTTTCAATCGCGTACTGACGGCAATTTAATTCAGAAATCCTAATTGTTAGATTTTGTAAAATCAGCTACACGTGCGGGTATTTCATGCTTGCATGGCATGTCGATTGCTAATCAAAAGAACTTTTTCCCGACGTAATTCGTGGCCGGAAAATCCTGCCGTACAGGAAAATGTTGGGAAGCCGATGCCTTGCGGTAAGGTTCCGAAATATTGTCCGTGCGCGAGCGCACAGAGTGATGCTTCGCATTAAGGGATATTGTGTGTTGAATCCGATCCGAGGACTGTCCTCGACGCCGGCAACGCGCATGGTGCGCATCAATTCACAGCGGACAACTATCGAGCCCCAAAGTCATGCAGAGGTTCTCAGCGACAGATCCGGATAGTTCCGGGAGCGTACCCAGCGATTACTCGTGCGTGTTGTGCGGCGCCGGCCCGGCCGGAATGGGCTTCCTGTTCTACGCGTTCAAGAGCGGCAAGCTGGCAGAGGTGGCCAGGAACGGCTTGCTGATCATCGACAAACGCGTGAGTCTCGGAGCAGGCAAACTCGGCGACTATGTGAACGTCACGGGCAACTCGGTCGCCAAATCTTTCCTCGCGTGCCTCGAACACGAACGCTTCGACGACGTGTTCGGCGACATCCGCGAATACAACGAGTTGCACAAGAAATTGGCCGCGGACCCCGACGGTGCGCCGCTGCTTTCGGATGTCGGCGAACTGCTCACGCTGGCGGCCGAGCGACTCATCGCGCACCTCGTCGAACATTTCGACGTCGATGTACTGCGCGGACACGAAATCGATGCGATTCGTCGCGGCCAGGACGGCCGCTTCGAAATCGCCTATCACGACACGCGCAAACCAGCGGCACGCCGGATGATGATCAGCGACACCGTCGTGATGAATCTCGGCGGAGCGCAGCGCGTCGAAGAGGTCGATGATCTGTGCCGCACGCTGGACATTCCATCGCCGGGCAACGGCGTCATCACCTGCACGTCGGATGAACTGCTTCGCCTCACGAGCACGCAACTGGTCGACACCTTCGCGCCCGTGTTTGCGCCTGCCACGGCCCGGCGCACGAACCGGATCACGATCATCGGCGGCTCGCATAGCGCGTTCACGATGACCGAGCGTCTTGCGAATGATCTCGGCGATGCGGGGCTCGATGAAATCGCCATCATTCACCGCTCGCCGGTGCGGTTGTTTTTCGAAACCGAGGAGGAAGCGCGCGCATGGGGCTATACGGTCGATCCAGTCAACGATATTTGCCCGATCACGCGGCGCGTTAATCGTTCGAGCGGCCTGCGCTACCGCGCATTCGAGATCGCATGTTCGGTGATGTCGCAGGGCCGAGTCGCGGGAACGAAGCCGCGTGTCGAATTGATCGATGCCGCCTCCGGGGAAGCCGAGCGTGCCCGTGCTGCTACCTGTCTTGCGCACTCATGTGGCGTGATCCATAGCGCCGGTTACGGGCCCAACATGTCCGCCCTGGTCGACTATCGCGGGGCGGCGATTCCGCTGCAATACTGCCAGGGCGGCGTCGAGGTCGACAAGTTCGCCCGTCCGCTCGACATCAACGGCAAAGTGGTACGCGGACTCTTCACGTTCGGGTTGGGTTCAGGGTTTCGGCCCGACCCGGAGATCGGGAGCGAGGCTGCATTCACCGGACGAATCCATGGCGTCTGGATCTTTCACCATGAAATCGGCAAGCGGATTCTGACCGGTGTTCTGAAAGCGCTGGCCGAGACGGCCGCTATGCAGGAAGCGGAAATGATCGCGACGGCGGACGACGACGGACATACCGGCGGCCGGGCACGTCGCGGTCGACCGGACCACCGCCGCTGACTGACAGGCAACGCTGACACGCACCACGCTGATTTACCGATTCGAGCCGCTGGGATAAGGCATATCGACCGCTTTATCTCGTCCCATAGACATCCTTAATAAACTGGACATGTTGCAATTTCACACTATCACCTATTGACACTTCAGCTACCATCGGGCTCCTTTCGATCTGCAGCAAAGTGACATTGGCGTCCAGCGCTTCAACGAACGTTCAACGCAAATAAGTCCTCTTAAATCCGCCGATCGTGCGGGCTATTCCGCCAGCATTATTGGCGCGAACTTCTTCGCCGGTTATGCTGCATTGCGACATCGAACGCAACGCGATGACCAGTGCGAAGCTTTGATCGTCTCCATTACCGCTTCTGTTTGCCGACCGCGCGAATGAGGGCAATGCATCGTCATTGACTCCTCGATTCGAGCGAGGCCTGCCGTACCCAGGCAGGCTGCGATACTTACGTGAGGGAAATGATGACGACATTCCAGTCATACCGCCGTGGCAACCGTCTGCTCGAGGCGCTCCCAACGCATGAATGGGACGCGCTACTTCCTCATCTTGAACTCGTCGAATTGAGTCCGGGACAAACGCTGTCGAAATCCGGTGAACTCATACGAACCGTCTATTTTCCGGCCACAGCAATCGTGTCTTTGCTGCAGACCATGGAAAACGGCAGTTCGGTGGAAATCGCCGCAATCGGCAGGGATGGCACGACCGGCGTGCCGATCCTGACGGGCGGCGACACCATGCCAGCCAGCGTTCAAGCTCAATGCCGGGGTTTTGCCTATCGAATCAGCGCTACAGCACTGCGCGAAGCATTGCGCAATTGCACAACCCTGCGCTCATCGATGCTACTGTTCATGCAGGCTCTTCTCACCCAGGTCGCACAGACTGCGGCGTGCAACAGGCTGCATCGACTGGACGAGCAACTGTGCCGCTGGCTGCTGGTCGATATCGATCGTTCGGGCACAAGCGATTTGCATGTCACGCAGCAAGTCATTGCCGATATGCTCGGCGTGCGTCGTGAAGGCGTGACCGAGGCGTCCGGCAAGCTTTGCGAAGCCGATCTCATTCATCACAGTCGTGGCCGTGTCCGGATCCTCGATCGGACCGGGCTCGAGGCGCGCTCATGCGAATGTTATGAAATCGTGAAACGCGAATTCGACCGGCTATTGCCGCGTATCAACGCGATGGAAGTCACGCGCTGAGGGTTTCGCCGTATTCACAATCCGAATTGACATCTGGGACGGCTGGCAATACGTTGATGCGTTCGCGTAGATTGCTGACGTTCCACGACGATAAAATACGGCGAGCAGCTGACTTGAGGGAACACTGGCCAACGAATGACCGTGCCGCGGTCCGTGTGTGCTCGGGATCGTGCGCGGCAGTTTCTCCCCCCGCGGAGGGCTATTCGCGCGTGTCGGCACTCGCGCGGAGCGCCCGCCCAAGATTCATCGACCTGCTGCCTTGAATAGGCCGCACGATCTGATCGGAAGTTGCCGTTCGCCGTCTGCTTTTTCTGTCAAATTGCCATTGCGCGGCGGCCTGCAGTTCTTGCCTCGCGTCGCACTACATCCGCGCTTCTGCCGACTTTGCCATGCTCGTATGCGCGGCTCGCTTCACGCTGTGACCTCCAACGGGCGAGATCATCCGCGACCGGCGGGAGCCTGATGTCGCATCCACTGCCAAGCCATACGCGTACCGCTTCAGCTGTGCCGCTTTTCGACATGGTCGCGATTCTAGTAAAGTATGATGATTGGCGCGTCAACCGCCGCGTCATACCATCGCGGCTGACTGTGCGTCCGTGACGTTTCACCGGTTGCGTGTGGTGATCTTCGGTGAATCGCGAAGGAGGTGAATCGTTATAAATTCAATCTCGCCTCAATTGAAAGGACCCGGTAAATGTCGAGCGTTTTGACACATTTTTTATGCTTCATATTCGGCGTGGTCATTGGCGTTTTCGTATGCGCATTATGTGTCGCACGTTCCAGAACGCCACGAGACGATAGATAGCGCTTTCTTCGGGACGCGCAGGCAGCCGGCGTCCCGACGCGCATCGGCAGGTACATCTGCCACAAACCATGAAAGCCGCGGCGATCATCGCGACGGCAGGTGGGGCTCACAGCAAAAGAAATATCAGACTATCGGCGACAAGGCCGAACCACGTCAACGCGAATACCGAGAGTGTTCCCCCGGCCGAGCGAAGCTTCCCTCGTTTCCCCCGTTAGCGCAGGCGAAAGCATGTCTGTTGCTTTCCGCACTGAACCAGGATTTCTAGAACCCTACACTGGGACGGTGGCATCTGTTCGCGGCGCTGGAAGTCGCGATGGAAGCTACCCCAAAGCTGCTTACCGACGCCCCGTAGACGCATCATTCAACGGATGTCAGCCAGATTCCAATCGACCTTCCGCGTAACTGTGTGAAGGCGGCTTCCAGAGGGCTTCCATGATCTTGGTGACAGGCAGCGCCGGTTTTATCGGCGCCAACTTCGTGCTTGACTGGCTGCAAATCTACGATGAACCCGTGGTGAGTGTCGACAAGCTCACCTATGCGGGCAATCTGCGTACGCTGAAATCTGTGCAGCACAATCCGCTGCATATTTTCGTGTGCGCCGATATAGGCGATCGCGCCGCAATGGACGAATTGCTGGCCGAATACAAGCCACGCGCGATTATCCATCTCGCGGCTGAGACTCATGTCGATCGGTCAATTCACGGGCCGGAGAACTTCGTGCTGACCAATGTCGTGGGTACTTTCACGCTACTGGAAGCGGCGCGTTCGTATTGGAGCAAGTTGAACGACGCCGCCAAAGCGGAATTCCGCTTCCTGCACGTGTCGACCGACGAGGTGTTCGGCTCGCTCTCCGCTACCGATCCGCCATTCTCGGAGACCACGCCGTACGCGCCGAACAGCCCTTACTCGGCCACCAAGGCGGGTTCCGACCATCTGGTGCGCGCCTACCATCATACGTACGGTCTCCCGATGCTCACCACAAACTGCTCGAACAACTACGGTCCGTACCAGTTCCCCGAGAAGCTGATTCCGCTGATGATCGCCAATGCGCTCGGCGGCAAGCCGCTGCCGGTCTATGGCGACGGTCAGAACGTGCGCGACTGGCTGTATGTCGGCGACCATTGCAGCGCGATCCGCGAGGTGCTCGCGCGCGGCACGCCGGGCGAGACGTACAACATCGGTGGCTGGAACGAAAAGAAGAATCTCGGCGTGGTCCACACGCTGTGCGAACTGCTCGATCAGTTGCGTCCGAAGACGGGCGCGTCGTACCGCGATCAGATCACCTATGTGAAGGATCGTCCGGGCCACGACCGCCGTTATGCAATCGACGCCCGCAAGCTCGAACGCGAACTCGGCTGGAAGCCTGCGGAAACGTTCGAGACGGGTCTCGCCAAGACGGTCCAGTGGTATCTGGACAATCAGGCGTGGTCGGACGAAGTCGCCTCCGGTGACTATCGCAAGTGGGTTGAGACCAACTACGCGCAGCGCGCGTAAAGGCACGGCAATGACGCGCAAAGGCATTATTCTCGCGGGCGGCTCGGGCACACGCCTGTATCCGATCACGCACGTGGTCTCCAAGCAGTTACTGCCGGTCTACGACAAGCCGATGATCTACTACCCGCTGTCCACGCTGATGGTGGCGGGCATTCGCGATGTACTGATCATTTCCACGCCGCAGGACACGCCGCGCTTCGAAGCGATGCTGGGCGATGGCAGCCAGTGGGGCATGAACATCCAGTACGCGGTTCAGCCTTCACCGGATGGACTCGCGCAGGCGTTCATCATCGGCCGGGATTTTGTGGGCAACGATCCGTCGGCGCTGATTCTCGGCGACAACATTTTCTACGGCCACGATCTCGCCGCGCAGCTCGAGCGCGCAAATGCGCGTGACAGCGGCGCGACCGTGTTCGCGTATCACGTGCATGACCCGGAACGTTACGGGGTCGTTGAGTTCGACAAGAGTTTTCACGCGCTCTCCATCGAGGAAAAGCCCGCGGCGCCGCGCTCGAACTACGCGGTCACGGGTCTGTACTTCTACGACAAGCAAGTCTGCGACATTGCCGCGGACATCAGGCCGTCGCCGCGTGGCGAACTCGAGATCACCGACGTCAACTCATGCTATCTGCGGCGCAATGCGCTCGACGTGGAAATCATGGGCCGTGGCTACGCGTGGCTCGATACCGGCACGCATGATTCGCTGATCGAAGCGGCGACCTTCATCGCCACGCTGCAGAAGCGTCAGGGTTTGGTGGTGGCGTGCCCGGAGGAGATTGCATTCCGCCGACATTGGATCGACGAGGAGAAATTGCTGCAACTCGCGAAACCGCTCGCCAAGAATGCATATGGCCAGTATCTGCTCAATCTTCCGATGGATCAGGTGGCATGGCCAAGCCGCTAACAAGACTTGCGTTCGAGCGGCGTGAAGCGGCTCGCATGAGTTCATGCGATAGGCGATACGCCGCGCGTTAAACGTGCGCCGCCGCACATTTAATTTGACCCCGGACAGGTACGCTTCAACGCATGAGCCGCAGGGAGTCTATCGCTCGCCGGCTGTGTTCAAGTGTTCATCCGCGCGGTCTCCGCAGGGGTTGAGAGGGCTTCTCCGATACTCGCGATATACCCGCAGACTGAATCAAGAAGCCTGCCGATACGTCCAGTTCGCGCGGGTGAGTTTCGAATCGCCGATACGTATGTGGCCAATCTGAATGGCCAATCCGCTGACGGCCGGCCGCAATGATAGTGGAATCTTTCGGTCGCTTGATAAATCACGCGCTCGCCCTGAGACAAGTTCGCGAGGAAATCAATTCGGTTCGCGATACCTCTGGCGGCGCCCGCAGTCCTTACCTAATTTACAGGCAGACCAGACCGCGATGTTGAGACGAAGCCTGCTTGCAAATTTCGTCGGCCAGATGGTGACCGTATCGCTCGGTATTGTCATGGTGCCGATCTACGTGCGTCATCTCGGAGTGGAAGCATATGGGCTGATTGCCATTAACGCCGTGCTTCTCGCATGGGTACTCGTTCTAGACTTCGGACTTTCGCCGACGTTGTGTCGCGAGCTAGGCAGCCTGCGTGCTGGCACTGGCTCGAAAGCTGAAGTGGGACTGCTGCTGGAATCCCTGGAAAAGCTGATTCTCGGCACTAGCGCAATCCTGTTCATCCTGTCGATCTTCGCGGCGCCTTATTTTGCCGAGCGATGGTTGAACGCGTCCACCTTGCCGCCGAGTGAGATCCGCACTGCGTTCGTGCTGATGATGCTGACCGCCATCGCGCGCTGGCTCAGTGCGCTGTATCGCGGCGGGGTGGTCGGCATCGATCGGCAGGTCGCACTCAATGCCATTGGTATTACCTTCGCCGTGATACGCAATGTGCTCGTCGTGCCGATCATCATGATCTGGCCTCGCGTCGAATCCTTCTTTGTCTGGCAACTCCTCGCGATTGTCGGCGAGGCCGTTGCGATGCGGATCCTGCTTGGCCGCACGATCGATATACCGTTCGTGTCGATGCGTTTTTCGTGGAAAGTTCTGTCGTCGCGCGCGAAGCTGTCGCTCTCGATTGCATTGTCGGCACTGATCTGGGCCTGCACCGCGCAGATCGACAAGGTCGTGCTTTCGAAGGTCCTGCCGTTGGCCGATTTTGCTGTGTTCAGCATGGCAACCCTGCTTGCAAGCGGCATCATGTTGCTGGCGAACCCCATTCAGCAAGCCTTTATTCCCCGCTTGACTACTGAGAGCTTCGGTGGCGGCGAGCGGATTCGTGAGATGTACGCGCTGGCCACAGAGGTGACGTCATTGGCGGTGATTCCAGTCGCAGCCGTATTCGCGTTTGCGCCGGAAGCCGTCCTTCGATTGTGGTCCGCGAGCGCGCCGGTGACACCCGAAGCATTGCGAACGATGCAATGCTACTCGGTCGGAAACGCGTGTTCGGCCCTCGCCTCGCTTGCGTTCTTCGTGCAATACGCAAAGGGGGATTTGTCACTGCACCTGAAGGGCAATATCGGCTTTCTTATTCTCTTTGCGCCTGCGGTCGTGTACGGCGGGATTCACTTCGGTGCGGTCGGCGCTGCCTACGCGTGGCTGGGAATGAATCTTCTGCTCCTGCTCGGCTGGGTTGCGATCGTACATCGAAAGTTTATCGCTGGGATCAACGCCAGTTGGTATCGCGGAGTCGCGGTGCGTGTTGCCGCGATCATACCCGTCGGACTGTTGGTGAGCCGTGCGGATTTGACGACCTACTCGCGCATTGGTCTTTTCTTTGTTCTGTCGGGCACATGGCTTGCCATGGTCGCCCTAACCGTCGCGGTTTCGCCGATCGTTCAACGCAAGGCTCGCCACCTGGCGGGACGACTGGCCTTCAACTGAGAAAACAGCATGGATACAACTCTTCAGAACCCGGTCCACGAGCAAACCGCGCCTGTGTTGTCGGTTGTCGTGCTTTGTTATCGGCAAGGCGAATACGTCGGTCCGTGTCTGCAAAGCGTGCTTGACCAGAAGCTCGATGTGCCGTTCGAGGTGATCGTGGGTGACGACAACTCACCTGACAATTCCCTCGAAGTCATCGAATCGTTTCGACTGCGCTATCCGGATGTGATCAAGGTCGTTTCGCACGAAAAAAACGTTGGCTTCTCGGGTAACTTCGCTGATACGGTTGCTCTTGCGAGAGGCGAATACATCGCCAACATCGACGGCGACGATGTCATGTTTCCCGGCAAACTTCAGCGTCAGCTCGATTTTTTACGGGCTCACCCGGAATGCGGTCTCGTCGTGCACAAGATGCGCACAGTCGACCAGGATACGTTGGAGGTCGTGCCGTATCCGCTGTCGGAGAATAAACCGGCAACGTTCGACGCTGAGTACCTCATCAAGCAGGGACCGTTCTTTTTTCACAGCTCGGAAATGTACCGGGCGCACTTGCGCCGCCGCCATCCCGTCGACGTCGGTCTCAAGTCAGTGGCTGACGTGGCCCATCTGATGCAGGTCCTGATGGGTTCGCAAGGCTGCTATCTCGACGAAGAGTTGGGACTATACCGCGTCAACCGAACGGGTTTGACTTCCGTGCGCATCAACAATCCCGCGCGCCATAGGGAATGCCTCAACGACGTGATTCAGACCTGCCAGATCGCGGCCGATCTCGGCATGGCGAGCGACGCTGTTAACCAGGGGCGAGCAAAGTTCTATCTGACCTCGGCCATCTTCTTTCTGGAGCACGGGCACGAGGATAGTTTCGAGGACTGCATCGAGTCCAGCTGGCGCGCAGCTCGAATCGGTCCGAAACAGATGGCTTTGTACGCCATGCGCCGCTGGCCTGGTACGTTGCGCCCGGTCTATAGGCGGCTCAAGCAGATGGCCGGACGACAACGGCTCAACGCATGAGTACGACCATGCAGGAGAACGAGCGGCCTGCCACCAGGAGAGTGAGGCTTCTCGATCTGTGTAACCGCGTGTTCCTCGCCTGGTACCGACTCAAGACGCGGTTGTGGTACGCGCATGTGTTCGAGTCGGTCGGCGCGAAAACGACGATTTTTCGTCCCATGCTGCTCGCCAACGTGCATTACGCGTCGATCGGCGAGCGTGTGCTGATCCGGCCGGGCGCGCGCATCGAGCTTGTCGTGATGGACGCGGCTGCGCCGCCGCGGCTCAGGATCGGAAACCACGTCAATATCGAGCAGAACGTTCACATCGTATGCGGTTCTTCAATCGAGATTGCCGATGGCGCGACCATTACCGGGAACGTTGCCATTGTCGATGTCGAGCATCCGTATGAGGACGTGAACGACACCACTCGCATTGGCGAGCGTATTCGCACGCGAGGTAATTACGTGGTGATCGGGCAGGGCGCATTTATTGGATTTAGCGCAGTCATTCTGCCCAACGTGAAAATCGGCCGCCACGTCGTGGTCGGCGCGCATTCGGTAGTGACCCGCGACGTTCCCGACTATTGCGTGGTCGCAGGCAACCCGGCGCAAATCATCAAGCGCTACAACTTCGAAACCAGATGTTGGGAGAGGGAGAAACAATGAAAGTCCTGATTACGGGTGGCGCCGGCTTTATCGGCTCGAGTCTGGCGCGCAAGCTCTGCGCCAACAATGCGGAAGTCACGGTCCTCGATAACCTCTCCCCGCAGATCCACGGAGAGAATCCCAGTGTCACGTCGGCGATCTTCGCATCGTTGCCGGAAAGCGTGCACTTCGTGAAAGGCTCGGTGACCGATCGGGCCATGCTCGAACGCGTCATGCAGGGGCAGGACGCGATCGTTCATCTTGCGGCCGAGACGGGTACGGGCCAATCGATGTACGAAGTCGATCGCTATGTCGACGTGAACGTGCATGGCACGGCACTGATTCTCGACATACTGGTGAAGAATAGCTGCAATACCGTGCGCAATGTGGTCGTTGCATCGTCGCGCGCGATCTACGGCGAAGGCAAGTACCGTTCTCCGGCCGCCGGCATTCTGTATCCCGGTCCGCGGAAGGAAAAAGACATGCTCGAAGGCCAGTTTGAACATCTCTGCCCGATAAGCGGCGAAGCGATGGAATGCGTACCCACCGACGAGGAATCGAAAATCCATCCGACGTCGCTTTACGGTATTACCAAGCAGACTCAGGAACAGATGGTGATGACGACCTGCCGGTCCATCGGCATCGATGCGTCGGCGTTGCGTTATCAGAATGTCTACGGCCCGGGGCAGTCGTTATCCAACCCTTACACGGGCATTCTCTCGATCTTTTCGACGCGCATCAAAAACGGCAATCCGATCAATATTTTCGAGGATGGCTTGGAAAGCCGTGACTTCGTCTATATCGATGACGTGGTGGACGCGACCTACGCAGCACTCACCAACGCCAACGCGGCGGACAACGTGTTCGGCATCGGCTCGGGCGTACGCACTTCGGTCATGGACGTCGCAAAGACATTATGCGAGGCGTATGCCAGCAATGTCAGCATCTCCGTAACCGGCGCATTCCGCCTGGGCGATGTCCGCCATGTCTATGCCGATTTGACCAAGGCAAGGGACATGCTCGGGTTCGAGCCCAAGGTGTCGTTTAGCGAAGGCATCGCACGGTTTGCCCATTGGGTCGACCAGCAGCAGGTGATGGCCGATACCTACGAGAAAAGCATCGCCGAGATGCGGGAAAAGGGTCTATACAAGGGCGTTGAACGCGCCGCATGACATTCCGGTGACGCGCTCACGCCATGACGGAGGCGCCGCGACGGGCGCCTGCGCAACTCATTTGAAGGACGCGATATGTCAACGAGATATGGTTCGCCGCTGATCGGGATTGTCACCGTGCTGTATCGCTCCGATTCCGTGCTTCCCGATTTTTTCAAGAGTCTCGCCGCCCAGCGCGATGCGAATTTCAAGCTGTACGTGATCGACAACAGCGAGAAGGATTCGGGGTGTGCGATATCGCGCGAGCTTGCGGCGCTCAACAATATTCCCGCCGATATCGTGTTCAATGATGACAATGTCGGCGTCGCTCGCGGCAACAATCAGGGCATAGAGATGGCGCTTGCGGACGGATGCGAGTACGTTCTGCTGGCCAACAACGACACCGACTTTCCGGATCCCGACGTGATCGCGGGATTGGTGCGGCACACCGAGGAAGCGGGCGCGTTGGCCTCGGTGCCCAAGATCACTTATCACGGCACCAACCGGATTTGGTGTGCGGGCGGAAGATTCTCACTGCTTACCGCCACCACGCCGCACGTGGGCGATCGGAAGGAGGATCGCGGGCAGTTCGACGAAGAAATGTTTACGGAATACGCGCCGACCTGCTTTATGTTGCTGCACAAGAGCATCTTCCAAACGATTGGAATGATGGATGAAAAATACTTCGTCTATTACGACGACAGTGACTTCGTCTGGCGCATGAAAAGTGCCGATATCGGCCTGCTGTACGTGCCGACATCGAGTGTCGGTCACAAGGTGGCGGTGTCCACCGGGGGCAATGAAAGTCCCTTCAGCCTGTTCTATACGGCGCGCAATCGCGTTTATTTCAGCCGCAAGCACCTCGCGCCGGCACATCGTGCAATTGCAATTGCTTATGCGATCGTGACGTTGACGGTCAAATGCGTGAAGTTCTCGCCGGCGGCCAGATCGAGCGTGCTCAAAGGACTTAGAGCCGGCTTCTCATTGTCAGTCGCCGATCATTGACTGAACTACCCGTGTCGCTACTCTGGCGCGCTGCAACTTTTGCGGCATGCAGCCGCGCATAAGCGATGGCGACGAAGGTCCATGGCGCGAGATAGGAGAATTCCGGCACGGAGATCATCATCATCACCCAGGTCGTGACGCAACACTGGCGCAATGCCATCCCCTCTGCCGACCAATCAAGTTTGAAAGCCGGGTAAAGGATCAACATGCTCACGAAGATGAGCCCTACGACCCCAGTGTTCACAAGCAGGGTGGAGAAAAGATCGGTCGATCGTATATAGCCAAAGCCGATCCCAAACAGCTGGTTGGCAAGCGATCCACCTGCCCACATGTCCATCGAGGCACGGAAGAAGCCGGATCTCTCGACACCGGACACGTTGCGTCCGTCTATCTTGTCAAGAATCATTTGTTGAAAGAGATCGGCAATGTAGTCTCTTGCCAGATACGCCACCACAAATAGTATCAGCGCGCCGACCATGGCCTTGATCGGATGAAAGCGGATCTTTTTTATGCGGATGAGCAAATAAACAACATAGCCGATAAAAGCGGTCGACGAGGTACTCAGAATGAGCGAGGCGCCAATGATCCAAACCGGCAGGCGTTTCTTCGATGTCGCATTGAAGTAAACCCAGAACGGGAACATCGACAAGGCATACATTGACGGCTCGCCGGTGAGGCTCTTCAGCCGTTGGATATGGAAGCCGTGGATATCGAGCCATTGGAAGGAACTCCCCGTCACCGAGCCGTCCGCCAATGTTCCGTCATTGTTTCGAAATTCGGCGCCGAAGGACCGGTTGGAAATGAAGTCGCCGGGCTGGCCGGTCACGATAAAGTAGATGACTTCATATATGCCGTACGCAGCGAAAATCGCCGCCGAGGCAAGCAGCCATTGTCGCCACGACGGTTTGTAGAAAACATAGACATATGATGCATAGAGCACGACGGCGACGAGATAGATCGTCTGTGTGAACAGACTCTTTCTGAGTACGAAGGTCGACACGTCGGTGTCGTCGATGAGCAGAACTTTTGTAAAATCAGGTTCGTAGGTGGCTGCGGTGTCAGCGAGTTGCGATGCAAGGAAGAAGAATATCCATACCGAGGCCGCGGCGATCAGGAAGTTAACATAGCGGGTGCGTGAAGCGCCGGCCCACGCGAGTGCCAGGGGCAATGAAAAAAAACACATGATGTAACCCACTGTCGTGCCCTGGACGGCCGGCATGAGCAGTACTGACGTCACAGGCATGGCGAATACCCAGACGAAATAGTACAGATCGGCGTGCGAGGAATTGCTCTGTTTCATGGGATTCCAGAGGAGGCTTGCAAACCGGTTCAGGAAGTGGGCGAATGACATCCGGACGCTGACAAAAACTCTTTCGTCAGCGTCCGGAAGCTAATCTCGCGTGCCTGACGGGAATCTGCCGCCTTAATTCAGAAGCGCGCTAAAAATGTCGACCACTCGCATTTGCTGCATTTCGGTCAAGCCGGCCCAGAGGGGAAGGCGGATCAGGCGTTTTGACTGATTGACGGTAACGTCCAATGAGCCGCCAACTTTGCCGTACCGCTGTCCGCCTGGAGAAGAATGAAGCGGAACATAATGAAATACTGAACCTATTTCCTGTCTTCTGTACTCGTCGAGTATGCGCTGCCGGACGTCTTCATCTTCAACCAGCACGTAGTACATGTGTCCGTTGTGCTTGCATTCTTTTGGTATGACGGGGCGACGCAGTGCGCCTTTGCTCTCGAACGGCTCGAGAAGAGCATGATAGCGCTCCCAGTTTGCGAGGCGTGCCTGTGTAATCTTTTCAGCATCTTCCAACTGTGCCCAAAGATAAGCAGCGATCAGCTCACTCGGTAAGAAAGAAGAGCCGACTTCCTGCCAAGTGTATTTGTCGACTTCTCCGCGAAGAAAGCGGCTGCGATCGGTGCCTTTTTCGCGGATTATCTCCGCACGCCTCGTGAGAGCGGGGTCGTTGATAAGCAGGGCGCCGCCCTCGCCTGAGATGATATTTTTGGTTTCGTGAAAACTGTATGCTCCGAGGTCGCCAATGGAGCCCAGGCCGCGGCCCTTATAGGTGGCCATGACGCCTTGCGCAGCATCCTCCACAACTTTGAGTCCGTGGCGTTGCGCAATGGACAGGATAGTGTCCATTTCGCATGCCACCCCGGCGTAATGCACCGGGACAACTGCGCGGGTTCGTGGCGTGATCGCCGCTTCAATCAATCGCTCGTCGAGATTCATGGTGTCTTCACGGACATCCACGAAAACAGGCACGCCACCGCGCAGGACGAATGCGTTCGCCGTTGAGACGAACGTGTACGAAGGCATGATGATCTCGTCGCCCGGTTGAATGTCCAGCAACAGAACCGCCATTTCGAGCGCGGCTGTGCATGAGTGAGTCAGCAGAGCCCTGCTGGAACCGCTTCTTTCCTGCAGCCACTGGTTGCAACGTCCCGTGAAACAGCCGTCACCAGCAAGCTTCTTACTGAAATGAGTTTCCGCGATGTACTTCAATTCGTTACCCGTCATGGCGGGTGAATTGAAGGGAATGCGGTTCTCGTTTACCTCGATTCCAATTTGCGGCGTGGATCGGCTCATGAATAGTTCACCCCACATGATCGAGAACAAATTGTTCTCGCTGCAACACATAGTTGGGTCTCGAAGCTGTCCGGCTTCGAGACCCTGCTTTCCGGCGAACTCGCCAGGTGTTTTAAAGAGCAAATTGCGCGAGCGCCCTTCCTGTAGAACCCAACTGGAAATTGCTCTGTAGCGTCATACTTCGTCAGTCTCTTTGAGCGTGCGCGTGTACTGCGCTGCGTGCTCGTAGCTTCTCCAGTTGCTGGGCCGCTTGGGAATTGCGTTGAAGACCGATCCCAGAAGTCGTCCTCCCGCGCGCCGCAGCTTCTTGACTGTTTCAGCGATCTCATCTTCGCTCTGCATGCCAGAGCGAAGTACGAGGACGGTCGCGCCTGCGTGGGGTGCCATGATCGCGGCGTCGGTCACCACCAGGAAAGGCGGCGTGTCGACCAGCACGAGGTCGAACTGCTCGCTCAACTGATCAACGACCTGCTTGAAGTCGTGCATCATCAAGAGCTCTGACGGGTTGTCCGGATAGGCGCCGCATGAAATAAACGACAGGCCGCGAACACCAACGGATCGCACGGCATCAGCGCTGCGGATCTTGCCCTGAAGAACCTCGGACAAGCCGCCGCGATTGGATTGCTTGAAGAAAGAGGCGAGGTTTCCTCGGCGCATATCGGCATCGATGAGCAGGATGCGCAAGCCGACCTCCGTGAGAAGTATGGAAAGATTCGCCGCAACAAAACTCTTGCCGGTGGACGGGCTGGGACCCGTCAACATCACAATGTTGTTCTTCTTGTTCAGACGATCGCGACATACCTGCGTGCGTACCTCGCGAAGCGCTTCGACCGAAGGTTCATGAGGCAACCGGCTGGCGAGAATCCGCGCGGCTGCCTCGCGCGCGACCCCCGCGGCGAAAGGGGCTGTCGAAGGCTGCACGTCGAGCGCGTCCGGCGCTAACGAATAAGGATCTGGCAAGCCTGGCACGCCGTCATCACGGCCGGATAACGGTTCCCGGGAAGGCTGCACTGATGTTTCATTCTCCAGCTGAGCCTGTTGTCGGCTGAATAGCACTTCGCCGAGGACCGGCACGTCCAGCCTGCGTTCTACAAAGAGCGGGTCGGTGACACCGGTCGTTGCATAGCGTCGTATCACGATGAAGAATGCGCCGATGAAAAAGCCCAGCCCGCCACCTGCGAAGATCACCAACGGGCGGTTCGGCTTGACCGGCCGATACGGCTGCATCGCTTCATCGACAATATGCGCGCCACCGGTCGCGCTTGCGCGGCGTACGGAGAGCTCCTCGGCTTTGCTGACCATACCCAGATAGATGGTCTCTGCCACCTTTGCATCGCGGGTGAGTTCGGCGTTGCGCCGCTCGGATGTTGGCATGCTGATAAAGCGTGAGTCGAAAGCCCGCTTTGCATCGGCCAGTTGGGTGAGTTGCGCGTCGATCGTTTTGACCTGCTGGCTGTCGGGCGTGAAGATCGACGTGGCCTGCGTGCGCTGCAGTTGCAAGGCCGACATGCGCTGCTGCAGTTCGATGCTGCCCTGCAGATAGGACTGCGCTTCGGTTGTCGGGCGCATTGTCTCGGTCGACGATTGATAGTCGCTCAAGGCCTGTTCGGTACTCGTGAGATCGTGTCTCAGCCGCGGCAATTCGCCTTGGATGAATTCAAGGGTTTTCGTGTCGTTAAGCTGGCGGCTTGAAACCGAGGACGCAATGTACTGTTGGGCAACCGCATTCGCGACGTCGGCGGTCAGACCACGGTCTTTCGAGGCAAAAGAGATCTGGACGATGCCCGTGTCTTTGGTTACTTCAGCGATCTTGAGTTGACGCCGCAAGCCGTCGATTGCATCGAGGGTATTGTGGTGGGTTACCGTGAAACGGGTGCCGGGTCTGGCGACGAGTTCCTGGACCGTGATCGACAGCCCGTCAGCCGTCGCCATTGACTTGCCCGTTTCACCACGCAGCAAGAGATATCCGTTGGGTATGCGAAGTTCGTACTGTCCCTTGTCGAGCGCGGTCAGTTCGAGAGGTTTTTCCTCGAGATACGAGGGCACCTTGAGCGACGGAATTCCTAACGTTTCGCCCCCCCAGGCAAATGAACTTAGTCCGAACCACGGCTTCAGGGGATGGCCGGGTTCCGCGAATTGCTCCGCGAAATGTCCGAGTATAGGGAAGGTATGCGGCACCACCTCGACATCGAACTGAAACCGGCGAATCACCGGTTCCAGCACGGAACGGCTTTGCATGAGGGAGATTTCCGCAGCGGTCGTTTGCGTGCCTTGCTGCTGCTGTGCCATGCCATCCTGGCGGGAAATGCCGAGGGCATTCGGATCGGGCGGAGCAGGCGGGTCGACACGCACGACGACGTCGGCGGAGTAGGTCGGTGCCGAAAGAAAGGCGTAGGCGATCGCGAACGTCGTCGCTATCGCGACGAATGCCAGGAGAGTCCAGATATGGTCTCGCAACAGATGAAGCATGTCGCGCAACGAAAAGTTACCCTCCTCGTTGCCCGCACGAGACGATCCGGAATTGAAAATATGGGTGTTCAAAGGCGCCATCTCCAAGGTCGGGGGTGACAAACTTCTCGATGGTGCGACAAACTGCGCCGCGTCGATCATTGGACACCGACCCTGGGACTCGCCAGGGTCGAAATTGGTACGTGGATTCACATTGGTTCGACGAATCGCTGGCTCGGATTTGATGTCGTTGCCTGGCCCGCCACCCGCCGATTCGTCTGCCGCGTCCAACGACGCGACTCAGGGCGAGTGTGATATCAATACCGCCTTTACCACTTCGGAGTCTGTGGTTTAGCGCACGTTGCGCTGCGCTGGTTCAGTTAAAGTAGGCGGATACTGCGTTAAGCACGGGTAGTATTTTTTTCTTATAGCGTTACGGCAGGATTGACGGAGATGCCAAGTCATATTTACCGGCCTCAGCATTATTTACGCCGTATTCAATGCTGCTACCTTGGATGGCCGTGAGCTTGGATGTCGCCTGCAATCGGTTTGGCTTGGCACGGCAGCATTCGAATGCGGACTCACAAATATTCGTAACGACAGCGAGGCGCCAGTCAGATGTTGAAACGATCATCCGCTATTGTTATTGTCTTTACTGGAATAGCAATCAGTCTCACCATTGTCACTCTTGTTCATTTGAAGGAAACCAAATGGTCGGACTTCATTCTGGAAAGCGCACGGCCTGCGAATAGGCCTTCCTACGTTCCGGTCGCGGCTGCGCCGCAGATTCCATGTCCCACCGGGCGCACGGGTGTTTTCTATGGAATCGTTGGCCATGTCCAGCAGGGTGGTGTCTATGCGGCGCGCAGCTTCAATGCGCAGATCTCCCAGCTACGGGATCTTGGCGTGACTATATACGCACAGGACGTGGGGGACAAAGCCGCAGCGGAGAATGTCGCGCGTCTTGCGCGTGTGGCGGCGGCGCAGTGCGTCGGCATACTGCCGTTGATCATTACGCCGGACGTGCAGGCCAATTTGAACGAATCAATGGCTTATGCTCAAGGTCGCAAACTCGGATTCGACGCGGCTACGGCGTTGAAAGGGCTGGTTTCGCACTATCAAGTGGGTAACGAATTCGACAACGACGTGATTCTCAACGGCGCGAGCGGCGACTATCCGTCCCATTACGATAATGCAAAGTACCGGAAGGCGCGCGGCGCGATTCGCGGCATGATAGACGGCATCAAGGAGGTCCAGCCGTCTGCCCGGATACTGCTGGGCTCGCTAAGCTGGCTGCACTATGGTTTTTCTGACATGCTGAGCGACGGTACTGAACCGGATGGGGCGCGGGATACCACAAAAGTAGTGGAGTGGGATATCACAGCTTGGCACTGGTACTCCGAAATGAGTCCAAGCCGGGCTTCGTGGCTACCGCAAGTCGACATCCTGAAACATGTACTGACGCATCTAAGTACGCAATACCAAAAGCCAATCTGGATTACGGAATTCGGCGTGCGACCGGATTATTCTGACGGGGAACCTGGAGCATACCTGGTTGGACAGGACGGACTAGGCGGTTTCGTTGCGGACGCAAAAAAATATGGAATCCAAAATGTTACGCTCTATCAGTTATACGATCAGCCGGATGAAAAATACGGCCTGATCGAAGGTGATGGCATTACACAAAAACGGCGTTTCGCACAGGTGAAGAGCTTTATCGCGGCACACCCGATGCCTTAAGCATACCTCGCAATATCAAAGCTTTTCCAAGGCGCGCAGCAGGATTTGCGCGCTGGTTTGCCAGCGGTACTTGCTCGCGTGAAGATAGCCTCGGTGCTTAAGGTCCGCTCTGAGTTCGCTGGAATAAAGCAATGATTTCAATTTGTCGGCGATGTCGTCCGAAGAGTACGGGTCGCAATAGAGCGAGGCCTCGCCGCAAACTTCGGGCAACGCGGCCGCGCTGGCCACCAGGGTAGGGCAGCCATTTTTCATTGCCTCGAGCGGCGGGATTCCAAATCCTTCGTAGATTGACGGATAAACGAAGCAGCGCGCATGTTGATAGAGCGCCTTTAACTTGCTGTCGCTCACATATCCGACATATTTGATGTTGGGGGCAATGTTGGAGATGTCGTCAATCTTGCCGAAGATCGGGTTCTTCATGCCAACGATGACAAGGTCGAGCGAAGGATCATTGACCTGACGAAACGCTTCGACAATTCGCGCGAAATTCTTGGTCGGATTGAGATTGCTGACCGCTAGTACGAACTGATTCGACGTTAAGGTATTTTCGCCCAGGACGCTTGTCTCGGGTTCCAAGGCGTCAAGGTGATCGGCGCCGAGCGGGACGACGCCGATTCGCGAAGCGGACACGCCGCAATGATGGGCTAGGCGTTGGCGAGAAAAGTCAGAGTTGGTCACGATGCAACTCGACGTGCGCGCAAGAATCCAGAACATGATCCGATACCATGCACGGAAGCGTAGGGAGAAATGGGCGGGCGTGTCGAATACGGCCGCGTCGTGCATGAAAATGACCTGGCGAGGGCGGAATATCGATCCTGAATTACTCAGGTTGACGATTCGGCGCCGCCCGGCAAATAGGGGGAGCACTAACTGCTCCCAGAAAACCCCTTTGCCGAAGCCAATCTTGACGGTCTTTGCGCCATCGACGGGCAATATTTTGTCGCCGGGCGGGACGACGACAGTTACATTCTTGATTTCCGGGAGTTGCGTCATCGCAACAATAAGTTCTCGCGCAACGCGTTGTACTCCGGTCGTCTTCTGACCCGTAAATCTCCCGTTGTAGACAAAATCTTCCGGCCCGGTAAGTGAGTCAATCGCGTTTTCCAATGCACGTGAAGACATATTTCGTCCTTGCTGTCGAGGCATTCGTTATCGGCGGCCCAGGTTAGGGAAAGCCAAACGGAAAAAATATCGAGGTAAAAGCAAGCCGGCCTGATTTGCCGCATGCGTTTGAGCGTCGCGTGGCAAATTCCCCGAGATCTTCAATTTGGCGTGCCACGCCGGGCAGGCGCGATCGTTCGCATGGCGAGCGTGATAGCGCGTCAAGGTCGTGATGCGGGTCTAAGAAAAGCCCCGCGCTCTCTACTTGAAGAGCGCCGCGCGCACGGCGCGATTGGGATGAGCGTCCACGGTATCGGGTCGAATAGTCGGGGTCCGTTCGTTACCGCTCATATTGTGGAAAAGGGAGTTCGATCAGTACGCGTGTGCTGATGAGCGAATCGCGATCGTGGATAGTCGTATCTGTTTCGATATTCCGAACAGACGCCAAATCAGGTGAGGGTCAACCCATTTTGGCCACTAGAAGGCCGCAGATGTCGTTAGATCCCGTGCACTCCGACCAGCACGGTTTGCCTTCAAGGAGAGGGGCACTCGATGAAGAAACGCGCCAGCGTCGAGGCGCTGGCGCGTATGCACAATGACAAACAAACCAACTGCATTTACATCGGGTGCGACGCGATAAAGGACTTTACGCTCGTGTACTGCGCCTTTTTCGTCTTGCCATCACTCTGAAGCAGTCCGTACGCGCCTGCAGGATCGTCGTACAGTTCGTACATCTGGATAGATTGCAGGTTGTAAGTCGAAGCCACCGACGCGTATTCTGCCATCATCATATTGCCGGTCAGATAGGTCGCAGCTTGCGCGTTCGTGGCCGTCCAGGGGCGAACGCCATATTCGGTCAACCAGATCGGTTTGCCGAACGCCTGAAGCTTGGACAGCACGTTGTAGCAGCCCGACCCACCGCAGATGTTCTGAATATCGTCATACTCGTTGTACCAGTGCCACGCCGTCACGTCCCAGGAAACGACGGGATGACCACCCGTGCCATCCGGTTGCGTGCCCTGCGCGAGCATCTGGTCGAATCCCCAGTGCAGCCAGGTTCCCGCGCCCATGACAATTTTTCCTTGCGTGTCAACGGACTTGATGCCGTCGATCATGCCGCGGATTGCGCCACGCGCAAGCATGAATTTGCTGTTGGTGTAATCGGTCGAGAAGGTGCCGTCGTAGTTGCCGGCGAGGGCGTCCGCTTCAAGTTCGTTGCCGACCTCGTAGTACGACGCGTGCATTGCTGAGGCTACTTGCTGACCGAGCGCATATCCAGCGTTGTAGGACGCGGTTTCATTCGCGTACTCCTGCGGCGCGATGAGGAGCACCGGATACACAGTGACGCCTCCGGCAGCCATAGTGGTCGAAAACTGTGCAAGTGCCGTCGCAGCCGCCTTGTCGGAAACGTCGCTGCGATACATCGTTATTCCGAGATCTTGAAGCTGCGCCAACTGGGTTTGCGGGCTGGACGTGCCGTAGGCACCGCCTTGCTGGAGGTGGCCGTTGACGCCGTAAAAAATCTTGCCATTCGACGTCGGTGTTGTCGGTGTTGTCGGCGTTGCCGGTGTTGTCGTTGCAGGCGCCGACGGGTTGCGCTTCGCCCTGTTGGCCACTGCCGCTGCGTCGCTCGAAGAGTCGCTGCCACCGCCGCAAGCTGCGAGGAGGACGCTGCCGACAATCGCGGCGCCAAGAAGACGCACCTTATGCGACGACAGGATGCTGTTGACGCGCGTGCGGCGCAGAGGATTATTCGGTCGTAATTTAGTACTGCTTAGTTGAGTGTTATGCATGGTTGTTAGGATTGCGAATAATAAAAATTGAGGGTTCAAATAATCGGCGAGTTTCCAGAACACCATGCAATTCGTGCGGGTGTCCAATCAATCCCGCGTTGAAACCCGAAGGAAAGAGACGAGACGCTACCCCGGCGTGCAGCCTTTTGTAGGGTCGGTGTGCTTAACACGGAGCCGACAAAACTGGATCGCCGTTTACCTCACCGCTAAGGACGCTGCACAGCCCCGGCTTTTCGCGAAGCAGGCAGGTGCAGGTACTCGCGGCTCAGTTCGCTACGCGCAAACGTTTGCCTTTCGTATGGAATGAAAGGCGTAATTCATGCAGCGACGGTCGATCGCTGCACCGCCTCGCCCGGCTTGGGATTTGCAGAAGCTACCGTTGCAAGATCCTCGCGTAGAGAGGGAAAACCCTTGGATGGAAGTTCGCATCAGTAAATAGTGCTTGCTAAAAATGTGTGGACGGCCGCGTTGAAGCCGTTGATTCTTCATACAAAAATGAAATCTTTTGTAAAATCTACCGAGAGCGAATCCTAACATGAATAGAAAAAATGCCCAACCGAAAATTATGTCAGTAATTAGTACTTTTAACAGGGTCGGAGGGTTAAATAAGACAGTACTGTTCGGACAAAGTGTGAGCGTAGTACGCCACTAAGCTAGCACTGGAATATTGGTTAGCTTAGCCAATCAATGCCATTCTGCCGATGTCGCAATTTCGCACCAAACCCCGCTGTTCTTAGGGTTTTTGCGGAGGAGAAAACTTCAGGGGATTGCGTTCGTTCGGCCTGCCGGCGTCTGCAACATGCCGACGCGCGAGTCGAATTAGAGCGATCGAGGGAGGACGATACGCGCTTGTCAGCGCGATCAAGACGAGAAAAAAAGAAAAATAAATGAGATATAAAACGCCAATATTTTTATTTACGTCATCTGCGTTTCATAAAGCGCGGTCACGTCATCGAAGAAGCGGTCTTCGCTGAAACGCTTACCTACTTCGTCTTGCGCGCGCTCAGCAATGGCGATCCGAAAGTCGTCGTCGTCCATCATCCGAGTTAGCGAGGCCACAGCCTCTTTGGCGCTATTGAAGATCATGCCGGTCCGGGCGTGACTAAGAACGTCGATGTTCCCTGGGCAACCCGAGGCAACGATCGGTGTTCCGAGCGCCATGGCTTCGATGATAGAAATGGGCATCCCCTCCCACGAGGAAGTGGACAGGTAGACTTCTGCGCTTTTAACCCTTTCCAGCGCCACCGACCGGCTGAGCCAGCCGGTGACCGTGACGTTCGCCTCACCGAGTACTTTCTTTGCGGCTTCGTCACCATCGCCGATCCAGACGAATTCGACACCTTGTCGTTTGAAAAGACGTGCGATTTCCGCGAACAATTCGGGGTTCTTCTGTCGTCTGATTCCGCCGACGGTCACGACGCATCTGGACGGACGGGTGCGCTCGTGAGTCGAAGCAGCCAGGTGATCTGTTGCCACGTGTTTGTCGAGCGCGTTCTCGACCAGTACCACTTGCGTGCGCAAGTAGCGTCGTACGATTGCGCGTTCACTCTCGGAGCATGCGACATACGTGGATTTCTTCAGGCAGGCCAACGCCTCGAGTCCGATGAAACATGTTTTTTTTAGCCTGGAGACGTCCGAGCGCATGAAAGAAATGCAATGCGGACTGTAAAAGAACTTGGCCGATTTCAAAGAGGAGATGGTTGACAGTCGTCCGAGGAATCCCGCAAACGACGAGTGCAGGTGAACGATGTCCGGGCGCAAACTATTGAGCTCGCGACGCAATCCGAACAGGATGCTGGTCACCGGCCGGCCTTTCATCTGAAATTGCCGCAAGTGGACGTTCGGATGAAAGAGGGAGGGTAAATTGTCGGGCGTTTCGCTGCGCTTGGAAAATACTACGTAGACTTCGTGACCCTCACTCGCCAGACGATTCGAGATCATGCATACCACCGAGAGCGTGCCGGTAGCTGTCGATTCGACAACATGAACGATTCTCATCGGCAGTCCGTAAGGATCGATTCAACATGGTTCGATTGCATTCGCTCAATACGCTCCGCTTCCGTCAAAAACAACCTTGAACGTGCGCAGCAGAATGCTGATGTCGAGTAACGTTGAACGTCGCTTCACATAGGAGACGTCGAGCGCCACTCGCGTCGCATAATCGACATTGTTTCGTCCACTGACCTGCCACAATCCTGTCACTCCAGGTCTGACCGACAGGTAGTAGTGGGCGTCGGCCCCATACCGCTCCAACTCCTTGTTGACGATAGGTCGGGGGCCAACCAGGCTCATGTCGCCGCTAAGGACATTCCAGAGTTGAGGAAGCTCGTCAAGGCTCGTCTTGCGCAGAAACCGGCCGACGGACGTGATGCGGACATCCTTCTTCAGTTTGAAATCGCGATTCCATTCCTCACGCGCGCTGGCGTCGGTGGCAAGGAGTTCGGCGAGAACGACGTCGGCCTTCGGTACCATGGAGCGGAATTTAAAACAGCGGAACGATCGTCCGCCTCGTCCAACGCGCGGATGACCAAAGAAAGCCGAGCCTCCGTCGCTCAGTACGACGCAACCTATTACGAGAAAAATCGGCAGCAGGACAAGGAGCAAGGCTGACGCGCCGAAAATATCCAAAACGCGTTTCGTGACGTCACTTTTCCTTGTCGGAATGTCAGGGTCGTTCGCCGCCGACAACGCACGGCAAGCCAGGGGACTTGTGGCGGAATCTGCTGACACGTCCGCAGAAAAGGATTCTTCGCCGCGACTGAATTCGGATGCGCTATCCATATGCGGAGCTGAAAAGTCGCGATCGCCCATTTCAGGATGGTCGGCGTGCGAACGACCTTCGTAGCGGGTATCGAAAGGATTGACTTCCTTTGACACTGACTCCGATACCTTGCCGACTAAAGCCATTGCTGCCCCCGGTTCAAAGTTCGTTGACGAGTACATCAGTTTCGGCGTTGCAAGTCGTACCGGTCATTTCAACCGTTGAGGCAAGGCGCTCGCCGAATCGGACAAAACGAATTCATCAGACGATCTGCGGCGGACAACTAAAATAGGGAGGAAGATGGATATAGAAATATATTATTTCTATACAAATTGGCTGCTGATTATTGAAAAGAAAAGTTAAAATATAGAATAAAACCTTCTCCGTACGACACGAGGAAGCGCGCCGCCATCATGCGAGGCGTCGTGTTCCCCGGCAACAAAAATCATAATTATTTAAGTTAGAAGTATAGCTTTGTAGTCCGGCGTCCGACCATGGAAAAGTCGTAAAACGCCGAAGTCTTGGCCGACCCAGAAAGACATGCCAACCAATATCGCCTTACATTAAACGGTAATTATTGGCATTGTGAAAATGTAATACGTCAATTGTTCCAATTGTCATTTCCAAGCGGATGCAAAAATAAACCGGACTTCATCTAGCCGGCTGTCCGCTCGTAACTCGGCATTGATCCACGATTGGCTCAATGCGGTAATGGGCACCTGCTGCGTGTTTGGTCGAGCATGTGTAGACGTAGAGTATCTGTACGAATGACGCTACTCCGTTCGGTACAGCACATAAACCTCGGTTACCGCGCGCCTCAACCGCCGCCTCGATGTGTATGATGAAAGCGGCTTACTGCGCAGACGGCCGGCTTGTTGAGATGACCGTGGCAAGTCAGCGCACTGCGTAGCAGGTTCCTTGTCAGATTACAGCCGGACCGTAACGAGAATTTCATTGTATGAAGTGTGCGATCAAAGTCTGCGGGCGAGTGTTCGACTTCGTACGGAATACGCTAAATCGATCAGCTAATCTGTGCAGCCGAAAGGCGAGGTTGAATGTCCCCGAAGTCCCCATCAGGGTCGCGATCAGGAAACGCAGAGCTGCAGTCGGTGCGCGTGTCGCGTCCGATGCGTGGTCGATTCCAAGCGACGTCGCATGACATAAGTGGAGCCTCCATGAATCGAGTCGACCTACCCGGCCGATCGTTTGCGCCTGACCGCTCGACGGTGCACACACCTGTCTACGCGAGTACGGTTGAGCAAGTAGATGCATCGCAAATAACAGCGTTCAGCACTTTCCTGCGGACCCACACAGGTCGCTCCTTTCGCGATGACGAAGCGCTCCACGATTTCTCCGTGCGAGAGTTCCGAACTTTCTGGCAATGCTTCGTGCAGTGGTCGTCCGGACTCGAATGGTCGGGCGATGTGGAGCCGGTCTGCCTGGGCGACGACTGCGAACACGCGAGCTTTTTCCCGCGGATGCAGTTGAATTACGCGGACAATCTGCTAGCGGTGTCAGCGGCGCAAGCCGACGCACCTGCATTGACTGCCTGCCACGCCGATGGTCGCCGTATCCACCTCACCCGCGCGGAACTGCGCGAGCGTGTGGCGCGCCTCGCGCAGGCGCTGTCGGAGTTGGGACTGGCTGAGGGTGACCGCGTGGTTGGCGTTCTGCGCAACGACGCGGATGCGATCGTTGCCGCATTGGCCGTCGTGGCCCTCGGCGCAACATTGTCGACTGCGGCGCCGGAGATGGGTGTCGACGCGATCTGCGATCGCTTCATGCCGCTCGCGCCACGTATGCTGATCGCACACACCGCCGCGCGGACGTTCGACACTGGCGCCTCGGTTGCAAGCAGAATTTCGGATCTGGCGGCCGCGTTGCCATCGCTACAAGATGTCGTGTGCCTCGACGAGGGGACTTTGCCGAGTACGGTGACGCAGCCGGTCCATTCGCTCACCAAACTGCTCGACGCCGGCGATGCCGACCGCTTCGTGTGGCGGCGGTTCCCATTCAACCATCCACTGTTCATCATGTTTTCGTCGGGAACCACCGGCAAGCCGAAGTCCATTGTCCATGGGGCCGGGGGCACGCTGCTCGAGCACCTGAAGGAGCATCGTCTGCACACGGACCTGCGGCCAGGCGACCGACTGTATTTCCACACGAGTTGTGCCTGGATGATGTGGAACTGGCAGCTGTCCGCATTGGCTTCCGGCGTCGAGATCGTGACATACGATGGCCCGATCTCGACGGTCGACACGCTATGGCGCCTCGTAGCGCAAGAGCGCGTCACGGTGTTCGGCACGAGTCCCGCTTACCTGAAAATGTGCGAGGAAGCGGGTCTGGAATGCGGCACGGAGTTCGACCTCGGCGCGTTGCGCGCGATGTTGTCGACCGGTGCCATATTGTTCGACGCGCAATTCGAATGGGTGCGCGCTCACGTGAAGGCGCTGCAACTGCAATCCATCTCGGGCGGCACGGACATTCTCGGCTGTTTTGTGCTCGGCAATCCGAATCTGCCTGTCTACGCTGGCAAGGCCCAATATAAGAGCCTTGCGCTCGACGTCCAGGCATGGGAGCGAGGGGGGCGCAGCGATGGCGTTGGCCAGCTCGTTTGCGTCAATCCGTTTCCCTCGCGTCCTCTCGGGTTCTTCGGCGACAAGGACGGGACGGCCTTTCACACGGCTTATTTCGCTAGCAATCCGGGTGTCTGGACGCACGGCGATCTGATCTCGTTTTCGCCGGACGGCGGCGCACGGATGCACGGCCGCTCCGACGGCGTGCTGAACGTGCGCGGCATCAATGTGGGTCCGGCTGAGATCTACCGGGTTTTGAATGATATTCCAGAAATCCGCGAGGCCCTGGTCGTCGAGCAGAGAGTGCGAGATACGGCCGGCAATCAATCGGTCCCCGACGATTTCGAGTCGCGCGTCGTGTTGCTGCTGGTGCTGACCGACGGCGCCGTGTTGAACGGTTCGCTCGCCGCCCGCGTGCGCCGCGACCTTGCGCGCCGCGCGTCGCCCGCGCACGTGCCGGACCGCATCATCGCAGTCGATGCTTTGCCGGCAACTCATAACGGCAAACTTTCCGAAGTCGCCGCGCGCAACGCGGTCAATGGCCTGCCGATCGGCAATGCGGAGGCGTTGCGCAATCCCGAGTGCCTCGAGTCGATCCGGCGTCATCCGGCGCTGAATCTGGCCACACGTGAATTGCCGCCTGTGGGGGAGAGCCGCGAGCAACTCGAGGCGCATTTGCAGGCGCAATGGGAGAAGTTGCTCGGTGTCGCGCCGATCGGTCGCGACGACAACTTCTTCGATCTCGGCGGTCATTCGCTGCTGGCAACG
The DNA here is from genome assembly GCF_012689525.1 of Paraburkholderia aromaticivorans. Classification (NCBI taxonomy): domain Bacteria; kingdom Pseudomonadati; phylum Pseudomonadota; class Betaproteobacteria; order Burkholderiales; family Burkholderiaceae; genus Paraburkholderia; species Paraburkholderia aromaticivorans. The sequence goes on from NZ_CP051516.1 coordinate 849,532, forward strand.
CGTTTGCTCGCCGAAGTCCGCCAGTCGACCGGGCGAGCGATTCCGTTCACCATGCTAATGATTGCGCCGACCATTGCGCGGCTCGCCACGCTCATCTGCGACGATGCGCTGCCGCCGTCTTCGCCGACCCTCGTGCCGGTGCGCGCCGGCACCGGCCTGCCGCTTTTCCTCATGCACAGCGCGAGCGGCTCGGTGATGGAATGCCTTGCGTTGATCGGCGCGCTGAATAGTCCGCGCCCGGTATATGGTCTGCTGGCGCGCGGTCTCGACGGTGAGCAGCCGGCGCAGTTGCGCGTCGAAGACATGGCGTCGAGCTACATTGAACAGATGCGCACCGTACAGCCAAAAGGGCCGTACGCGTTGGCGGGCTATTCATTCGGCGGGCTGTTGGCGTTTGAGGTCGCACAACAGTTACGACGCGCGGGCGAGCGGATCGAATTGCTTTTCATGCTCGACACGTACGTGGATCAACATTGCCTGCCGTGGATGGCTCGGTTGCAGCGGCGCGCGGGCTCTGCCCGCTCACACTGGCAAGCGCTGCGCACGCTTCCCGTGGCGCGGCTTCCCGGCTATCTGAATGACCGCTTCGCGGGCGTGATGGATCACCTGCGGATGCGCGCGGGGCTCATGGCGCGGCGACCCCAAGGCTATAGCCCCGCGATGCCGCCGCTACTGCGGCATATGCGCGAAACGACGCGGGTCGCGATGGCGGCCTATCGGCCCAAGCCCTACGACGCGGGACCGATCATCTATGTCCGTGGAGCGGTTGCGCAGAATGGACACGGCGACCCGGTGCTGCTTTGGCGGCGAATCGCGCGCGCCGGGCTGGTAGTGACGGAAGTCGCCGGCGGCCACGCCGACCTGATCGTCGAACCCAGCGTGCAGTTCGTGGCGGCGGAACTCGATCGCGGTCTTGCGAGCCTATGAGTTCGATAAACGCGTTATCGGCCGGGACCGGTGTGCGCCTCAGTGACTCGCCCCCAGGTACGCCGCTTTCACCGAAGGATCGTTGCGCAATTCCGCTGCGGGCCCATGCGCTGCGATCCTGCCGTTCTCCAGCACATAGCCATAATCGGCCACATTGAGCGCCGCGGCGGCGAACTGTTCGACCAGCAACATGGTGACGCCCTGACTCTTCAGGTTCCCGATGATGCGAAATACCTCTTCGACCAGAATGGGCGCGAGTCCCATCGACGGTTCGTCGAGCAAGACCAGATCGGGGTTCATCATGATCGCGCGCGCCATGGCCAGCATCTGCTGTTCGCCGCCGGAAAGCGTGCCGGCCAGTTGATGGCGTCGTTCCTTGAGCCGCGGAAACATCTCGATCGCGCGCTCCAGATCGGCCTTCACGTCGCCGCGCGGCCGTGCCGACGTCAGGCGCGGGAACGCGCCGAGCATCAGGTTGTCGGTCACGCTCATGGTCGCGAACACGCGCCGGCCTTCCGGCGAATGCGCGAGTCCGAGCCGCGCGATGCGATGTGACTCCAGCGCGTCGATGCGCCTTGCGTCGGCGCCGACGCCCATCGTAATCTCACCGGCACTCGGCCGGATCATGCCGGAGATCGCGCGCATGGTCGTTGTTTTGCCCGCGCCGTTGGAGCCGATCAGCGTGACGACAGACGCCTTCGGCACATCGATCGAAATGCCGTGCAGCACTTTGACCTTGCCGTAGCCCGCATGCAGATTTCTGATCGATAACATGTCTGTTCCGGTTGGCACGCCGGGTCGACTCACGCCGCTAGCCCGGCAGGCTGGCCGCCGAGATAGGCTTCGATGACTTTTTCGTTCGACTGAATATCGGCAGGCTTGCCTTCGGCGATCTTCTGCCCGAAGTCCAGCACCGAAACGCGGTCGCACACGCTCATCACCACGTCCATGTGATGCTCGATCAGCACGACGGTAATGCCGTGATCGCGTACTTTGCGCATGATCGCGACCAGTTCCTTGATATCCGGCGCGGTGAGCCCGGCGGCGGGTTCGTCCAGAAGCAGCAGTTGCGGATCGAGCGCGAGCGCCCGCGCGATTTCGAGCAGGCGCTGTTTGCCGTACGGCAGGTTGCGTGCCTCCTCGGCGGCGACATTGTCCAGGCCGACGAACCGCAGCATGCCGAACGCGCGCTCGCGGGCGGCGCGTTCCTCGCGTCGATAGCGCGACGACATCAGGCCGACATCCGCAAGATTCGCGTTGAACGTGTGATGCAGGCCGACCAGCACATTCTCGAGCGCGGTCATCTCGCCGAACAACTGCACGTTCTGGAAAGTGCGCGCGATTCCAGACAGCGCAATCTGTGCGGAGGTCTTGCCCGCGAGCGACGCGCCGCGATACTCGAGCGTGCCCGCGGTCGGCACATAGATGCCGGTCAGCACGTTCATCATCGTGCTTTTTCCCGATCCGTTCGGGCCGATCAGTCCGTGAATCGTGCCGCGCTGCACGGTCAGATCGACGTTGTTGAGCGCCTTCAGTCCGCTGAACTGCATCAGGATGCCGCGCAATTGCAGAATGTCTTCCGTGCCGCCCGCATGCACCGCCTGAATTGCATCGCCACCCATCGTGGCCGGTCGCGTGGTGTCGACGGTAACCGTGCGGACCCGGCCATGCATCACGATCTTGCGCACAAAGCCGACCACGCCGTCCTGCAGGTAATACACCACCAGCAAAATCATCAGCCCGAAGATCGTCAGCCGCCAGTCGGCGAGCGTGTCGATCCGGTAGGAAAACGCGGCGAGACCTGCCGTGCCCAAAACCGGAATCGCGACCTTGCGCGGCGTGGACACCTTGCGAGCCAACGCGACGCCCGCGCCGATCACGACGACTGTTGCCAGCACGGAGGCGACAGTGCGGAACATGTCGATGTCGTCGAGCAGTTTGGGCAGCAGCACGATGATCGCCGAGCCGAGCAATGCGCCAGTGCGGGTCTTGCGGCCGCCCATGATGATCGCGAGCAGGAACAGGATGGTGAGTTCGAAGTTATATGTATTCGGCGAGATGTACTGCTCGGAATACGAATAGAGGCAACCGGCCAGTCCGGCAAACCCGGCGCTGATCACGAACGCGTAGACCTTGTAGCGGTACACCGAGACACCCATGCAGTCCGACGCGATCGGACTGTCGCGCAGCGCTTCGAACGCGCGGCCCAGATGCGATCTCAGCACGCGGTGCACGACGATTAGCGAGGCGACCAGCAGCGCCGCGACGAGCCAGTAGTACTCGACCTCGTTCATCGGCCGGCCGCCGATCAAAGGCTTCGGGATCTTCACGCCCATCGGCCCGTTGGTCAGAAAGTCCATCTCGTTGATGAGAATCTGCAGGATCGTGCCGAACGCCAGCGTCACCATCGCGAGGTAAGGACCGGACACGCGCAACGCCGGCAGCGCGAGAATCGCGCCGAAGGCCGCCGTGATGAGAATCGCCAGCGGCGCGGTGACGATGAACGGCATGCCGAGCTTGAAGAACAACACGCCGGCCGTGTAGGCGCCGACGCCGAACAACCCGGCATGCCCGAGCGACACCTGCCCTGTATAACCGACCACGATGTCGAGACCGAAGAGCAGGATCGCGTAGATCATGATCGTCTCAAGCAGATGGATGTAATACGGGTTCCCCGACAACACGGGAAACACCGCGAGCGCGATCAGCGCCAGTGCGGACGCAATGAGCTTCTTCGGATTCACGGCGGTCCTCACACTTTCTTGATCGACGTCTTGCCGAACAGGCCGGCAGGTTTCAACGCGAGCACGATCAGCAGCAGCACGAGCCCGGGCACGTCCTTGTAGCCGGTGGAAATGTAGAAGCCGGTCGTCGTCTCGGCGATGCCGAGAATCACGCCGCCCACCACGATACCCAGCCCGCTCGACAGGCCGCCGATGATCGCCACCGCGAACGCCTTGAGTCCGAGCACGGCGCCCATCGTCGCGCCGGTGAGCGTGAGCGGCGCGATCAGCACGCCGGCAAAAGCCGCGGTCAGCGACGACAGCGCGTACGAAAACGTGATGACGAGACCGGTGTTGATGCCCATCAACGCCGCGGCGTCGCGGTCGTTCGCGGTGGCCACTACCGCCTTGCCGAAGATCGTCTTGCGGTTGAAGAACTCGACCGCCAGCATCATGACGAGGGCGCCGCCGACCACCAGCAATTCCATCGGCAGCACATTGGCGCCGAATACTTTCAGCGGAGCTTCCGGAAGCGGGGAAGGGAAGCGCAGATCGTCGCGGCCCCAGAGGTTCTCCGCGACGTTCTTGAAGATGATGCCGAGCGCGATCGTCGACATGATCCAGCCGAATTCGGATTTGATCTTGATCGCGGGCCGCACACCGATCCGTTCGACAAACGCGCCTTGCAGCAGACCGAACACGCAGACGAGCGGAATCATCAGCCAGTAGTTGACGCCGAGCGTGACGAGCGTGAGGCCGACCAGCGCGCCGAGCATGAGCGCATCGCCCTGGCCGAAGTTGAGCGTGCCGGACGTGGCGAACGTGAGTTGATAGCCGAATGCGATCACGGCGTAGATCATGCCGAGCGCAATGCCGCTATAGATGAGCTGCAGAAGAATGGCCATCGTCGACCGCCTTGGAGTTCACCGGATATGAAGCAAAGCCGCGCCCGCCTCGAGGCGGGTGCGGCTTCGTAGCATGCCGCCGCGCGTGCTTCGCGCTTACTTCGCGCTTATTTCACGCTCAGTTCGCCGAGATCGCCTGCTTGCTGCGCAACTGGCTGCCGCCTTTCTTGTCGGCTTCGTACGCGTAGACCACGCGGCCGCCCTTGACCTCGCCGACCACCGGGACGTTCGGGCTGATCGCTTCGTGGTCGTCGTGCGTGAAGGGTTTGTCGTAGACCATCACGACGCCTTCCACCTTGGTGTTGAGGCTTTCGAGCGCGGCGCGCACTTTCGGGCCGTCGGTCGAGCCGGCCTGGGTGATCGCGGCGGCCAGCAGATAGACCGAGTCGTAACCTTGCGCGGCGGACACCGGCGAGTCGATGCGGTTGTTCTTCGGCTTGAATTCCTTCAGATACGCTTCGATAAAGGCTTTACGCTTCGGCGTGTTGGCCTCCTGAATGAAGGTCTGCGGCATGCGCGCGCCTTCGCCGTTGGTGCTCGCGTTGTCGATATAGTTCGCCATCGACAGGGTCCAGCTGCCGATCAGCGGCACTTTCCAGCCGAGCTTGGCCATGCCGTTGGCGATCTGCGCGAGTTCCGGTCCGATCCCATACGTCAGCACCGCTTCCGCGCCGGCCTCTTTGGCCTTGAGCAGTTGCGCGGTCATGTCGACGTCCTTGATATTGAATTTCTCGACGGCGACGGGTTTCACGCCTTTCGCAGCGAGCGCTTTTTCGAGGTCTTCGCGGCCGAGCTGACCGTAGTTGGTCGAGTCGGCGAGAATCGCGACCTTCTTGAAGCCGCGTTTGGTCACGGCTTCTTCGACGATCATCGGCGCCTGGATACGGTCCGCGGCCGCATTGCGGAACACGTAGTTATCGGGCTGATCGGTGAACTGCTTCGTCACGATGCTGCCTGTGGCGACGTTGTTGAACACGGGGATGTTCGCTTCCTGGAAGAAGCGTTGCGAGGCGAGCGCGACGCCGGTATTGATGTAGCCGACCACCGCCACGACTTTTTCCTTGTTGATCAGCTCTTGCGCGATCTGCACGCCGCGTTCGTTCTTCGCTTCGTCATCGCGTTCCACCAGTACGATCTGGCGACCCAGCACGCCGCCGGCCTTGTTGATCTCCGCGGTCGCGAGGCGCACGCCGTCGCGCATACTGACGCCCATCGAAGACGAGCCACCGGTGAAAGGTCCGTCGACGCCGATCTTGATCGGATCCGCCGCATAGCTGACATTGGCGAGGGCACAAAGGGCGAGCGCACCCACAACGCTCTTCAAGCGAATTCCCATAACTGTCTCCGTAGCATGTCTTTTCTTGCATGAAGCCTCGATGCGGGCTCATGCGCGCCGATTCACACGTTCTTAGGAAGCCTGACCGTCAATCGGTGAGTCAGTATAGAAATCGTAAAGTATTAGTAATATTCGGAATTACCCGCGTGGTGCAATCCCGCAATCGACGGCGGCGGAGCCCCTGCCTGGCGGCTCCTTCGCGCCGCCGTCGACCTTCAATCAACTCACGCGAAACCTTGCGGATTCGTCGATTGCCAGCGCCAGTGATCCGCGCACATCCGCTCGATGCCGAACTGCGCGCGCCAGCCGATGATCTTCTCGGCCGCCGCCGGATCGGCGAAACACGAGGCGACGTCGCCGGGGCGGCGCGCCACGATTTCATACGGCACCGGCCGGCCGGCGGCTTTCTCGAATGCCTTGACCACGTCGATCACGCTATAGCCCTGACCCGTGCCGAGGTTCACGACGAAACTCGCGTCGCGCTTGACCAGCGCGTCGAGCGCGGCCAGATGTCCGCGCGCCAGATCGACGACGTGGATATAGTCGCGCACGCCGGTGCCGTCGGGCGTCTCGTAGTCGCCGCCGAACACGCGCAGCTTCTCGAGCTTGCCGACCGCCACCTGCGCGACATACGGCATCAGGTTGTTCGGAATGCCGGCGGGATCTTCACCGATCAGGCCGCTCTCGTGCGCGCCGACCGGATTGAAGTAACGCAATGTGGCGATGCGCCACGACGGATCGGCGACTTCCAGATCGCGCAGCACCTGCTCGGCGATCAGCTTCGACTGGCCGTAGGGATTGGTGGCCGACAGCGGGAACGACTCGTCGATCGGCGAGCTCTTCGGCACGCCGTACACTGTCGCCGACGAACTGAACACGAACTGCTTGACGTTACGGTCGCGCATCACGCCGAGCAAGGTCAGCAGGCTGCCGACGTTGTTGCTGTAGTACTCGATCGGCTTGGCCACCGACTCGCCCACCGCCTTCAGCGCGGCAAAATGAATCGCGCCCGTGATCGGATGCGCGTCGAAAATACGGTTGAGCGCCGCTTCGTCGCGCGCATCGGCTTCGTAGAAGGTCACCGCCTTGCCGGCGATTTTTTCCACGCGCCGCAGCGATTCGTGGTTGCTGTTCACGAGATTGTCGATTACCACGACGTCGTAACCGCCGTTCAGCAGTTCGACACAGGTGTGCGAGCCGATAAAGCCCGCGCCGCCCGTTACCAGAATCGTGCCCTTCGTGGTCATGCTGTTGCTCCGTTAAAGTAAAACGCCCGTCATTTTCTGCACCAGGTCCTTATACGTTTCGACGACCACGCGTTCGTCGAATTCTTCCGCGACTTTCTTCCGGCCGCGTTCAGCCATGGCCCGCCGTTCAGCGCCGCTCATGTCGAGCATGCGCGCCAGCGTGGCCGCAAGGCTTTCTGCATTGCGCACTTCGCACAGCAATCCGTTGACGCCGTCCGCCACCACCTCGCGGCAGCCCGGCACGTCGGTGGCGACGATCGGCCGGCCTATCGCCGAGGCTTCCATCAGCGTGCGCGGCACGCCTTCGCGATACGACGGCAGGACCACGCAATCCGCCTCGGCGATCAAAGGCCGCACGTCGTGCGCCTCACCAAGATACTCGATGATGCCTTCCTGTTCCCACGCCGCCACTTCTTCGCGCGTGATCGCGCTGGGATTGTCGACGCCCACCGGACCGAGCAATTGGAACCGTGCGTGCGGGTAACGTTCACGCAAACGCCGCGCGGCTTCGACATATTCGCCCACGCCCTTGTCCCACAGCAGCCGCCCGATCAGCACGAAGCGGTAATCGGTCCGCTCGGGCAACGGCGTGAAGGCGAACTGCACGAGGTCGACGCCTTCGCCATGCAACAACCTCGCACGCTCAGGATGCACCAACAAATTCTGTTCGACAAACGCGGCTTGATCGTCGCGATTCAAAAACCATATTTCGCGCGGGAAACGGAACGCAAAACGATACAGTTTCTTGGCCACCTGAGCGGCGCGGCTATGCTGGATGAACACGTAGCCCAATCCGGTTGTGACCGCAACCGACTGCACCCCCGCGAGCTTCGCGGCGATCGAACCATAGATATTCGGCTTGATCGTGTAGTGGAACACCACGTGCGGGCGAATCGTCCGGTATTGCCGGTAGAGCGCGTACAGCGTGCGCAGATCATCGCGTGGACTGGTGCCTTTGGACGACACCGGCAATTCGATGCAGCGGCAGCCCATGGCGGTGAGCAGTTCGAACGTGCGGTCGCGCGGCGCGAGCACCGTCACGTCGACGCCGCGTCCGACCAGCATACGGATCAGCCCTTGCCGATAGGTATAGATTGCCCAGGCGGTGTTACAGACGAGTGTAATGCGCAACGCGGGCGTCGACTTCAAGGCAGGCTTCATGCGGGAACGAACTCGGCGGTGAATGGAGTGGGAAATGATTTAATGGCTCGCGCGCGGCGTGAGCAGGCTGCGTTTAATCCGCTGCAGTGCGCGGTAAGGCGTCACCAGATGCAGCAGATTTTTGGCGAGGCCCAGCCAGTCGTACAGGTTGGCGGCGTTGAAGTAGCGCAGTTGCAGCCGCAGCGTCGAACTCACCTGGCGGCGCCGTTTGGTCGCGCTTATACCGCCTTCGTTCAGTTCGTAGTAGAGCCCGAGCTCCGGCAGGTTGGCGCAGTCGTAGCGCTCCATCAGACGCACGAACAGATCGAGGTCTTCCGCGGACGGGTACTCGGCGCGGTAGTTGCCGACCGCGCGCACGGCGTCGACGCGCAGCATCATCGAAGGATGCGCGAGGCATGAGCGGAAAAACCGCAAGCGGCGGATCGCGTTCGGTTCGGCGGGCGGCGTCAGCATGAAAAGTGGCTTGCCTTCGCGGGTGACGACCTGCGTCCACATGCCAAGGCCCGCCACGCGCGGATGCAATTCCATAAACAGGCGTTGTTTGGCGAGCCGCTGCGGCACACTGCGGTCGCCCGCATCGATGCGCGCCGCGTAGCGAAAGCCGCGCTGGGCAAGGGCGTCGATGCCGGTTTGCAACGCGCGTTCGATACCGCCGTTCTGCGCCATGCGCAGCACGGCGATCTTCATATTGGCGATGGCCGGCGCGACGATCGGCGGCGTGCTGCCGTCGTCGACGATCAGCACGTGCACCGGCGCGCTTTCACTGAACGAGGCGAGCGTGAGATCGACATCGGCTTGGCCGTTATAGGCGGGAATCAGCACCGCGACATCGTCGAGGGTCATTTGCGCGGCGGCGGGTGAGTTCGTCATGGGCGCAATTTGAAACGAATGTAATAAAGATTAACCGACGCGGCTGCCAGATAGCCTGCCGCGAGGCCGACAAGCGCGCCATACGCGCCAAGCCGCGGAATCGCCAGCAGATTGACTACGAACGCGACAGCCAGCGCCAGTAGCCATTTCGCGAGCAACACGAACTTGGCCTGATACTTCAGCACGATCAGATTGCCGATCGCCTCGATGCCTGCCGGCACCGACAGCCACACGGCCCAGCGGAAGATCTCGATCGCGCCTTCGAACTGCGGGCCGAACACGCGGCGGATGATTAGCCCCGCGAGCAGATCCAGCACGATCGCGCCGCTCACCATCAGCGCGGCGGTCATGGCCGTGAGCCGCCACATGTTGCGGCGCAACTGGGCGGCGTCCTGCACGCGATAGACGAAAGCGGGCGCAATGGTCTGCGCGAGCATCAAGGCGAGCGTGATCCAGTTTTCGTTCAACTGCTGGGCGGCGGAATAGCGCCCGAGATCGGCGAAGGAAATGGTCCGTTCGAGCATCAGCCGGTCCAGTTTCAGGAACAGATACATACAGATCAGGCCGAGCCAGAACACCGTGCCGGCGCTCGCGAAGTGCCTGAAGAGCGAACGGTCGAGATGCCAGCCGAGCTTGCCGCCATGCCGGCCCATGTAATAGATCAGCAGGGCCGCGCCGATGGCCGCCGATTCGAGCGCCCACAGCCAGCCGAAGCGCGCGGGCGTGGCCGCCGCGCGTACCAGCAGATAGACCAGAGCGGCCTTCAGCACCGCAGTGCTCATACTGGTGAGCAACTGCGGCTTGCTGTGGGTCATGCTTTGCAGCCACGCGTTGATCACGCCGACAAACGGTTCGCGAAACAGCATGGTCACGGCGAGGCCAGCGAGCATGGCGCCGACCAGCGGTTCGAAGAGATGCAAGGCGATGCCGAGCCAGGTGAGCAGCAAGGCCGCCACCGACACGGAAATGCGCAGCGCGAACGCGCTGCCCAGCACGGTGCCAAGCTGCGCCGGCGGCCGGCTGACGATGGTGGGCACCAGAATCTCCGCGCCGCAAACCCAGGTAATGGGCGAGAGCACCAGCAGCAGCGTGTTCGCGTATTGCCATTTGCCGAACGTATCCGGCCCGAAGTAGCGCGCCAGCATGCCGCTGATCACGATCGCCACGCCGATCTGCGTGAGCCGCTCCAGCCCGAGCCAGACGATATTCGTGAAGGCGCGCGTGACGTCCGGATTGGCGAAGCGTTTGAGCGTCAGCATCCGCTGGCCGCTCGCCGGTCCGCTCGCGCTGAGCGTGCTGACCGTGCCTCTGACATCGCGAGCACGCGCGGTGCGCATGATCCGAGCGGCGCAGTGCGCGCGTTTGCCCAACCCGCCGACTGTCGCGGCAACTTTACATTTGGAGGGCGTCTAAGCATTAGAATGGTGCTATAAGGCTGGTCCGAAAGGCGCAATTATAAGTTGGAACCGGATCGCTTCCGGCAAGGGCGCATCGCTGTCTTTTACCGATTCATCGGCGGTGCGTCGGTCAAAATTTTCCATTGCACGCAAGTGAGCCAACATGATCTCCAAATCTATTTTCAAGGCGTATGACATTCGCGGTGTAATCGGCAAGACGCTCGACGCCGACGCAGCGCGTTCGATCGGCCGCGCGTTCGGCAGCGAAGTGCGTGCGCAAGGCGGCGATGCCGTAGTCGTCGCGCGTGACGGACGCCTGTCGGGTCCTGAACTGGTCCAGGCTTTGTCGGACGGTTTGCGCGAGGCCGGCGTCGACGTGGTCAACGTGGGCATGGTGCCCACGCCTGTCGGCTACTTCGCGGCCAGCGTGCCGTTGCAGCTCGACGGCGGCGAGCGCCGCATCGATTCATGCATCGTCGTGACGGGTAGTCATAATCCGCCGGACTACAACGGGTTCAAGATGGTCCTGCGCGGCGCGGCGATTTACGGCGAGCAGATTCTCGCGCTGCATCAGCGCATCGTCGACGAGAACTTCTCCGCAGGCAGCGGCACGTACACCGAGTACGACATTGCGGACGCCTATCTCGATCGCATCACGAGCGACATCAAGCTCACGCGTCCCATCAAGATCGTCGTCGACACCGGCAACGGCGTGGCCGGCGGCCTCGCGCCCAAGCTGTTCAAGAAGCTCGGCTGCGAACTGGTCGAACTGTTCACCGAGATCGACGGCAACTTCCCGAACCATCACCCGGACCCGGCTCACCCGGAAAACCTGCAGGACGTGATCCGCGCGCTGAAGGAAACGGACGCTGAAATCGGCTTCGCCTTCGACGGCGACGGCGACCGCCTCGGCGTGGTCACCAAAGACGGCGAGATCATCTATCCGGACCGCCAGCTCATGCTGTTCGCCGAAGAAGTGCTGTCGCGCAACAAGGGCGCGCAGATCATTTACGACGTGAAGTGCACGCGTAACCTCGCCAAGTGGGTAAAGGACAAGGGCGGCGAGCCGCTCATGTGGAAGACCGGCCACTCGCTCGTCAAGGCGAAGCTGCGTGAAACCGGCGCGCCGCTGGCCGGCGAAATGAGCGGCCACGTGTTCTTCAAAGACCGCTGGTACGGTTTCGACGACGGCCTGTACACCGGCGCGCGCCTGCTCGAAATCCTCACACGTGTGGACGACCCGAGCAAGCTGCTGAACTCGCTGCCGAACTCGAACTCCACGCCGGAACTGCAACTGAAGCTCGAAGAAGGCGAAAACTTCGAGCTGATCGCGCGTCTGCAGCAAACCGCGCAGTTCACCGGTGCGGACGAGGTCGTGAAGATCGACGGTCTGCGTGTCGAGTACCCGGACGGCTTCGGTCTCGCGCGGTCGTCGAACACCACGCCGGTGGTCGTGATGCGATTCGAAGCCGATAACGACGCGGCGCTCAAGCGCATTCAGGAAGACTTCCGCCGCGTGATCATGGCGGAGAAGCCGGACGCGAAGCTGCCGTTCTAAACACATGAGCGGCGCCGCGGTTCGATTCGAAGCGCGGTGGCCGTCGAACGCGGCGCGGGTTTCTCTTACCGCGCCGCGTTTTTTCATGCGGTTTACATGCAACGCGCTAGAATTGCCGTCCTCACGAGAAAACGCCGGGCCGCCCCAAGTTTTCTCATCCCCTCGGGGGTGGGGGCGCTTTTAACAAACGCCGGGCCGCCCCAAGTTTTCTCATCCCCTCGGGGATGGGGGCGCTTTTAACAAAACGTGGGGCCGTCCCAAGTTTCCTCAACCCATCAGGGGCCTGCGCGAAGCGACAGGTTCGGGGGCTCTCTCAACGCATCTTCGGGCCGGATAGCCGGTTTTCCCACTCTTGAGCGTGCAAAAGATACTGATCGTGAGGGTGTCGTCATTGGGCGACGTCGTTCACAACATGCCGGTGATCGCCGACATCCGACGCCGCCATCCCGATGCCCAGATCGACTGGCTCGTCGAAGAAAGCTTCGTGGGGCTCGTGCAACTCGTGAGCGGCGTGCGGCGGGCGATTCCCGTGTCGCTGCGGCGCTGGCGCAAGCGCATTCTGTCGGTCGACAACTGGCGCGAGATCGGCGCCTTCCGCCGCGCGCTCGTCGCCGAACACTACGACCTGGTGATCGACTGCCAGGGGCTCATCAAGACCGCGTGGGTCGCGAGCATGGCGCGCGGGCCGCTGGCCGGCCTCGCCAACCGCACCGACGGCGCGGGCTTCGAATGGCCGGTGCGCTTCTTCTACGACAAGCGCGTGCCGATCGAGCCGCGCACCCATGTGGTCGAGCGCACGCGCCAACTGGTGGCCGCGGCGCTGAACGACCCGCCGCCGCAACCCACCGACGACATCGACTTCGGCATCGACACCGGGCGCGCCGCGCTGGCTTTGTCGGAGGCGAATCTGAATTTGCCGGTGCCGTACGTCGTGTTCGTGCACGCCACTTCGCGCGCCGACAAGCAGTGGCCGGACACGGCGTGGATCGAACTGGGGCAGTCGTTGGTGCGGCGCGGCGCGTCGATCGTGCTGCCGTGGGGCAGCGAGGAAGAGCGCGCCACCAGTGAGCGCCTCGCCAAGGAATTCGGCGCGGCGGCCATCGTACCGCCGAAGCTCTCGTTGCCGGCGGTGGTCGGCCTGATCGAAGGCGCGGCCGCGACGGTCGGTGTTGACACAGGTCTGGTTCACATCGCTGCGGCGCTGAAGCGACCGACGGTCGAGTTGTACAATTTCGCCACTGCGTGGCGCACTGGCGGCTACTGGTCGCCGAACGTCGTCAATCTCGGCACGGCCGGACAGCCGCCCACGCTGCAACAGGTGAAGTCGGCACTCGCGGGCTTCGGCCTGCTATGACACGTCCGGGGCGCTTCGCCTTGCGCTCCAACCGTTTTCAAGGGCGACCATGAACGAAACCCAGATCATCGAAGTAGCGAACGCCGACTGGCACGGACGCCATCTGTCCGTGCCGCGCGAGGCGCTGCTCGCCGGCGTCGAACGCGGCAAAGTGCTGTATTTCCCGAATCTGCGCTTTGCGATCGAAGGCGGCGAACCGGCGCTGCTCGACCCCGCGCTCGCCGACCCCAACCGCAAGAACATCAGCCTCGAACCCAATGGCGGCGCGTTGCACGGCGTGGCCGGCGACGCCGTCACGCAATCCGCCGTGCGCGCGTTGATCGCGCGTTATCAGAGCAATGCGCGCACGCTGGTCGACGGACTCTTTCCCGAATACAACGGCAGGCTGCGCGTGGCGCCGACCAGCCTGCGGCTGCATCAGGTGGAAACGCGCGAGACGTCATGGCGCAAAGACGATAGCCGTCTGCATGTGGACGCCTTTCCTTCGCGGCCGAACTACGGCGAGCGCATTCTGCGTGTGTTCACCAACGTCAATCCGCAAGGCGCGCCGCGCGTGTGGCGCGTCGGCGAACCGTTCGAGGACATGGCCAAACGCTTCCTGCCGCGCATCAAGCCGCAGATGCCGGGCGCCGCATGGCTGCTGAACCTGCTTCACGTGACCAAATCGCCGCGCAGCGAGTACGACCATCTGATGCTGCATCTGCACGACGGCATGAAGGCCGACCTCGACTATCAGAAGTCGAGCCCGCAGGAGACCATGCCGTTTCCGCCCGGCAGCGTCTGGGTGTGTTTTTCGGATCAGACTTCGCACGCCGTGATGTCCGGCCAGTTCATGCTGGAGCAGACCTTTTTCCTGCCGGTCAAGGCGATGGCGCAGCCGGAATGCGCGCCGCTCGGGATTCTCGAGCGCCTGAAGGGCAGGGCCCTCGTTTGAGCGCCGCGGTCCATTTGCCGGTTTCGCTCGACGCGTTGGCTCGTCGCTTCAGGCAGGCGGAGTGCCGATGCTGAGGACGATCTATCACGCGCTCTGGTGGATCATCGCGCCGCTGGCGGTGTTGCGCCTGTTGATCCGCTCGCGCAAGGAACGCGGCTATCGCGAGCATATCGGCGAGCGCTTCGGTTATTCGCGCGGCCGGTTGCCCGAAGACGATGCGCCGCTGATCTGGGTGCACGCGGTGTCGGTGGGCGAGACGCGCGCCGCGCAACCGCTGATCGACGCGCTGATGAAGGCACGTCCCGACGCACGCATTCTGTTGACGTACATGACGCCGAGCGGGCGCGCCACCGGCGAGCAGATTTTCGGCGACCGTGTCCTGCGCAGTTATCTGCCGTACGACATGCAGCATGCCGTGCGGCGGTTTTTGCGGGCGTGGCGGCCGTCGCTCGGGCTGGTGATGGAAACCGAAGTGTGGCCGACGCTGATCGACGAATGCCGTCGCGCGGACGTGCCGCTGGTGCTGACCAATGCGCGGATGTCGGCGCGCTCGTACAAGCGCGCGGCCAAGTTCGGCAGTGCGACCAAGGACGTGTTCGGCGGCTTTGCGCGCGTGCTGGCGCAGAGTCCATCGGATGCCGAGCGGCTGACCGCGCTCGGCGCGCGCAACGCGGCCGTGCTCGGCAATCTGAAATTCGACATGAGCACCCCGCCGGAACTGGCGGCGCGCGGGCATGCGTGGCGCGCGGCAATCGGCACGCGTCCGGTGTGGGTCGCGGCGAGTACGCGCGAGGGCGAAGAGGAACTGGTGCTGCAGGCGTTCGCGGCGCTCGGCATCGACGATGCGCTGCTGATTCTGGTTCCGCGTCATCCGCAACGTTTCAACGAAGTGGCGGGGCTGGTCGAGAAGGCCGGGCTGCGGCTCGCGCGGCGGTCGGCGTGGGCGCCGGATGCCAAGGTGGCGTCGGCGGCGGCAACGAGCGGTGGCGTGCCGGCGTTGCCTGCGGGCGTGAACGTGCTGCTGGGCGATTCGATGGGCGAATTGGGCGCTTACTATGCCGCTTCGGATCTGGCGTTCATCGGCGGTAGTTTGCTGCCGTTGGGTGGACAGAATCTGATCGAGGCGTGCGCGGTCGGTGTGCCGGTGCTGATCGGTCCGCACGTGTTCAACTTCACGCAGGCCACCGCGGATGCCGTGGCGGCGGGCGCCGCCGTGCAGGTGCAGGATCCGGCCGATCTTGCGCGGGCATTGCGCGAGTTGTTCGGCGATAAGGCCAGAAGACTGGCCATGGGCGGCGCGGCCTCGGCATTCGCCGCGCGCCATCGCGGCGCGACGGCGCGGACTGTGGATGTGTTGATGGCGTTGTTGCCGGAGGGGGAGTGAGGGAGGCGTGAAGCGTGTAACGCTCGTCCGCCTGCCTCACACCTTCAACAACCCCTTCTCCTCAATAAACCTCACCACCACGTCCAACCCGTCGAGCGCCTTCAGATTGCACATCACGAAGGGCCGCTCGCCGCGCATCTTCTTCGCGTCCGACGCCATCACGTCGAGATTCGCGCCCACCATCGGCGCGAGGTCCGTCTTGTTGATCACCAGCAGATCCGACTTCGTAATGCCGGGGCCGCCTTTGCGCGGAATCTTCTCGCCGCCCGCCACATCGATCACGTAGATCGTCAGGTCCGACAGTTCCGGACTAAACGTCGCTGCAAGGTTGTCGCCGCCCGATTCGATGAACACGATATCCGCATCGGGAAAACGCGTCAGCATGCGGTCGACGGCTTCGAGGTTGATCGAGGCGTCCTCGCGAATCGCCGTGTGCGGACAGCCGCCCGTCTCGACGCCCATGATCCGTTCGGCCGGCAACGCGCCCGCCACGGTCAACAGACGCTGGTCTTCCTTCGTATAGATGTCGTTGGTGATGGCGACGAGGTCGTACTGTGCGCGCATCGCCTTGCAGAGCATTTCGAGCAGCGTGGTCTTGCCCGAGCCGACCGGGCCGCCGACGCCCACGCGCAGCGGCGGCAGTTTTTTCGTGCGGACGGACGTGTGACCGGAGTGATGAGGTGCGTTCATGATGGATCGTTTTATGAGCGAAAGAGCCGCGAATACTGCGACTCGTGACGCGCCGAGAGAATGCCGAGTTGCGGCGCGAAGGTGTTGATGCAGTCGGGCGACGTGGCCATGGCGCGCGTGACGGCGGCATCGATCGGCTCGCGCAAGGCGACGATGATGCGTTGACCGGCGAGCTGTCCCAACGGCACGGCCTTCAACGCGGCGGCCGCCTGGTTTTCCACCCAGCTGAAGGCGTAGGCAGCGAGGGCGGCGTCGACGGCGGCGTTGTGGGCGTAGGCGGCGAAGGCGAACGCCGTGGGTTGAGCTAGCGGCGTCAGCGAGGCGAGCGTCGTGCGCCGCTCAGCATCGCCCCATTCGAGCGATACGCACAGCTGTCGCAACGACCAGCCCATCTGCTCCGTTTCGCGGCGCAATTCCGCGGATTCGCGGCTCGCCAGGAATTCGCTGTTGGCGTGCGCGAGCGCCGAGGCGTCATGCGTGCGCCAGCGTTCCATCTGATGCGCGAGGAACGGCAGTTCGCCGCGCGCAAGCACGTCGGTCAAGCCGCTGGCGATCCAGTCGCGGGCGGAGTCGGCATCGGTGATCAGTTGCGCTTCGATGGCGGCTTCCAGACCCTGCGAGTAGCTGAATGCGCCGATCGGCAGCGCCGGCGACGCAAGATGCAGCAGCGCCGTCAGTTCAGCGATGCGCATGATGGTGGTGATGCCCGTGGCCGCACGATTCGTCGTGCACATGATCGGCGTGGTCGTGGTCGTGGTCGTGCGCATGCTCATGGCCGTGGTCATGATCGTGCGAATGACCCTGCGCCGCGTGGCTATGCCCATGCTCATGGTCGTGACCATGCTCATGCCCATGATGCTCGCCGAACACCTGCTGCGCGAGCGCGTAGTCCTCGGCGAAGGTTTCGTCGTGTCCATGCTTATGGCCGCCGCCATACGCGCCGGATTCCGGCTGGAACGGCATCGAAACCTGATCGACGGTCGCGCCGATGCGCTTGAGCATATCGGAAAGCACCGGATCGTATTCGAGCTTCAGATAATCGGCGCCGACTTCCACTGGCGTGTGGCGATTGCCGAGGTGATAAGCGGCGCGAGTCAAAGTCAACGCATCTTTCGCACGCACGTAGAGCACCGTTTCCGGCGCGGCGACGACGCGCACGAGGCCACCGTCGTCGGCGACCAATACATCGCAGTCGCGCAGCACAGTGCCGCGCGGCAACAGCAGCGCGACTTCTTCGCCGCTATCGAGCGTGGCCGCGAGCCGGCTCTTGCGACGGTCGTCGAATGCCAGCGTCAGCGTCGGCGCGCGCTTGACCAGCACGGGCGCGAGCTTCAGATGCGGCGCGATGAGTTTGTCGATGGTGCGCATGGTCTAGAACAGAAAGTAGCGTTGCGCCATCGGCAGCACGGTGGCCGGTTCGCAGGTCAGCAACTGACCGTCGGCAATCACCTGATAGGTTTCCGGATCGACACTGATCGCCGGACGCCACGCGTTGTGGATCATGTCTGCCTTCGAAATGTTGCGGCAGTTCCTGACCGCAACGATACGCTTGTTCAGACCGTAGCGTTCGGCGACGCCCGCATCGGCGGCCATCTGCGAGACGAAGGTCAGCGACGTGCGTCCCAGGGCGCCGCCGCGTGTCGCGAACATCTCGCGATAGTGCACCGGCTGCGGCGTCGGAATCGACGCGTTCGGGTCGCCCATCTGCGCCATGGCGATCATGCCGCCCTTGAGGATCAGCGACGGCTTGATGCCAAAAAACGCCGGTTCCCAGAACACCAGATCAGCCCACTTGCCCGGCTCGATCGAGCCGACTTCATGCGCGATGCCGTGCGTGATCGCCGGGTTGATCGTGTACTTGGCGACGTAGCGTTTCGCACGGAAATTGTCGTGCCGCGCGTTATCTTCCGGCAGCGCGCCGCGTTGCACCTTCATCTTGTGCGCCGTCTGCCACGTGCGGATGATCACTTCGCCGACCCGGCCCATGGCTTGCGAATCCGACGACAGCATCGACAGCGCGCCGAGGTCGTGCAGGATGTCTTCGGCGGCAATCGTCTCGCGGCGAATGCGCGATTCGGCGAACGCGATGTCTTCCGCAATCGACGGGTCGAGGTGATGGCACACCATCAGCATGTCGAGGTGCTCTTCGAGCGTGTTGACGGTGTACGGACGCGTCGGGTTGGTCGAGGAAGGCAGCACGTTCGCTTCGCCGCATACCTTGATGATGTCCGGAGCGTGGCCGCCGCCCGCGCCTTCCGTGTGATACGTGTGAATCGTGCGGCCCTTGAACGCGGCCACGGTCGTTTCGACGAAGCCCGCTTCGTTCAGCGTGTCCGTGTGGATCGCGACCTGCGTGTCGGTATCGTCGGCGACGGAGAGGCAGTTGTCGATCGCGGCCGGCGTCGTGCCCCAGTCCTCATGCAGCTTCAGACCGATCGCGCCCGCGGCGATCTGCTCCAGTGCCGGCTGCGGCAGACTCACATTGCCCTTGCCGAGAAAGCCGAGATTCATCGGATAACCGTCGGCCGCTTGCAGCATGCGTTCGAGATGCCACGGACCCGGCGTGCACGTGGTCGCGTTCGTGCCCGTGGCTGGACCGGTGCCGCCGCCGAGCATGGTGGTCACGCCGCTTGCGAGCGCCTCTTCGATCTGCTGCGGGCTGATGAAGTGAATATGCGTGTCGATGCCGCCCGCCGTCACGATCAGGCCTTCGCCCGCGATCACTTCGGTGGAGGCGCCGATCGCGATCGTCACGTTCGGCTGGATGTCGGGATTGCCCGCTTTGCCGATCGCGGCGATGCGGCCGTCCTTGATGCCGATGTCGGCCTTGACGATGCCCCAGTGATCGAGAATCACGGCATTCGTCACGACGGTATCGACCACGTCGGCATGCACGCGCTGCGACTGGCCCATGCCGTCGCGAATCACTTTGCCGCCGCCGAATTTCACTTCTTCGCCGTAGGTGGTGAAGTCGCGCTCGACTTCGATCAGCAATTCGGTATCGGCGAGGCGCACGCGGTCGCCGGTGGTGGGGCCGAACATTTCCGCGTATGCGCGGCGGCCAATGCGTAAGGTCATGGTGTGGATCCGGAAATGAACAGGGCGATCTGGGCGCGTGCGGAGACGGAGAGGCGCCTCACAGCTTGCCCATCACCTTGCCGTTGAAGCCGTAGACGACGCGATCGCCCGCCAGTTCGACCAGCTCGACGGTGCGCTCCTGGCCGGGCTCGAAGCGCACGGCGGTGCCCGCCGCGATGTTTAGCCGGAAGCCGCGCGCGGTTTCGCGATCGAATGAGAGCGCCTCGTTCACTTCATAGAAGTGATAGTGCGAGCCGATCTGCACCGGACGGTCGCCGGTATTCGACACGGCCACCGTGACAGTGGCGCGGCCCGCGTTCAGTTCGTGTTCGCCGTCGTCGATGAGGAGTTCGCCGGGAATCATCTAGCCTGCCTTATGTGATTGCAGTGATCAGGGAATCGGGTGGTGAACGGTGACGAGCTTGGTGCCGTCGGGGAACGTGGCTTCGACCTGGATGTCGGGGATCATTTCCGGCACGCCTTCCATCACGTCGTTGCGGGTGAGCAGCGTGGTGCCGTAGTGCATCACTTCGGCGACGGTCTTGCCGTCGCGGGCCGCTTCCATCAGCGCGGCGGTGATGAAGGCGACCGCTTCCGGGTAGTTCAGTTTGAGGCCGCGTGCGCGGCGCCGTTCGGCAAGCAGCGCGGCGGTGAAGATCAGCAGCTTGTCCTTCTCGCGAGGTGTCAGCTTCATCGAATGAGTGCGTAGGGTTGTGACGTCCGTTGCGACGATCCCAGGCGGGACCGGCCGCGACGATGATAGGCGCTGCGTGTCATGGCCGCGATCGCGTGCGCCGCACGGGATGCGTCCATGACGAGTGCAATGCCGGATAAGCCGGTCACGGTATCAAGTTCGGCTAACGGCGCGCTTACAGATCAGCCGGCAGCGGCGCGCTGAACCACTTCTTCGACATCGTGTTGAGCGTGCCGTCCTGCTTCGCTTGCACGATGGCGGCGTTCACTTTCTGCTGCAGGCGCGGCTCGTTCTTGTTCATGCCGACGAAGCACGGCGAATTCTTGATCACGAACTTCGGTTCCGGGCGGCGCGGCGGATTCTTCGCGAGGATCGCGGCCGCGACGATGTTGCCCGCCGCGATCAACTGCACCTGGCCGGACAGGAACGCGGCGATAGTCGCGTTGTTGTCCTCGAAGCGCTTGATGGTCGCGTTCGGCGCCATTTGCGTGAGGCCGATTTCCTCCAGCGCACCGCGGGTCGCGCCGACCGTCTTGCCGGTCAGATCGGCCGGGCCGCTGACCTTGATGTCGGCGGGACCGAATACGCCCTGGTAGTACGGCGCATAGGCGGTCGAAAAGTCGATCACCTTCTCGCGATCCGGCGTTTTGCCGAGCGACGAGATCACCAGATCCACCTTGCCCGTTTGCAGATACGGAATGCGGTTGGCGCTATTGACCGGCACGAGTTCGAGCTTTACGTTCATCGACTTCGCGAGCAGGGCGGCGGTGTCGATGTCGTAGCCCTGCGGCTTCATGTCCGCGCCGACCGAACCGAACGGCGGGTAGTCTTCCGGCACGGCGACTTTGAGCACACCGGCCTTGGCGATGTTATCGAGCGTATCCGCGTGAGCGGCGGGCGCATTGACGACGAGGACGGGCGAGAGCAGGAGTGCGGCGAGCCATGCGCGACGCGCGGGGCGAAGAGTCGATCGAGTCATGTTCTGTGAGCGGTGGTGGCGACGAGCCGGTCGGCTGCCGTCAGGGCGCGGCAGCATCGTGGGGAATGGCGATGCAAGGTATGTGCCATGGCGGTGCAGCATGGGCTAAGGAGGCGGAAGGACGACCGATGCACTCAGTTGAAGCGTCGAGATGCGCCGGATTGGTGCGTGTCTTGTCTTACGACGGTGAAAGCCGAAGTCAAACTCGCCGGACAGGAAGAGACGAAGAAGAGCGACCGCTACGGGGCGCGCAGCGCCGCCGGAAGAATGAGCGCTTTGTCACCGACATGGAATGTGCGAGAACACGGATTCCAGATGCACCACTACCGCGACTGCGCGGGGGCCCCACTTAAGAATTAGCGGTTTGAGCTGCTTTCTTTTGCCTACTTTGCTTTGCAGCCGGCAAAGAAAAGTAGGTGCCGCCCCGCACAGGGGCAACGCCAATAGACCACCATGACTTCAAGGAAAGGCCAACGCGCCGAGATAACTGCCGAAGAGCAAACTTCAAGTACTCCAAATTCGCAAAGGCATAGCCTCAACCCCATGCACAACTGGCCGCAACTGAATCCAGCACTTGATAAGCGCCCGCCGCAGCATCTCCATCGATCGAGAAACACCGCGCACGACCAACACCCGTGAAGTAACACAAGAAGCCGCAACCCGAACAGAATCATCAAACGGCAACTGAGCAGTCACAGCTTCAGCAAGCGCATCATCACAAGCATCCCCAACAGCCCAAAGCGTCCCATAAGCAGGAAACCCAGCTAACCCCTGAGCAGCATCACGCAGCGAATCAAGCGCCGAGAGACTGGCGCGCTCAAACCACAGCAACTCCCCATCAGCCCCAACGATCCGCGACACCGCCCCCAGGCTACCCTCGGACCACCGTTCCCCCGCCGCCTGCCGCCCAAGCTGAGTGGCATCCCACCCAATCGCAGTCGCGCCTTCCCCAAGCGTCAACGAAAAATCCAGCTTCGCATTCGCACGATCGAAAACGATATTATTCTGCGGCAGCCAATCGAGCTTAGCCCGCTCGCCGACGCGCACGGCAATCTGCTGCTGCGCTTCACGTCCGTTGGACTTGTACCACTTGGTCGCCCCCGGCGTGGTAATGACGGCATGCGCACCGTCTCCGACAGAAACATCAATAGCAAGCTGATCACCACCCGCGATCCCACCCGGCGGATGCACGATCACCGCATGACAGATGCCATGTCCTTCCGGATAAAGCGGCCTTTGAACCCGCAACGGCCCATCATGCAAGCGATGCGTGAGCGCAGTCCGCTCGCCATCTTTGACGAACCCAAGTTCAAGACGCGCGCGCCATTGCGAATGCGCACCGGCTTGCGCGGCAGCGAGCGTAACGTGATTTTCGTGAAGCGACATGCGATTGGAATGCGACCAGACGGAGAAAAGCAAATCGTGCCTGCGCACGTCAGGCAACGCTCAACCGCGTTGCCACAGGATGCGGCGAGAATAGCACGCCAGCTCGTGCGTGCCGCTCACACGGCGATCAACGTCCGCACACCATCCGTATCCATATTCGCGCCTTCACCGCCCGCGATGATCTCGCCGCGGCTCATCACCCAATACCGATCGGCGATGTCCTTGGCGAAGTCGTAATACTGTTCGACGAGCAGCACCGTCATGCCCATTTCCTCGACCAGTTGACGCAGCGTGCGGCCGATATCCTGAATGATCGACGGCTGAATGCCTTCCGTGGGTTCATCGAGAATCAGCAATTGCGGATCGCTCATCAACGCCCGGCCAATGGCAAGCTGCTGCTGTTGACCGCCGGACAGATCCCCGCCGCGGCGGCTGCGCATATCCTTCAGCACCGGGAACAGCTCATAGATACGATCCGGGATCTTCTTGGGCGCCTTCTTGCTGGCGGCACCCACCAGCAGATTTTCTTCGACGGTCAAGCGCGGAAAGATATCGCGCCCCTGTGGCACATAAGCGAGGCCTTTTTCCACACGCGAGTAAGTCGGCAGTTTGGTGATCGGCGCACCGCGCCAGGCGATCGATCCGCTCTTCGTTTGCACGACACCCATCAAACAGCGCAGCAGCGTAGTCTTGCCCACGCCGTTGCGGCCGAGCAGAACAGTGAGTTTGCCGTCGGGCACGGTGAGCTTCACATCGCGCAGAATGTGGCTGCCGCCGTAGTACTGGTTCAGGTTTTCTATTTCTAGCATGTCCGTTCGACCTTTTGTTACACCGACCCGTTTCATCAACCCGTTTCACCGGCCCAGATAAGACTCGATGACCGTTTCGTCGCGTTTCACTTCGTCGAGCGTGCCGTGAGCGAGCACGCGTCCTTCGGCCATCACCGTAACCTTGCCGGTTGCGCCTGAGAGCGCCGCCACGAACTCCATATCGTGCTCGACGACCATCATCGAACAGGTGCCGCGCAGATGATTGAGCAACTCGGCGAGCTGCATGGTTTCGTCGTCGGTCATGCCGGCGGCTGGTTCGTCGAGCAGCAGCAACGCCGGCTGCTGCATCAGCAACATGCCGATTTCGAGCCGTTGCTTCTGGCCGTGCGACAGTTCGCCGGCAAGGCGCCGCGCTTCGCTCTCCAGGCCGATCAACGCCAGCGTCTCTTCAATGCGCGCTTGCGCCTCGCGATCCAGACGCGCGCGCAATGAAGCCCACCAGCCCTTGTCGGCCTTCATCGCGAGTTCGAGGTTTTCCCACACGGGATGCTGCTCGAACACCGTCGGCTTCTGAAACTTGCGGCCGATGCCCGCACGCGCGATCGACGGCTCGTTCATGCGCGTCAGATCCATCGACTGGCCGAGATACGCCTTGCCGGAATCCGGCTCCGTCTTGCCGGTGATGACGTCCATCATCGTCGTCTTGCCGGCGCCGTTCGGACCGATGATGCAACGCAATTCGCCGGCGTCGATCGACAGCGTCAGCGCATTCAACGCGCGAAAGCCGTCGAAGCTCACCGTCACGTCTTCGAGGTACAGAATCGTGCCGTGCGACACGTCGATCTCGCCGGGCACGACCGCGTGCCCCATGCTCGCGACGCCGCTCAAAGAAGTTTCAGCGGGTTCTTCCGGTAAAGCCAGATCAGGAACCATCGGGTTTTCGTTCATGAGCGGTTCCTCTTGCGCGTCACGAGTTCGATCAGCCCCATGATGCCGTTCGGCAGAAGCAGTGGAACCAGCACGAAGATCAGACCGAGAAAGAACAGCCAGTACTCAGGGAAGTTCGCCGTGAAGAAGCTCTTAGCGCCGTTCACCGCGAAGGCGCCGATGATCGGGCCAATCAGCGTGCCCCGTCCGCCCACGGCGACCCAGATTGCCATTTCGATCGAGTTGCCCGGCGACATCTCGCCCGGATTGATGATGCCGACCTGCGGCACATACAGCGCGCCGGCGATGCCGCACAACACGGCGGAAACCGTCCACACGAACAGCTTGTACGCGAGCGGGCTGTAGCCGAGGAACATCAAACGCGTTTCGCCGTCGCGCACCGCGGTCACCACGCGGCCGAGCTTCGAGGTGACGATCGCCCGTGCGCCGATGAAGGCGAGAATCAGCACAGCAAACGTAATCAGCAGCAGGGCAGTGCGCGTGCCCGGATGCGTGATCGGAAAGCCACCGATGCGCTTGAAGTCGGTGAAGCCGTTATTGCCGCCGAAGCCCGTTTCGTTGCGATAGAACAGCAGCATCGCGGCGAAGGTCATGGCCTGCGTGATGATCGACAGATACACGCCCTTCACCCGCGAGCGGAACGTGAAGAAGCCGAACACCCACGCCACCACCGCCGGCACCAGCACCACCAGCAGCAGCGCGTAGCCGAGATGCTGCGTGCCTTGCCAGTACCACGGCAGTTGATGCCAGTCCAGAAACACCATGAAGTCGGGCAGGTCGCTGCCATATTTGCCTTCGTGGCCGATCGCGCGCATCAGGTACATGCCGATCGCGTAGCCGCCGAGCGCGAAGAACAGCGCGTGGCCGAGGCTCAGAATGCCGCAGTAGCCCCACACGAGATCGAGCGCGAGCGCCGCGATCGCGTAGCACATGAACTTGCCGGTGATCGTCATCGCGTAGGCGGACAGATGCAGCGCGCTGGTTTCTGGCACGACCAGCGTGGCGAACGGCACGCCCAGTCCGAAGACGATGATCAACGCGATCAGCGCGAGCCACGCGCGCCGCGACAATAGCGCGGGACGCGGCGGCAGACCGAGTGCGAAGCCGGATTGCGGCTCGCGTCCGGCGCTAGCGCCACCGCTCGTTGCGCCGACGTGAGCCGATGAAGTTGCCGATGTCATCTCATGCCTCCGCGCTACGGCCCTTGAGGGCGAACATGCCCTGCGGACGCTTCTGGATGAACAACACGATCAGCACCAGCACCGCGATCTTCGCGAGCACCGCGCCCCAGAACGGTTCGATCGCCTTGCTGATGAGCCCGAGGCCGAAGCCGCCGATCACCGTGCCGGCCAGTTGACCGACACCGCCGAGCACCACGGCCATGAACGAATCGATGATGTAGCTCTGGCCGAGGTCCGGTCCGACATTGCCGATCTGCGAGAGCGCACAGCCGCCCAGACCGGCGATGCCCGCGCCGAACGCGAACGCATACGAATCGACCCGCGCGGTCTTCACGCCGACGCAGGCCGCCATGCGCCGGTTCTGTGTGACGGCGCGCACGAAGAGACCGAGACGCGTCTTCGTGAGCACGGCCCACGCGATGCCGACCACGATTAGCGAGAACGCGAGAATCGCCAGCCGGTTGTACGGCAGGATCAGATTGGGCAAGACGGTCACGCCGCCGCTCATCCACGCCGGGTTGACCACCTGCACGTTCTGCGCGCCGAACAGCATGCGCGTCGCCTGAATCAGGATCAGGCTGACGCCGAAGGTGGTCAGCAGCGTTTCGAGCGGCCTGCCATACAAATGCTTCAGCACCAGCCGTTCGAGCACGATGCCCACCAGTCCCGCGGCGACGAACGAGGCCGGAATGGCGAGCAGCGGATACCAGTCGAATGCGCCGGGCGCGAAACGCTGAAACAGGTTCTGCACGACATAGGTCGCGTACGCGCCGATCATCAGGAATTCGCCATGTGCCATGTTGATGACGCCGATCAGCCCGTACGTGATGGCGAGACCCAGCGCGGCGAGCAGCAGCACGCTGCCGAGCGACAGGCCCGCGAACAGCGTGCCGGCGATCTGGCTGCGGCGCTGGATTGCATCGAGTTCGTCGATGCCGCTTTGCGCGGCGGCGCGCACGTGGTCGTCGGGTTCCACAAAGGTGCCGTCCGGTTTCTTCGCGACGAGCGGCCGCAGCAGTTCGTTCATGTCGAGGTCATGCCGCGCGGCGACCAGTTGCACGGCTTCGAGGCGCCTGGCTGGATCGGCGTCGTGCAGGGCCGTCATCGCCCACAGCGTGTCGAGGCGCTTCTTCAATGCGGGGTCGGTTTCCTTCGCGCGAGCCGCATCGACGAGCGGTTTGATCGACGGATCCGGATTCTGCAGCAACGAGGTGATCGCGGCGTCACGCGCCGCCTTGTCCGGTGAATCGAGTTGCAGGCCGGACAACGCGCCGGCGACTTTCGAGCGCAGCAGATTGTTCAGCGTGACCGGCTGCGCATCGCCGGCGGCGACGGCCTTGCCGGTGACCGCGTCTTTCGCGGTGTCGCCGTCTTGAAGTAGCACGGCGCCCGCGTCGGTGGCGAGCGCGCTGTCTTCGGAGAGCGCTTTGAGTACCGCCATCGATTCTTTGTCGTGATTGGCGATCAGTTTGTCGATGGCCGCGGATTTCGCGTCGAAGTCGTCGCCGGCGAGCGGCGCGACATCGGCTTGCGTCAGCGCGAAGGCGGCCAGCGGTGCGCCGGCGAGCAGCACGAGCGCCACGCTAGCGATGCCGCGCCGCGCGAGTCGTCGTGCATGAGTTCGTGCGCGTTGTCGTGCGGATGTCAGGAATGAAAACGCCATGGTGGCCTTTGAAGAAAATCCGGCGGGGCGGCGCGGCATGTGGGCAAGCGCCATTGCCGCGCCGTCGAGTTGCTGCGCGCGAAGGATGTGCCGCCGGGACGCCGGATCACGGCACGAACGCGGGCGCGGTGGGCACGCCCGCCGCGGGATGGCAATCGGTGTGTCACGGCGGCTAGCTTCGCGGTCGCGGCACGCCTTCCTGTCAGGCGACGCGCGAGCGCTTCAGGAACGCCGGGATCGAGCTGACCACGTCCGGCTTGCTCGAATTGCCGGCGATGAACGGGCTCCACGGCTGCGCGCGAACCGCGGTCTTGGTCCGCCACACCACGTTGAACTGACCGTCGGCACGCACTTCGCCGATCATCACCGGCTTGTGCAGGTGGTGATTGCCGTCCATTTCCAGCGTGAAGCCCGACGGCGCCGCGAAGGTCTGGCCGACCATCGCCACGCGCACCTTGTCCACTTCCGTGCTCTTGGCCTTCTCGACCGCCTGCTTCCACATATGGATGCCGACGAAGGTCGCTTCCATCGGGTCGTTGGTCACGCGTTTGGTGCCGCCCGGCAGGTTGTTCTGCGCGACCCATGCCGCCCATTGTTTCTTGAACTTCTCGTTCGTCGGGTTGCGCAGCGACATGAAGTAGTTCCATGCAGCCAGGTTGCCGACCAGCGGCTTTGTATCGATGCCGCGCAGTTCTTCCTCGCCGACCGAGAACGCAACCACCGGCACGTCCGAGGCCTTCAATCCCTGGTTGCCCAGTTCCTTGTAGAACGGCACATTCGAGTCGCCGTTCACCGTCGAGATCACCGCGGTCTTGCCGCCTTGCGAGAAGGTCTTGATGTTCGCGACGATGGTCTGATAGTCGCTGTGGCCGAACGGCGTGTAGACCTCCTGGATATCGGCTTCCTGCACGCCCTTCGACTTGAGGAACGCTCGCAGGATCTTGTTGGTCGTGCGGGGGTACACATAGTCGGTGCCCAACAGGAAGAAGCGCTTGGCGCCGCCGCCTTCCGCGCTCATCAGGTATTCGGTCGCCGGAATCGCCTGCTGATTCGGCGCTGCGCCCGTGTAGAACACGTTGCGCGACATTTCCTCGCCTTCGTATTGCACCGGGTAGAACAGCAGGCCGTTCAGTTCCTCGAACACCGGCAACACCGATTTGCGCGATACCGACGTCCAGCAGCCGAACACCACGGCGCACTTGTCCTGCGTGACCAGCTGACGCGCTTTTTCAGCGAAGAGCGGCCAGTTCGACGCCGGGTCGACCACCACCGGTTCCAGTTGACGGCCCATCACGCCGCCGTTCTTGTTGATGTCCGCAATGGTCATCAACGCGGTGTCCTTGAGCGATGTCTCCGAGATCGCCATCGTGCCCGACAGCGAATGCAGGATACCTACCTTGATCGGACCACTGGACTGCGCTTGCGCAAACGGAATCTGACCTGCCAGCGCCAGCGCGCCCGACATGGAGCCGAACTTCAACAGACTGCGACGTTTCATGTATTTCCCCTTGCCATTGATGGTGACTGTTTATGGGCGTCGATTTCAGCCAGCAGGGCTTATCCCGCATGGCTTGCCGCTTGTGTACTGCAAGGCACATGCCATGCAGTAAATTCGACTTGAACCACGCGCAGGCATGCTGCGGCGCGGCTGCGGGCCGGCCGGCTTATGCGTCATACGGCGCAGGAATGGTGCAGGTTCGAGCGACGCGCCTCGTTCGGGTGCGTGCCGCGCCGCAACGAGGCGCGTGTATCCGCCAGCGGGCGTTGACGGTGCATGGCCGCCGCCCCTTTGTGCATGGGCCGCGCCCTGCCTACACTGAAAGTCGACTCACGCGAGGAGACACGACATGAATGAGCGCGCCGGCGTCACGCCACCCGATATGTCCGCGTTCTGGATGCCTTTCACGGCGAACCGCCAGTTCAAGAGCGCGCCACGGTTGCTGGCAAGCGCGAAGGGGATGTACTACACGTCGCACGATGGGCGGCGCATCCTCGATGGCACGGCGGGGCTGTGGTGCGTCAACGCGGGCCATTGCCGCGACGAGATCGTGGCCGCCGTGCAGGCGCAGGCCGCTGAAATGGATTTCGCGCCGACTTTTCAGATGGGGCATCCCAAGGCCTTCGAGGCCGCCACAAAAATCGCGCGGCATACGCCGGGCGATCTGAAGCACATCTTCCTTGTGAACTCGGGCTCGGAAGCGGTCGATACCGCGCTGAAGATCGCGCTCGCCTATCACCGCTCGCGTGGCGAAGGGCAGCGCACGCGGTTCATCGGACGCGAGCGCGGTTATCACGGCGTGGGCTTCGGCGGCATTTCGGTGGGCGGCATCGCGCCGAACCGCAAGGCGTTTTCCGGCGGGCTGCTGCCATCGGTCGATCACCTGCCGCATACGCTGAACATCAAGGAAGCGGCGTTTTCGAAAGGACAGCCAAATTGGGGCGCACATCTCGCCGACGAACTCGAGCGGCTCGTCACGCTGCACGACGCGTCGACGATTGCCGCGGTGATCGTCGAGCCGGTGGCCGGTTCCACGGGCGTGTTGATTCCGCCGCAAGGCTATTTGCAGCGGCTGCGGGAGATTTGCGACAAGCACGGCATCCTGCTGATCTTTGACGAAGTGATCACCGGCTGGGGACGGTTGGGTGCGCCGTTCGCCGCGCAGTACTTCGGCGTCACGCCCGACATGCTGACCATGGCCAAGGGCACCAGCAATGCGGCTGCACCGATGGGCGCAGTGGCCGCGAGCGCGAAGATTCACGACTCGATCGTGAATGGGGCGCCCGGCGGCATCGAGCTGTTTCATGGCTATACGTACTCGGGGCACCCGATTGCCGCTGCTGCCGCGTGCGCGACGATCGATCTGTATGAGCGCGATCAATTGTTCGAGCGGGCCGCGCGGATGGCGCCGGTTTTCGAGAACGCGATTCACAAGCTGAACGGCGAGCGTCATGTGATCGACGTGCGCAATCTTGGTTTGGTGGGTGGGGTCGAATTGGCGTCGCGGTCGGGGGCGCCCGGGGCACGTGCCTATGACGTTTTCGTGCGGTGCTATGAGAAGGGCGTGTTGACGCGTTATACGGGGGATATTCTGGCGTTCTCGCCGCCGTTGATCGTCGAGGAGGCGCAGATCGAGGAGATCTTCGGGACGGTGGCGGAGGTGTTGAGGGAGGTGGAGTAGATTACCGGCGCTTTCGTTCGGAGCGCAAAACGGCCGGCGTCGTGTGGCGCCGGCCGTTTTCTATTTTTCGGTTTTCTGTTGCTGTACTCGCGCGGCAAGCCTTCGATCAGAAGGCGATGAACGGCCCCGGTTGCTTGCCGATCATCACGTTGTTGATCGCGGTGTACACGTTGCGGCCGAAGAAGAACGGCAGCCCCCAGATGAACATGCCGGCAGACGGCGAGCCGAGGCTGTCGTAGGCCGCGTACTGATTTGCCATCAGGTTCCAACCGTTGGCCAGCGAGAACGGCACGGTGATCGGCACGGCGGCCTTGTCGACGCCTGCGAGAATCGCGGACAGGCTGAGCGTGGTGGCCGGCGCGTACCAGTCACCGGAATAGGGCACGGTGTAGTCCGCGAAGATGTTCGCGTTGGAGCCGCTGTCAATCGCGCTGCTAAACGTGTTGCCTTTGTACGTGGTCGAAAAATAGCCGTACTGGTCGAGCGCGAGAATGTTCGGCTGGGAGGGCATGGCGTTGTTGTTCTGCGTGGCGATGCCGAACACCAGCTCACCCGTGACGCTCGCCTGGCCGCCCGCGGGCAGCGCGGGCAGACGGATGATCGTGCCGTTGTTGTCCGAGGTGAAATCGGCGACCGGATTCATGACCTGCGTGTCGAGCGGAACACGTGTATTCGTGCATGACGTCGCGGACGTGCAGTAATAGTAAGCCGATGGCAGCACGGTTTGTGCCGCCGCGGGGTAATCGCGCTGCGCCGGGCCGATGCCGATCACGCCATTGGCGCCGAGCGCCGCTGCCGAGCCGAGGTTATAGACGCCGCGCGACTGGCAGTCCGAGGGCGTCGCGTACTGGCTGCCGGCAATCACCTGCAGCGGCATGTTGCCCGCTGTCTTGCCGCCGATCGTGACGTCGGCGCGCTTGATGGATCCCCACGTGTAGCCCGAGCCGAACACGGCGCATTCGGCGATCGACGCGTTGCCGGTCGGATCGTCGGTGGCGCCGGATTGCGTCGGCAAGCGGGCGGCGAGCGCGGAACCCAACGCGCTGCCGAGCACGCGCACGCCGACCGAGCCGGTGTCGAGTTGCATGTGATCGACCGTCGCGCATTGATTGCTGCCCTGAATGCCAGGGACGCAGATCGTCGCGGTCACGTACGGCATGTTCGCGTAGTTGCCCGTCCATCGCTCGATGGTGATGGGGGCGGTGTTGGAGCTGGGGGTTGGTGTTGGGGTTGGAGTTGGGGTGGGGGTTGGTGTTGGGGTGGGGGTTGGAGTCGGCGTTGGGGTTGGAGTCGGCGTTGGCGTTGATGTTGGCGTTGGTGTCGGAGTCGGAGTCGGAGTCGGCGTCGGCGTTGGAGTCGGAGTCGGAGTCGGCGTCGGCGTCGGCGTTGGAGTCGGAGTCGGAGTCGGCGTTGGTGTCGGAGTCGGAGTCGGAGTTGGTGTTGGTGTTGGTGTTGGAGTCGGTGTTGGCTTCGGAGTCGGAGTTGGGCTCGGGGCAGGCGCACCACTCGCGCCCGGCGACGACCCTGGCATATCGCTATTCTTCGCCGCATTGGCGCTGCCATCATCGCCGCTACCGCCGCTACCGCCGCTACCGCCGCTAGCGCCGCCACAAGCGGACAGCGCCACGCTCGCACCCACCAGCGCACAGCAAAGCGCTCTATTCAGAGTTGTCATGTTCTGTGTGTTGGATGAATCCACGCGCCGCTTCATTGCAGTTGCTCCACGCGCACGCTGGCAGGAACGAGGCGCGGCAGATACGCCTTGCCGAAGAAGCGTCCAGCACGGCCGGCCGACTCGATATGAAAATCGCCGTTGTGTTCGATCATCGGTCCGGCGCCGCGCGCGCGTTCGGCGGCAGCATTCGTGAAATTGGGAAAATAGCTACCGAGCAGCGCGCTCATGTCCGGGCGCACCGGACCTTGCCAGGTGACAGCAAACACCACATTGCTGGGCAGGACGTATTCATGAATCGTGACGCCGTCAGCGCCATACGATCCGCGCATCGTGTACGGCGTGGCCGCCGCGGGCGTGTTAAGCGAAACCGCCGACCGAAGCATCGACTGCGATGCTTCGCCCGCACCCGGCGCACCACCCAATGCCGCATAGGACGCGAGCGGCAACACACCCGTGACAGCCAGCGCGATCTTCAAAAAATTCATCACATTGCTCCAGAAAACAAGTCGGAGCATGGTGCCAGCGGGCCGTTATTGGGATTGTCCGAAAAGTCTCAATCGAAAATCGGAAATGGCTTAAGGAGACGCTGCTGTGGCGCAGCGTCTCCTCAAGCAGCCGTGCGGCCAGTCGTCAGAACGCGACGAACGGACCGGTGCGTGTACCGACCTTGGCGTTGCCAATCACGGTGTAGACATCCCGCCCGTAGAAGAACGGCAGTCCCCACAGGAACATGTTGTTCTGGCTATTCGAGAAGGACTGACCGAGGTTGTTGAACGCGGTGTACCCGCTTGCCATCAGGTTGGTGCCGTTGCCGATCGAAAACGGCATCTGAAGCGGCGGGACGGTCCCGTTAGTCGACTCGATCGTCGCGGTCAGATTCAGCGTGCTCGTCGGCGTGTACAGGCCGACGCCGGATACGGGAATCGTCGTATCCGGGAACGCGTAGGCAGGTGTGCCGCTGTCGATCGCACTCCGGTTGAACACATGCCCCTGGTACTGCGTCGTGAACATACCGTGTTGGTCCATCGCAACGACGGTGGCCGTGGTCGGCAGCGCATTGTTCGACTGTGTGCCGACGCCGAACACTAGCTGGCCCGTCACGTTTGCCTGACCCGTGGCCGGCACGGCCGGCAGACGGATGATCGTGCCATTGTTGTCCGTGGCGAATGCGGCGACGGGATTCGCGACCTCTTTACTCGCCAGCATGCGCGTGCTGACGCAACTGTTTTGCGACGGGCAATAGTAGTACAGGCCAGGTACGGCGGTGGTCAAGGCATCCAGGGAATCGCCCGTGAAGTTGTCGATGCCGAGAATGCCGTTGGCTCCAAGCGTGTCGAAGCTCGTGCCCAAGTCGCCGCCGCCGTGCGTGATACAGTCGGCCGGCGTGGAGAACGCGCCATCGGAAATCACCTGGATCGGAAGATTGCTCGCCGTCTTGCTGCCGATAATGATGTCGGCGCGTTTGACGGAGCCCCATGTGTAACCCGAAGCAAACGGCGCGCATTCGGCAATCGGCGCCGAGCCGATCTTATCGTCCACCGCGCCGGCCTGCGTGAGCAGCAGAGGGGCGAGCGTGGGGATCGCGCGGGCTGCAATGCGCACACCCGTGGAGCCGGTGTCCACCAGCATGTTGTCGACGGTCACGCACTGAGTCGTGTCCGCCGTACCCGGCACGCAAACCATGATCGACACCAGCAGCCTGTTGAGTCCGTTGGGACTGCCAGTCGACGCATCGACGCGAACCGGTACCGTGTTGTCCCCGGTAGCCGGGGTTGTTGAATTTCCCGAACTACCCGAACCGCTCGGCGCCGGGGTCCAGGCAGGCGTGGCGTTCCAGCCGACGGAGTTGCTGCGCTGGTTGCCGTTCGAGCTTCCGCCGCCACCGCACGCGGAAAGGGCGATTCCCGCGATGGCCACGGCGACCCAGAGCGTCTTCTTCAACGTGTTCATGTTTTGTTTTTTCATAGCTCGACGCAAGTCTTATTGCAAATCACCCGGACGCACGCCAGCGGGCATCAAACGAGGCAACCAGGCCATGCCACTGAAGCGTCCCAGGCGACCAGCCGACTCGACGCGGAAGTCGTCGTTGCCGTCGATGAGCGGCCCCGTGCCTTGCGCGCGGTTCTGCCCGGCGTTGGCGAAGTTGGGGAAATAGCTGCCGAGCAGCGTCGTCATATCCGGACGGATCGGTCCGTCCCACGTGACGGCGAACACGACGTTGCCTGGCAGCACATATTCGCGAATAGTGACGCCGTTGGCGTCGAGCGCCTGGTGCATGGAGTAGGACGCCGCGTTCGCGGGCTGAGTCGCGGGCGTTGCGGGGGCGGACTGCGGCGTGGCGCGCACCATGGCGGGCGAGGCAGCGCCCGCGCTCGGCGCTCCGCCCAAGGTTGCATGCGACGCGAGCGGCAACAAGGTTGCGGCTAGCATCGCGATCTTCAAAAATCTCATCACACGGCTCCCCAAAAAGGTCGGAAGCATGGTGCCTGTGCGATGCTCAGGAAACCGTATGAAATTTCAGAAGGGAAGGCATGAAACGGCGGAATGAAAGCTTGACGTTAGCGCTATGCCGAGGGGGCGACTGACGGCTCGCGGTGAGCAACGCCGAGACCTAAGGCAGCAGTGTGGCGCGCGAGCGGCAGCTCTTCGCTGTTGGCGGCGAGCGAGGCGCGCGCGCTTTGCAGTTGCACGTCGTTGGAGAGCGCTTCGTCGTAGAACTGGGAGAAGCCGACGGCCCGTGCGGGGAGTACGTGAAGCGCCAGAGCGGCCGTGAGGACCGGCGCCCGCTGACGCGTCATTGCGGCCGGGGGATCAGTAAGTCGGAACGGACGGATCGACCTGACGCGACCACGCGTCGATCCCGCCTTGCAGGTTGAAGACGTTGGTATGGCCGCGCGACTCGAGGAACATCGCGACCTGGGCGCTGCGCGCACCGTGATGGCAGACGCAGACAATCTGCGCGTCGTCGTCGAGTTCTTCGCTGCGCGCGGGAATCTCACGCATCGGAATCAACACGGCGCCGGCGATCGACGCCGTCTGGATTTCCCACGGCTCGCGCACGTCGAGCAGCACGGGCGCGGGACGCGAAGTGTCGGCAAGCCATTCGGCGAGCGCCGGAGCGGTCAGATTTTGCATCAGCAGAACATCCAGTTCAGAGGACGGCGGCCCTGCCGGCCGTCCGGATCGTGTGAATCAGAACTTGAAACGCGACGGCTGCACGGCGTTGATGAGCGGCTCGACATACGTTTCGAACACGTCGGCAATGCGGTATTGCTTCTCGTCGATACGCGTGATGATCTGCGCCTTCATGACCGGCGCGGTGCCGACGAACGCCGCCAGTCGGCCGCCGATCTTCAGATGGTCGAGCATTTCCTGCGGCAGCACCGGCAGGCCGCCCGACACGCAGATCACGTCGTACGGCGCGGCGCCGGCCCAGCCGCGCGCGGCGTCGCCGGTGGTGACTTCGGCGTTCAGCACGCCGTTGGCGATCAGGTTGCTCTTCGCCAGTTCCGCCAGTTCCGGTTCGATGTCGACCGTCAGCACGTGCTGCGCGCGGTGCGCGAGCAACGCGGCCATGTAACCCGAGCCCGCGCCGATTTCCAGCACGCTTTCGTGTTTCTTCACCGCCAGTTCCTGCAGCACGCGCGCTTCGACACGCGGGGCCAGCATGTGCTGGCCGGCCGGCAACGGCACTTCGAAGTCGACGAAGGCCAACTCGCGATACACGGCGGGGACGAAGTTTTCACGCTTGACGATCGAGAGCAGATTCAGCACGTCCTGGTCGAGCACTTCCCAGGGGCGGATCTGCTGTTCGATCATGTTGAAACGCGCTTGCTCGATGTTCATGGTGGGTTCGGCTGTATGGTTGGCGAGTTTTGCGGGGTTTGCTATCAGCCACTGACCGCCGGCCTTGCCGGCACAACTCAGCACGCAAGGCCCGTCAGGGTAACTGCGGAATTGTACCAAATGACGGTGACGATCCGCGCCCTCGCGGGCAGGGCGCGGCGCCATCGCGAGACGAAAGGTGGCGATGCCCGGCCGCGCATGCCTCCGTGTTAATCCCTAGCGATCTTTCCTTGCGCTTCCCGCGTCCATCGCTCAAGAATGTAATCGATTACATTTTCGAGGCGAGTTCACTTGTCCAGATCGTCGTCTACCAAGGCTCCTGCGGCAGTGTCCGCGGCGCGTCCCCAGCCCGGCGTCCAGCCGTTGCGCGGCGCGGGCGATGGCATGTCGATTGCCGGCGTGGCCGAGCAGGCGGGCGTCTCGGTGGCCACGGTGTCGCGCGTGCTGAACGGCCACGAGAACGTGCGGCCCGCCACGCGAGACAAGGTGCTGGCCGCCATCGATGCAAGCGGCTACCGCGTCAACGAACTCGCGCGCAACCTGCGCACCGCCGAAAGCCGCCTGCTGCTGACCATGGTCCCGGACGTAGGCAACCCCTTTTACGCAGAGATCGTGCGCGGCATCGACAGCGTGGCGCGCCAGCACGGCTACTTCATGCTGCTGTGCGACACCGGCGCCGATCCGGGCCGCGAGCGCAGCTACTTCGATCTGCTGCGGCGGCGTCGCGCGGACGGCGCGATCTGTCTCGATCCGGCCACCATCCAGCAGGCGCTGGGCGAGGCCTCCAGCGCCTTGCCGTGGGTCGCGTGCTGCGAGTTCGACCCTTCGGTAGGCGTGCCGTACGTGGGCATCGACAACTACCGCGCCGCGGGCGACGCCGTCCGGCATCTGCTCGCGCGCGGCCACCGCCGCATCGGCTTCATCAATTCCGATGTCGACTACCTGTACGCACGTCAGCGTCAGCAAGGCTATCTGGACGCGTTGACCGCAGCGGGCATCACGCCGGACGAACGCTGGCGCATGAACCTGAACAGCCTCGACTATGAAGCGGGCGCGTCGGCCGCGGCCACGCTGATGAATCAGCCGCAGGCGCCGAGCGCGATCTTCGCGGTCTCCGACACGCTCGCGATCGGCGTGATCCACGGCTTGCGCAGCGTCGGCAAGCGCGTGCCGGACGACATCGCGGTGGTCGGCTTCGACGATATCTCGCTCGCCGCGCAGATCGATCCGCCGCTCACCACCATCGCGCAGCCCATGCGCGAGCTGGGCGAAACCGCCGCGCGTCTGTTGCTGCAGCGGCTCGCCAACCCGTTGGCGAACGTGCCGGGCGTGCTGTTGCCGCATCGGCTCGTGATTCGCGGGAGCGCCTGAATCATGAGTCTCGCGATCCGTTTCGACGACATCCGCAAAGACTTCGGGCCCGTGCGCGTGCTGCACGGCGTGAGCTTCGAGCTGGCGCCGGGGCGCATCTACGGTTTGCTCGGCGAGAACGGCGCGGGCAAATCCACGCTGATGAAAATCCTCGCCGGCTATGAAACGGCAACCTCGGGGACCTTGCTGGTCGATGGGCAAGCGCACCAGTTTATCGGTTCGCGCGACGCCGAAGCGCAAGGCATCGTGCTGATCCACCAGGAGTTCAATCTCGCCGAGCATCTGACGATCGCGCAGAACATGTATCTCGGCCATGAGAAAAAGCGCGGCTGGTTCGTGGACGATACCGCCATGCGCGCCGACGCCGCGCGCTATCTCGCGCAAGTCGGTCTGGAAAAAGCGCCGGACACGAAGGTGCGCGAATTGATCGTCGCGGAAAAGCAGATGGTGGAGATCGCGAAGGCGCTGTCGCGTCGCGCGCGCCTGCTCATCATGGACGAACCGACAGCGACGCTCACGCCGTCCGAGACCGAACGCCTATTCACGCTGATGGCGAAGCTCAAGTCCGACGGCGTGACCATCATCTACATCTCGCACAAGCTGGACGAAGTGGAGCGCATCACCGACGAAGTGATCGTGATGCGCGACGGCCGCTTCGTCGCGCGCGGCGAAACCGCGGGACTCGCGCGCCAGCAGATGGCGAACCTGATGGTCGGGCGCGAGCTTTCCGACATGTTTCCCGACAAGATCACCGTATCCGCCGACGCGCCGCTCGCGTTGAAGGTGCAAGGCCTCGCCGTGCCGGATTGGGTGGAAGACCTGAGCTTCGACGTGCGCGCGGGCGAAGTGCTCGGTTTCGCGGGACTGGTGGGCGCCGGCCGCACCGAAGCGTTCGAAGCGATCATCGGTCTGCGCAAACGCACGGCGGGCCGCATTGAAGTCGCCGGTCGCCCCGTCGATCTGAAAAGCCCGCGCGATGCGATGCGTCACGGCATCACGTATCTCAGCGAAGACCGCAAGGGCAAAGGCCTGCACGTGAACCTGAGCCTGCAGGACAACGTCACGCTGATGACGCTCGAACGTTACGCGCATCCGCTGCTCGACATGAAAGCGGGGCGCGCCGCGTTGACTAAAGCCGTGAGCGAATTCGGCATCCGCACGGGCGACCTGTCGAGCCGCGCGCGCATGCTGTCCGGCGGCAATCAGCAGAAGCTCGCGCTCGCCAAATTCCTGCAGCCCGACCCGAACGTGATCGTGCTCGACGAGCCGACGCGCGGCGTCGATGTCGGCGCGAAACGCGACATCTATTTTCTGATTCATCGTCTCGCCGCGCAGGGCCGCGCGGTGATCGTCATTTCATCTGAACTGATCGAACTGATCGGCCTGTGCCACCGCGTTGCCGTGATGCGCGCGGGACGCCTGCAAGCCACGCTCACGCTCGACCATCTGACCGAAGAGGAGTTGATCGCCCATGCGACCGGCACCCACTGAAGCCGTGCAAACCGGCCGCGCGTTGCGCTTCGCACATCGACTGTATGCGCTCGGGCCGCTCGTCGGACTGGTCGCGCTGTGCATTGTCGGCACGCTGCTCAATCGCGATTTCGCTACCGTCGACAACATGATGAACGTGCTCACGCGCACCTCGTTCATCGGCATCATCGCGGTCGGCATGACCTTCGTGATCATTTCGGGCGGCATCGATCTGTCGGTCGGCTCGATGGCGGCGCTGATCGCGGGCAGCATGATCTGGCTGATGAACGGTCTCGCGGCGGGCATCGGCGGCCATACGCTTGCGCCTTTGCTGATCGTCACGCTCGGCATCGTGATGGCTCTGGTGCTGGGCGGCCTGTTCGGCTGCGCGCACGGCTTGCTGATTACCAAAGGACGCATCGAGCCGTTCATCGTCACGCTCGGCACGTTGGGCATTTTTCGCGCCGTGCTGACGTGGCTCGCCGACGGTGGCGCGCTGACTTTGGATAACTCGTTGTCCGATCTGTACGGCCCGGTGTATTACGCGAGCCTGTTCGGCGTGCCGGTGCCGATCTGGGTCTTCCTGGTCGTCGCGGCGGGCGGCGCGTTGATTCTTAACCGCACGGCGTTCGGCCGTCACGTGCAGGCAATCGGCTCGAACGAACAGGTCGCGCGCTATGCGGCGATTCGCGTCGATACCGTGAAGATCGTCACGTACGTGCTACTCGGTATTTGCGTGGGCGTCGCCACCGTGCTGTACGTGCCGCGTCTCGGCTCGGCCACGCCGACGACCGGTTTGCTATGGGAGCTCGAAGCGATCGCCTCCGTGGTGGTCGGCGGCACCGCGCTCAAGGGCGGCGAAGGGCGTGTGATCGGCACGGTGATCGGCGCGATTCTGCTCTCGGTGATCGCGAACATTCTGAATTTGACCAGCATCATCAGCGTGTATCTGAACGCGGCGGTGCAGGGCGTAGTGATTATCTTCGTCGCGTTCGTACAACGTGGACGGCGGTAGCGGTGGCGCTTCACATTGCGCTTTGAATTTGCAATCACGGCGAGTTGAGAATCGGGGCGCACGAAC
Source organism: Paraburkholderia aromaticivorans (assembly GCF_012689525.1). NCBI lineage: Bacteria > Pseudomonadati > Pseudomonadota > Betaproteobacteria > Burkholderiales > Burkholderiaceae > Paraburkholderia > Paraburkholderia aromaticivorans. The sequence goes on from NZ_CP051516.1 coordinate 889,339, forward strand.
GCCTCACAAAAGGAGACACAACCATGAAGCAGGTCATTCGAGCGGTCGGCGCCGGCATGCTGGCGTTGGGGATACTGGGCACGGCGAACGTCGCGCGCGCCGACGACAAAGTCACGTTGGGCGTTGCGATTCCGACGGCCGACCACGGCTTCACGGGCGGCATCGTCTGGTGGGCGAACAAAGCCAAGAGCGATCTGGAGAAGGCGCATCCCGATCTGAAGGTGATCGTCAAGACCGCGGCCGGCGCGCCCGAGCAGGCGAACCAATTGCAGGATCTCGTGACGGTCAACAAGATCAATGCGCTCGTGATCTTCCCGTTCGAATCGGCTTCGCTCACGCAGCCGGTCGCGCAGGTGAAGAAGAAAGGTGTGTACGTGACGGTGGTGGATCGCGGCCTGACCGACACCAGCGCGCAGGATGCGTACGTGGCCGGTGACAACACCGCGTTCGGCAAGATTCCCGCCGAGTACCTGGCGAAAGCGCTCGACGGCAAGGGCGAAATCGTCGCGCTGCGAGGCATTCCGACGACGCTCGATAACGAACGCTGGACCGCGTTTACGGGCGTGCTGAAGGCGTATCCGAACATCAAGATTCTCGATGCCAAGTACGCGAACTGGAATCGTGACGACGCCTTCAAGGTCATGCAGGATTACCTGACGCGCTTCAAGCACATCGACGCCGTCTGGGCCGCGGACGACGACATGGCCGTCGGCGTGATCAAGGCGATCGAGCAGGCCAAGCGCACCGACATCAAGATCGTGTTCGGCGGGGCAGGGTCGAAAGGCATGGTGAAGAACGTGATGGACGGCGCGCCGATGATCAAGGCCGACGTGTCGTACTCGCCGAAGTTCATCTACGACGCCATCAAGCTCACTGCCGAAGCGCGTCTGAAGGGCGACAAACTGCCGGCCACCACGATCATCCCGTCGGTGCTGATCACGAAGGAAAACGCGCAGCAGTTCTATTTTCCGGACTCGCCGTTCTGACCTGAGCATCCGGGGCGCGCCGCCGGGCCTTCTGCCGCAGCGGCGCGGCGAGCGCGCCCTCGTTCGAGGAACCGTACGATGAAAACCATCAAAGGGCCGGCGATTTTTCTCGCCCAGTTCATGGGCGACGAGGTGCCGTTCGACAACCTCGCGCATCTTGCCGAGTGGGCCGCGGGTCTCGGCTTCAAGGGGATTCAGGTGCCGTGCGACAGCCGCCTGATCGATCTCGAACAGGCGGCGGCGAGCCAGACGTATTGCGACGAGTTACGCGAGATCGCGGACGACGCCGGCGTGACGATCACCGAACTCTCGACACACCTGCAAGGGCAACTCGTCGCCGTGCATCCGGCTTATGACGTGTTGTTCGACGGCTTTGCCGCGCCGCATGTGCGAGGCGATCCGGCCGCGCGCACGCAATGGGCGATCGAGCAGATGAAGCTCGCGGCGAAGGCTTCGCAGCGTTTGGGGTTGAACACGCATGTGTCGTTTTCCGGCGCGCTCGCGTGGCCGTATCTGTATCCATGGCCGCAGCGTCCGGCCGGTTTGGTCGAGGCCGCGTTCGACGAACTCGCGCGCCGCTGGACACCGATTCTCGATGCGTTCGACGCGGCGGGCGTGGACGTGTGCTACGAACTGCATCCCGGTGAAGACCTGCACGACGGCGTGACCTTCGAGCGGTTTCTCGACGCGGTGAAGCAGCACGCGCGCGCCAATATCCTCTACGATCCGAGTCATTTCGTTTTGCAGCAACTCGACTACCTTGCGTTCATCGACATCTATCACGAGCGAATCAAGGCGTTCCATGTGAAGGACGCGGAGTTTCGTCCGAACGGCAAGCAGGGCGTGTATGGCGGCTATAGCGGCTGGGTCGAGCGGGCGGGGCGCTTTAGATCGCTAGGCGACGGCCAGATCGATTTCGGTGCGATCTTCTCGAAGATGGCGCAGTACGATTTTCCCGGCTGGGCCGTGCTCGAATGGGAGTGCGCGCTGAAACATCCGCACGACGGCGCGCGCGAAGGCGCGGAGTTCATCCGCCGGCACATCATCCGCGTGGCCGAGCATGCATTCGATGATTTCGCCGGCAGCGGCGTAGACGCTGCGCAGCTAAAGCGAGTGCTCGGCATCTGAGGAACGCGGCCAAACCGCAAAGGAGTAAAGGCGATGCCACAACGAAGGGTCAGGCTTGGAATGGTCGGCGGCGGACAGGGCGCGTTCATCGGCGCGGTGCATCGGATTGCGGCGCGGCTCGACGATCGTTACGAACTGGTGGCGGGCGCGTTGTCATCCGATCCCCAGCGCGCGCAGGCGAGCGCCGACGAGGCAGGGATCGCGCGCAGCTATGCGGACTGGCGCGAAATGGCGCGCGCCGAATCCGCGCGCGACGACGGCATCGACGCAGTGGCGATCGTCACGCCGAATCATCTGCACGCGCCGGTCGCGACGGCGTTTCTCGAAGCCGGGATTCACATCGTGTGCGACAAACCGCTGGCGATTTCGCTGGCGGAAGGCGAGGCGCTGGCGAAACTGGCTCGCGAGAAGAACCGGCTGTTTGCATTGACGCATACGTACTCCGGCTATCCGCTGGTGCGTCATGCCCGCGAGTTGATCGAAAGCGGCGAGTTGGGCGAAATACGCGTCGTGCAGGTCGAATACGCGCAGGACTGGCTGGCGGAGCCGATCGAAACGAGCGGCACGAACAAGCAAGCGGGTTGGCGCACGGACCCGGCGTTAGCCGGGCCGGCGGGATGTCTCGGCGATATCGGCACGCATGCGTATCATCTTGCCGCGTTTGTCACGGGCATGACGCCGCACGCGCTCGCGGCGGAAGTGCATACCTTCGTGCCGGGGCGCCGGATCGACGATCACGTGCAGGCGATGCTGCGCTATCCGAACGGCGCGCGCGGCATGCTATGGGCGAGTCAGGTGGCGAGCGGCGCGGAAAATGCCTTGCGTTTGCGGGTGTATGGAACGAAAGCCGGTCTCGCGTTCGATCAGGAGCATCCGAATGAATTGTGGTTCACACCACTGGGCGGTGCGGCGGAGCGCCTGACACGAGGGCGCGTGAAGAGCGCGATCGCGGCCCACGCGACGCGTGTGCCGTCTGGACATCCTGAAGGTTATCTGGAAGCGTTCGCGCAGTTGTACAAAGACGCGGCGTTGCAGATCGAAGCGTTGGATGAAGGTCGCGCGCTGCCCGCCGAGAGCCTGTTGCTGACGACGGTGGAGGACGGCGTGGCGGGGCTGCGATTTATCGAGGCGATGCTCGCGAGTAGCGCGGCGGATGGGCAGTGGCGCGAGATAAAACCCGCTTGACGCTGAATACGTGACATGTGTGATTCACGAACATCGTCTCAACTAAAGTGAAGCGATGGACCGTGAGATTGGGACTCGAATACATTGGGTGCTGATGTATCACGAGACCAGCCACGCGCCACACCCCGACGGCAAGGTCGAGCGTTCACAGTTGACTGACCTGAACGAGTTCTGGTTCCACCATGCCCCGACCGAAGACGAGATTGACCAGCGAATTGAAGAGTGGCAGTTCGACTACAACGGGCGCCGCCCGCATGGCTAACTCGACGGCAAGACGCCCGTTGACCGCATCGCAGAAGTGAGCGAAATCACCCCTCTCCCGGAGCAGGTGGAAAGCACGTATGACAAACAGAAAGAGCGAATCAGGCACCGCGAATGGCGAATCGACAAGACCCTTGCCGGACATCATCGGCGCGTGCTTGAACTCGCGTCTCCTACCGGAGCCACGAACTCAAGCACGCCAGGAAAACGGTCTTCAAGAAAGTGAAACGACGTCTGTGCATCGCACACATTATCGCCGGGCGTTGACAGATCAAACGCCCAACCACCTCGAGCAATCGGCCAACTGGCTGAGGCTAAGTGTTGAATGTTCTTCGGTCAAATACCGGCGCACTATATCTGGCGTCAACTGCGGGAAACCCTCATCGATCATTTCCTGCTGTAACCCCTCCGGGGCGGGCCTATAGCCCCCGGTCCAGTCGGTAATGGCGTCACGGATTTCCGGATTCATATTCCCTGGCTTGTCCGGGTTTTCCTTCATCCAGCGCCGCATCTCCTGACGCCCCCAACCCGGGACCGTGGCCGCACCTTCTACCTCACCGCTACCGGATGGCCCCGCGGCGGCAGAAGACGAGGGTCCGGCTACGGGCGACGACGGAGACGGTTCCACGCGCTGTCGCTTGGCCGGCGGCTCCGGATTCTCCGTGTCGGAGATAGGCCTAACATAGGCCTGCTCCGACGGCGACCAGTAGCCGCGACCGTGCTCGACGTCCTTGACCCAAGACTCGGGCACCCCGGTTTTTTGCACAATCTGTTGCGGGGATAAGCGGCCTTCGTCGTAGAGTTCGCCGATCTGCTCATACTGTTGCCGGGTCATCGGCTCGACCGTGGGCTGCGGCGCGGGTTCGGTCGGCGCCTTCGGAGCTGCGCCTTGCCCGGCGCCACGGGCGGCCTCGCGCGCGTTCAAAAAGGCAACCTCAATTAATTGTTTGGGCTGCTCCGTTTCAGTCGCATAGCCCATCGCGCCACGGTAGGCCACATAGGTATTTCCATGTGTCCACATATCGGCGGCCTTTTGCAGCGACCCTCCGGCTTTCAACTGCGTATAAACGTTTTTTCCCGTGAGGCTCGCGAGACGGGCCTCAGGTTGACTGATCGCTATTAGCGGCAATCCGTGATCAGTTGCAAACCTTGAGCAGAATCTTTGAGCAGTAGCCTTTGACATACCCCGTCTTGCTGCGATCTTGATATAAGACAGGCCGTCGTTGCAGTAGTCCATGTAAATCTGCCGCCCTAGCTCGTCTGTGTACGTCGGCGCGCCCCCCTTCAGCCCGGTATCCGTATTCACTTCCCAGTTCCCGTCACTGTTCAGCCGTACCGCATATGACGGCTTCGTGCCGCGTTCCGGCGACTGCACTCTCCACGTTCCATTGTCACTGTCGTAGGCCACTGCGTACGTCCTGTCTCCCTGCTGGATAATGCCCCGGCCCTTGCCGTCACGATAGATGCCGCGGAATTGCGGGTCCGGCGTCAGATCTCCTTCCGGCTTGCTCAAGTAAGTGTCGGGCACGTCCGGCACCCCTTGAGCGCCTTTGGGTCCGGCGTGTGGCGCCTCTCCCGCTGCCGGACCGCCGTGGCCCTCCACCGCACCGCCGCCGTCCGCGTCCGACATCCTGACGTTGCTCTCTCCCGTCTTGCCTGCACCCGGGGCACCTTCGTCCTCGCCGCCGACATGCGGTTCGGAGCCTCCCTTCCCACCCTCGATTTTTCCGGCCCCCCCGCGTCCGCCTGGAAGCTTCGCCTCCCCGAGCATCCCGCCAAGCACATTGGTGAACAGGTCGATACCCATGTACGCCGTCTGGTAGCTGTACAGCAGATCCCCTGCGAAGTTTCCCGTCCGCAGGTCATCGGCATTGATGCTCGTGAGATCCTGTGGCGGCTGCGGCGCCCTCACACCGTCGCGCAACGCATAGTCAGGGATGTTCAGGGAAGCAGAGTACGGCAGTTGGGCAGCCGCCCATGTGCTCTTTTGCGCCGCATCGTTGTACCAGTCTTTCAGGGCCTGGAAATGTTCGGGGTCGTGCTGCATCCGGTACAGGAATTCCTGTGCGTTGCGCGGTGACGTGAATGCCTTTTCGGCAAATTTTTGGAGCCGGGAAAACGACATCCTGCCGGTCTCCCGATCATCTCCCTGCATCCCGCTTGCGTAGTTCAGCGCCAGATCGAGCTCCCTGTCAGCCTCGGCCCACTGGTCATCAGTCTGCGCGTGCGCCCGCGTAATGGCGCCCGCCACCTGCTGTTGCAGCGTCTGACGGATCCCGGCAGCCTGCCGGAATAGCGCCTCGCGTTCCGCAGGTGTTTTCGCCTGCTCGAACCGTTGTCCCAGCAGCCTGAGCAGCGCCACCTGCTGCTGTCCCGCAGCGCCCAGATACTGCGCGCCGTAGGGCGGCGTGAACTCCAGCTTGACCCGTTGCACCGGATCTTTCATCGCCTGCTGGTAGGCCGTATCCACCGGCTTTTGCACGTACGTCGTGAGCGCACTGGCAATCTTCTGGCGATCGCTGGCGGAGGTCGCGCTTTCGTACGCGTTGACGGCCTCCGCCACCATGCCAAGGTATTTCTCGCGCGTTTGCTGGGGAAGCGCAGCGATTTTCTGGAGGAGCAGGGTCACCTGCTGGTCGAACTGCACCGCGTCCTGCGGCATGCCGCGCAGACCGTCGCCCTGCAGATCCGCCAGCGCGGTGGCGTTCTTGCTGTCGTCCGGAAGGTTCGTACTGCCCTCGTAACCGTCGATCAGATGTCCGGCCTCCGCTGGCGAAATGCCTGAGCCGGCTGTTACGGGCGCACTGGGCTGTGCTGTGACTGCCTGCGTGATGCCAATGCGCCCGAGCGTCGACGGGGACGGGGACGGTCGGGCACGGTTGGCGTGTGGCTGTCTCTCGCCGCCAGCCACCGATCGCCGCCCGGCGACAGGCGATCCGCCTGACAGTTGTCGCTGCACGACGACGTCGCCGCCTTTGGAACTGTCGTCGTCGTTCGGTTTCGGATTCTGGTCATCCTTGTCATCGGACATTGAAACGGGAATATAAGTAGTTATGCCAGGAACATACATAATGATTCTCCGGAAAGCAAAACGTGGCCGCCCGCGATCGACCGCTCCAGCCACGCGGGCGTAGTCTGCACGCCAGCCGCACTTCGCCTTGGCCGGCGCTCCAGGTCAGTTTGCTTTGCGCGTTTTCGGTGGGGTGGTAACGGAGTAGGCGCTCGGGCTTTGTCACGTTGGTCCAGCGAAGTCACATGTGCCGGAGGGCATGGACTGTGGGCTCATCGGGTGGACGGATTTTGGGCGACGCCGGTAAATCCGCGCCAGGCCGGGTGCAGCACAATAAGGTTAACGGAAGAAAAGTGGAGATCAGTGTTTCGTCAATGAGCGAAACGGATATCAGATGATATCGAGAACCGAAAGGCAGCTACACGGAGGAGTTCCGCGAGCAGGCGGTGAGCTTCGGCAGCGGTCGCCGGTCATGACGTTGATTACGCGTGCGTTGCGGTTCGCGTATCAACGCTCGTGACACGCAAGCCAAATAGCGAAGGAGGCTTTTCAGCTCAACGCGGCCTGGTTTTTAACCACGCCTTGAGCGTGCCGAGGTCCTGGAAGTCCACGAGATCGCATTCGAGAGAATCTATCTGTTCCTTCAGGATAAAAACGTCCTCTGTCAGCGCGTGCATGATGTTCTTCGGCGTGATGAAAGCCAGCGGGTCAAGCCCGTAGCGCTCCTTGAACGCCATTTCGACAAACATGATTTCATCGTCGAGTTCGCCTACCTGCTCCTTCAATATTTTGTTGTAGTGCTTGAGCCGGTCTTCGCTCAGGCTATCGATGGCGTTCTGGTCGATGTGTTCCAGTTCCAGTTGCAATTCGAGCAGGCGCAGCAGATTGTTCTTGCCGTAGGCTTCATTGACGCGTTGCATCAGCGCGGTTTTTCGTTCGCGTTCCTCTGGATCACTTTCGCGATCGGGATGCAACGCGCTGGCCAGTTTGCGATACACCTCGCGAATCGAGCGGCTCAGTTGCGCTTCTTCTTCCTGGCGTCGAGTTTCGGCCGCCATCTGCTTTGCCGTCTTCTTTTTGCGGGCGCTTGCCGCCTCGCGCGCCTGATGTTGTGCCGCTTGCGCGGCGTCCTCCTGTTCGATATGCGCCTGCAGGCGATCCAGAACTGCATCGGGCGAATGCATGTCGATGTCGTCTAGCTCGACGCCTAGTACCGTCTCCAGCATCGATTTCATTTCGTCGAGTTCGGACGCTCTGTTGTCGTCGTAGCTTGACTCGCTGTGCCGGTTGTAGAGCGCTTTCAAATCGTCGCTATCTTCTTCTTCGAGACATCCTGCCGCCAGATCAACGATCACTGCTGAAAGTTTGCGCCGCTCGGTCTGCGTGATACGTTTCTGGTTGCTCTGCTCGTCGAGAAGGTGCGCCATCCGCGCACGCAAATGTTGCATCTTCTGCGTCAGCGGCAGCAGTTCATTCACGTACTTTTGCTGGAAAGCCGGCGCCGACTCCTCCCACGCGCGCAAACTGGCACGCCGCTTTTCAATTTGTTTGATCAGCGTGTTGAATGCTTTCTGGCCCTTCGACAGGGTGGGTTGGTTGTGGTCTGGCGCGATGCTGACGGATTTAGCGCTTGTCCTGGTCATGGAGCCGATATCTTTGATCATCAAATCAGATGCAACGGTGTCTAGCTGCCCTTGCTCTTCTTGATCTGCTCTTCGAACGCAATATCGAGCTTGCTCGCCTTGCGCGGTTTCGGTGGCCCAAAACCATCGACGAATTTGACGAAATCGTCGAGCGTCAGCGGATCGGAGACTTTTTTATCTGTGCCACTCGATTTGTCGACGAGATAAAACAGCCCGCCTGACAGGCTGATCGCGGCGAACTGCGGATTGCCGCTGCGGGTTTTCAATCGCTCGACAGCGTGGATGGCTCGGGTGGTGCGCATGGTGAGGGAGGCGGCTAACTGAAGATCTGCACTTTAACAGCAAGACACCGCGTGCCGGATTGCTGACGGTCAATTAATTAGGGGTAAACGTACTGTTCCCAACAACCAGTCGAGCGTTTTGTACGGTCTTTTGACGCGGTACGATTTCTTGACACATTCAATATAAACCGTACACGTGCGCCATGCCGCGCGTTCACTGCAACTGGCCGTCGGCATGGTACACGCAGCTTGCGCGCCGCTCGAACGGCGCGTAGGCGCGCTGGCTTACTGGCTCAGATAAACAAACCGGCCGTTCTTGATAGTGCCCATTACGCTAGCGCGCTGGTCCAACCCCACGTGGTCCTTCGGGCTCGTGTTGACCACGCCGTTCGGCACGACCAGCTCATGCGCGTGCTCCAGTTCGTCACGCAGCGCGGTGCGGAAGGCCGGCGTGCCCGGCTGCGCCGTCTTCAGCGCGCGGGCCACCGCGTCCTGCAAACGCGGATACACGCCGGCCGCATCGCCCGCGAACTGCGTCACGCTGCCCGCGCCGTACTTCGCCTCGTATTCGTTCGTAAAGGCGAGCGCCGCCTTCTTCGCCGGATGATCGGCCGGCAGCGTGCGCGCCACCACGACCGGCTGGGTCGGGAACAGCGTGCCTTCCACGTCCTTGCCGCCCAGCTTGATGAACTCGGGCGTGGCGATGCCGTGCGTCTGGTAGATCGGGCCTTTGAAGCCGCGTTCGATCAGCGTGCGCTGCGGCAGCACGGTCGGCGTGCCGGCGCCGGCAATCAAAATCGCGTCGGGCTTGGCGGCCATCAGCTTCAGAATCTGGCCGGTGACGCTCGCGTCGGTGCGGTTATAGCGCTCGGTGGCGACCAGTTGGATATGGCGCAGCGCCGCGAACTTGCTGAACTCGTTGAGCCAGCTTTCGCCGTAGCCGTCCGCGAAGCCGATGAAACCCACCGTCTTCACGTTGTGGTTCGACATGTAGCGCGTCATCACGTCGGCCATCGCGCTGTCGGTCTGCGCCATTTTGTAGGCCCACACCTTCTTGCCTTCCTGCGGCTCGACCACGCTCGCCGAGCCGATCAGCGTGATCATCGGCGTCTGGCTCTCGGCGACCGGATCGAGCGCGGCCATTGCCGCCGGCGTGATGTTCGGGCCGACGATCACGTCCACGTGGTCTTCGTTGATCAGCTTGCGGATGTTGCGCACGGCGGCGCCCGGGTCGGAGGCGTCGTCGAGGAAGATGTAGTCGGCTTTCTGGCCGGCGATCGTGGCAGGCCACATCAGCATCGCGTTCTTACTGGTGATGCCGATCACGGCCGCCGGGCCGGTGCTCGACAGATCGATGCCGACCTTGATGTCGGCGTGTGCAGCGGTGGCGAGCAAGAGCGCGCCAAAACCTAAAGCGGTGGCGAGGCCGCTGAAATTTTTGTTGTACGACGTCATCGAGAGGTCTCCGTAGCGAGAAGCGGTGGTGATATCAAAGTTCGTAGGTTTCGTGTTCGCCCTTGAGCGCCTGTTCGATCAGCTTGCGGTTCATGCTCGGTGACAGCAGTTCGACGAGCGTGTACACATAGCCGCGCAGATAGGCGCCGTGCTTCAGCGCAACCCGCGTCACATTGCTGCCGAACAGGTGGCCGACCGGCATAGCGCGCAAATGGCGGTCGCGCTCGGCGTTGAACGCGATATCCGCCATGATGCCGACGCCGAGGCCCAGTTCCACATAGGTCTTGATCACGTCGGCGTCGATCGCCTCCAGCACGATGTCCGGGTGCAGCCCGCGCAGGCGGAACGCCTCGTTGATCTTGGTGCGGCCGGCGAACGCGTTGTCGTAAGTGATCAGCGGATATTGGGTCAGATCATCCAGCGACAAAAGTTTGCGGTCGAGCAGCGGATGATCCGGTTGCATCACCGCGACGTGGTGCCACTGGAAGCAGGGCAGCGAGACCAGCTCTTTATAGTTAGCGATTGCTTCCGTGGCGATGCAGAGGTCGGCTTGGTCGTGAATGACCATTTCGGCGACCTGGGTCGGGCTGCCTTGCAGAATCGAAAGGTGGACCTTGGGGAAACGCTTCTTGAATTCGGCGATGGCGGCCGGCAGTGAGTACCGCGCCTGCGTGTGGGTGGCGGCGATCACCAGATTGCCCTGGTCCTGCGCCGCGTAATCTTTACCGACCCGCTTGAGGCTTTCCACTTCCTGCAGGATCTTCTCGACCGACTGCAAAATGATGCGTCCCGGCTCGGTCAACGAGCGCACGCGCTTGCCGTGCCGCGTGAAGATTTCCACGCCCAGCTCGTCTTCCAGCTCGATGATCGCCTTGGAAACGCCCGGCTGACTGGTAAACAGGGCCTTGGCCGCTTCTGTGAGGTTGTAGTTCTGCCGCACAGCCTCGCGGACGAAGCGGAATTGATGCAGGTTCATATATAACCTCTCCGCATATCAAAAGAATTTTTTAGTCGTTTGAAATATAAGGGCAGTTTATTACGATCTGTCCATCTTTTCCAATATGGATATCTGTATTTGTCATAAGCAAATGAGCGATGGGTCTAAACGTTCATGGGCGGATGGTGACAAACAGGGTATCCAGGGCGCGGCAAAACCGGATTGCTGCGTATCACTGCAAAAAATTGGGGTCCCCGAATGTACCAATACGATCAGTACGACCAGACCATCGTCGATGAACGGGTCGCGCAGTACGCCGATCAGGTTCGCCGCCGCTTGTCGGGCGAATTGAGCGAAGAGGAGTTTCGTCCGCTGCGCCTGCAGAACGGTCTGTACTACCAGCGCCACGCGTACATGCACCGCATCGCGATTCCGTACGGCAACCTGCGCAGCGACCAGATGCGCGTGCTCGCGCAGATCGCGCGTGAACACGACCGCGGTTACGGCCATTTCTCGACGCGCTCGAACATCCAGTACAACTGGATCCAGCTCGAAGAAACGCCGGAAATCCTGCGCAAGCTCGCCGCGGTGCAAATGCACGGCATTCAGACCTCGGGCAACTGTATCCGCAACATCACCGCCGACCAGTTCGCCGGTGTGGCGCCGGATGAAGTCGTCGATCCACGTCCGTGGGCCGAAATTCTGCGTCAATGGTCCACGTTCCACCCGGAATTCGCGTGGCTGCCGCGCAAGTTCAAGATCGCCGTGTCGGGTTCGAAGGAAGACCGCGCTGCGGTGCAGATTCACGACATGGGCGTGTATCTGAGGAAGAACGAGCAGGGCGAGCTGGTGGCCGATGTCCTGGCCGGCGGCGGCATGGGCCGTACGCCGATCATCGGCGCGATCATCCGCAAGGATCTGCCGTGGCAACATCTGCTGACGTACTGCGAAGCTGTGCTGCGCGTGTACAACCGCTACGGCCGCCGCGACAACATGTACAAGGCGCGCATCAAGATTCTCGTGAAGGCGTTGAGCCCGGAGAAATTCTCGGCGCAAGTCGAAGAAGAATGGCAGCACCTGAAGGACGGTCCGTCGACGCTCACGCAAGCCGAAGTGGATCGCGTGTCGCAATACTTCCAGCCGCCGGTGTACGAAAAGCTGCCGGACACGGACGCATCGTTCGAAAACCATCTGCTGGAAAGCCGTGCGTTCGCCCGTTGGGTCGAGCGTAACGTGCGTCCGCACAAGGTGTCGGGCTACTCGTCGGTCACCTTGTCTTTGAAACCGACCACGATCGCTCCGGGCGATGCAACCGATACGCAGATGGAAGCCGTCGCCGATTGGGCCGACGAGTACTCGCTCGGCGAAATCCGCGTGTCGCACGAACAGAACCTGATTCTCGCCAATGTGAAGAAGCGCGACCTGTTCGCGCTGTGGGAAAAGGCCAAGGCACAAGGTTTCGCGACGCCGAACATCGGCTTGCTGACCGACATCATCGCGTGCCCGGGCGGCGATTTCTGCTCGCTCGCGAATGCGAAGTCGATTCCGATCGCGCTGGCCATTCAGGAACGCTTCAACGATCTGGATTACGTGTACGACCTCGGCGACGTGTCGCTGAATATCTCGGGCTGTATCAACGCGTGCGGTCACCACCACGTCGGCAACATTGGCATTCTGGGTGTCGATAAGGACGGCTCGGAGTGGTATCAGGTGACGCTCGGCGGCGAGCAGGGTACGGGCGCCACCGGCGCGCACCTCGGCCGCGTGATCGGCCCGTCGTTCTCGGCGGAAGAAATGCCGGACGTGATGAGCAAGGTGATCGATACGTTCGTGGAAAACCGCCACGAAGGCGAGCGCTTCATCGAAACGTATAGCCGCATCGGCATCACCCCGTTCAAGGAACGTGTGTACGCCTCGCGTCAACCGGCTCACGCGTAACCGCGAAAAGGAAACTGAACAGATGGCTTCTATCATCAAGAATCGCGCGATCGTCAACGATGACTGGACGGTCGTGCGCCCGGCGGAAGACGGCTCATTGCCCGCGGTGAACGAATTGCCCGCAGGCAAGGTGCTGGTGCCGCTCGCGTTGTGGCAGGCTGAACGTGACGCATTGATCGCATCGCGTAGCGCGGCGGAAATCGGCGTGTGGCTTGCGCCGGAAAGCGAACCGGCGGATATCGTTGCCGACTTCGACAAGATCGCGCTGATCGGCGTGGACTTCCCGGTGTTCCGCGATGGCCGCGGTTACAGCATCGGCCGCCTGCTGCGCGAGCGCTATGGCTACAAGGGCGAATTGCGCGCGATCGGCGACGTGCTGCGCGATCAGTTGGCGTTCATGTTCCGTTGCGGTTTCGACGCTTACGCGTTGCGCTCAGATAAAGATTTCGACGACGCGCTCAAAGCCTTCGACGAATTCAGCTTCAACTATCAGGGCGCGGTGAATTCGTCGCCGCTGTTCCGTCGCCGCGAAGCGGGCGAACTGGCAAAGGTTCCGGCATGAGCGACGCAGAATCGCTCACGCCGGAACTCGCTGCGAAGGTCGAGCGCCTCGATGCGCTGCTCGATTCGATCGCCGCGCGTCACGAGAACGTGAAGCTTGCCAGCAGCCTCGCAGCGGAAGACATGCTGCTCACGCACGCGATTCTGTCGCGCGGCGTGAAGATCGGTATCTTCTCGCTGAACACGGGCCGTTTGCATGCGGAAACGCTCGGCATGCTCGATCGCGTGAAAGAGCGCTACGGCTACGACATCGAACAGTTTCATCCGCAAGCCGCGGCGGTCGAGGAATACGTCGGCTCGCACGGTCTGAACGCGTTCTATGAAAGCGTCGATCTGCGCAAGCGCTGCTGCGAAATCCGCAAGGTCGAGCCGTTGAACCGGGCGCTGTCGGATGTTAGCGCGTGGGTCACGGGCCAGCGTCGCGAGCAGTCGGTGACGCGTGCCGAACTGCATGCTGAAGAGCATGACGCCGCGCGCAATATCGCCAAGTTCAATCCGCTGACCGACTGGACCGAAGCCGACGTGTGGGCTTACCTGAAAGCGTTCGACGTGCCCGTCAATCCGCTGCATGCGCGCGGTTACCCGAGCATTGGCTGCGAGCCTTGTACGCGCGCAGTGCGCCCCGGTGAAGATAGCCGGGCGGGGCGCTGGTGGTGGGAGTCGCGCGATACGAAGGAATGCGGACTGCACATCACGACGATTACGCCGATCGCGGTAGAGCGCGGCGCAAACGCCTAGGCCTGAAGTTTGAGCGAACCGGCCTTGGTTTTGGGCCCGAACGCCGCACATACCGATTTGAATACCTCCGCGACGCAAGCAACCGCTTGCGACGCGAACCAACGAAGGACCCAGATATGAGCACCACGCTCGATTCCACTGTGAACGCACCGCTCGCCAACACGGCAAACCGTATGGATCACCTCGACTGGCTCGAAGCCGAGTCGATTCACATCCTGCGCGAACTGGTCGCCGAATGCAGCAAGCCCGCGCTGCTGTTTTCGGGTGGCAAGGATTCGGTTGTGGTGCTGCACCTCGCGCTGAAGGCTTTCGGCATTGGCGCGAATCGCAAGACGGTGCTGCCGTTCCCGCTCGTGCATATCGACACCGGCCACAACTACGACGAAGTGATCGACTTCCGCGATCGTCGTGCGGAAGAGATCGGCGCTGAACTCGTGGTGGGTCATGTGGAAGATTCGATCAAGCGCGGCACGGTGCGTCTGCGTCGTGAACTGGATTCGCGCAACGCCGCGCAAGCCGTGACGCTGCTCGAAACCATCGAACAGTACGGCTACACCGCGCTGATCGGCGGCGCGCGCCGCGACGAAGAAAAGGCCCGTGCGAAAGAACGGATTTTCTCGTTCCGCGACGAATTCGGCCAATGGGATCCGAAGGCGCAGCGCCCGGAACTGTGGAGCCTGTATAACGCGCGTCTGCATAACGGCGAACATCTGCGCGTGTTTCCGATTTCGAACTGGACCGAACTCGACGTGTGGCAGTACATCGCTCGCGAACAGCTTGAACTGCCGTCGATCTACTACGCGCATCAACGTGAGATCGTGCGCCGCAATGGCCTGCTCGTGCCGGTTACGCCGCTCACGCCGATGCGTGAAGGCGAAGTCAGCGAAACCGCGCAGGTGCGCTTCCGTACCGTCGGCGACATTAGCTGCACGTGCCCGGTGGAAAGCGATGCGGACGATCTCGAGAAGATCATCGCCGAAACGGCCGTGACCGAGATCACGGAACGCGGCGCGACGCGGATGGACGATCAGGTCTCCGAAGCCGCGATGGAACAGCGTAAGAAGCAAGGTTATTTCTAAGCACACGGACGAGGGCAAGACAATCATGAGCGGTATTCACCAACCAGAAGACCTCGGCGTGCTGCGTTTCATTACTGCGGGTAGCGTCGACGATGGCAAGAGCACGTTGATCGGCCGCCTGCTGTACGACAGCAAGGCTGTGTTGAGCGATCAGCTCTCGGCACTGTCGCGCGCAAAGAATAAGCGTACCGTCGGCGACGAAATCGATCTGTCGCTGCTGACGGACGGCCTCGAAGCCGAACGCGAGCAAGGCATCACAATCGATGTGGCGTACCGTTACTTCGCTACCGCGAAGCGCAAGTTCATCATCGCCGACACGCCGGGCCACGAGCAGTACACACGCAACATGGTGACGGGCGCGTCGACCGCGCACGCGGCGATTATCCTCGTCGACGCGACGCGCGTGACGTTCGTCGATGGCGTGGCGCAACTGCTGCCGCAAACCAAGCGTCATAGCGCGATCGTCAAGCTGCTCGGTTTGCAGCACGCGATCGTCGCGATCAACAAGATGGACCTGGTCGATTACAGCGAGC
This sequence comes from Paraburkholderia aromaticivorans, assembly GCF_012689525.1. Classification (NCBI taxonomy): domain Bacteria; kingdom Pseudomonadati; phylum Pseudomonadota; class Betaproteobacteria; order Burkholderiales; family Burkholderiaceae; genus Paraburkholderia; species Paraburkholderia aromaticivorans. The sequence goes on from NZ_CP051516.1 coordinate 905,074, forward strand.
AGCACTTCAACGAGATCCGCGACGCGTATGTCGAACTCGCGCGTCAACTCGGTTTGAGCGATGTGCGCTTCGTGCCGGTGTCGGCGCTGAAGGGCGACAACATCGTGACGGCGAGCGAAAGCATGCCTTGGTACGCGGGCGAGCCGCTGCTGGACCTGCTCGAAGCGTTGCCGGTCGAAGTGCCGACGGGCCAGGCGCTGCGTTTCCCGGTGCAATGGGTGGCGCGTCAGGACGGCAGCCAGGCCGACGATTTCCGCGGCTACATGGGCCGTGTCGAAGCCGGCGAAGTGAAACTCGGCGATACGATCGTCGTGCTGCCGGCCAATCGTGAAGCAACAGTTGCTGAAATCATCGCACCGGTGCCGGGCGGTACGGCTGCAGTGGACCGCGCGTTTGCCGGTCAAACGGTGACGATTCGTTTGGCGGAAGACGTCGATGTTTCGCGCGGCGACACCTTCGTGCTGCGTGAAGCGGCGCCGGAGCCGGCGAAGAAGTTGGAAGCCGACCTGTGCTGGTTCGACGACACGCCGCTGTCGACACAACGCAAGTACCTGCTGAAGCAGACCACCAACACGGTGTTCGCGCGCATCGGCGCGATCAGGGAAGTGCTCGACGTGCATACGCTGTCGCAGGCGACCGATCGCAAGGAACTGACGATGAACGACATCGGCCGCGTGGCGCTGACGTTGCAGAAGCCGTTGGTGTGCGACGTGTACGACTCGCATCAGGGAACGGGTGCGTTCGTGCTGATCGATGAAGCGACGCATCACACCGTTGCGGCTGGGATGATTCGGGCGTTTTCGGCTTAAGTGCTGAGCTTGCGCATCGCTGCGTCATGCGGGCGGCCTAACGGACAGGTTGAGGCAAATGGGTAAGGTTTATCTGATCGGCGCGGGGCCGGGTGCTGCGGACCTGATAACGGTGCGTGGGGCCCGGCTTCTGGGCGCCGCTGACGTGGTGCTGCATGACGCGCTGGTCGAGCCGGCTATGTTGGACTATGCGCCTTCGCATGCGCGGCGGATTGCTGTTGGGAAGCGTTGCGGGCAACTGTCCACCGCGCAGCAGTTCATCAATAAGCAGATTGTGGATGCTGCTTTGGAGCATGACGTAGTGGTGCGCCTTAAAGGCGGTGATCCGATGTTGTTCGGGCGCGCTGATGAGGAAATGCGGGCGCTGGAGGCTGCTGGTATCGAGTATGAGGTTGTGCCTGGGATTACTGCTGCGCTGGCGAGTGCGGCTTCTTTGAAGCGGTCGTTGACGTTGCGAGGTGTGTCGCGCAGTGTTGCACTGGCTACTTTTAGTCGGGCGCCTGGGTCTGATGAAATTCGCGAGCAGGTTAATGCGGATTCGCTGGTGTTTTATATGGGTAGGGATAGTGGGGTTGAGATTGCGCAGCAGTTGATTGATGCTGGGCGCAGTGTGGCCACGCCTGTGGCTATTGTTGAGGCTTGTTCTACTGCGCGGGAACGCATGCTTTCTCTTACTCTTGAAGAGTTGGCCGCTGGCGATGCGCAGAGGTGGGTTGATGCTTCGCAGCCTAGTTTGCTCATGATTGGCGAGGCTTTTGCCGCGCGGCAGGTCAAGGTGGTCGGCTCCACGGATGGGTTGTTGGTCGCGGCTTGAGGTTCCGGGTTGTTGCCGTGCGCTTGTTTGTTGTGTGCTTTGCGGTGTTGGCCTTTCCTTGAATTCATAGTGGTCTATTAGCGTTGCCCCTGTGCGGGGCGGCACCTACTTTTCTTTGCCGGCCGCCCCTCCATGTCAGGCTAGTTGTCGCCTCACCCGAACCGATTAGTGTAAAGATGGGGGGCGGACAGCGAATGGAAAATGAAACGCTATTCAGCGGAAACCCGGGAGTGGGTAATCAAACAGATGATGCCGCCGTTTAATCGTGCGGTCGTTGAGCTGGCGGGAGCGACGGGCATCACCACGGTGACGCTACGGACCTGGCGGCAACATGCAAGGGATGCAGGGGTATTCATGCCGGGTAATGGCAGAACCAGCGATCAGTGGTCAAGCGCCGACAAGTTCAGGGTGGTGCTGGAGACGGCGTCGCTCAACGAGGCCGAGACCTCCCAGTACTGTCGCAGCAAGGGCATCTATCCGGAGCAGATCCGGCAGTGGCGCGAGGCGTGCGAGCAGGCCAACGTAGCGCCTGAAACAAAGCCAACGGCTGCCCAGCGCAATGAAGCAAAGGCCGCTCACAAACGCATCCGTGAGCTGGAGCGCCAGCTCAGGCGCAGCGATGCCGCGCGGGCGGAGGCAGCGGCGTTGCTGAACCTGCGAAAAAAAGCCGAAGCGATCTGGGGCAAGGAAGAGGAAGACTGATCAGCAGCCCGGATCGCGATGAAGCCATGCAGTTGATCGATGAAGCGGTACAGCATGGGGCACGCCGCTCGCGTGCATGCGAGCAGTTGGGGCTCAGCGTGCGCAGTGTCCAGCGCTGGCGCCTGTCGCCGCAGGACGGGCGCACCCAGGTGAAGCGTGCGGCACCGCCCAACAAGCTCAGTGAGGCCGAGCGTCAGGCCGTGCTCGACGCAGCCAACCGCCCGGGCTACGCGAGTCTGACGCCGCACCAGATTGTGCCGAAACTGGCGGATGAAGGGATTTATCTGGCATCCGAATCGACGTTTTACCGGGTGCTGAAAGCGGCAGGACAAAGCCAGCGTCGAGGCCGTGCGCGAGCCCCGCGACGACGCACGCTCACGACGCATTGTGCGCAGGGTCCGAATCAGGTGTGGTGCTGGGATATTACGTGGATGCCGACCACAGTCAGGGGCCGGTACTTCTACTGGTACATGATGAAGGACATCTACAGCCGCAAACTGGTGATGAACGAGGTCTGGGAGCAGGAGTCGGCCGAGCATGCGAGCGTCCTGCTGGCCAAGGGATGTTTGCGTGAAGGCCTCGCCGGGCGGCCGCTGGTGCTGCATTCGGATAACGGCAGTGCGATGAAAGGTGCCACCATGCGCGCGGCGATGATCGATCTCGGTGTGCAGCCTTCGTTCAGCCGGCCGCGCGTGAGCAACGACAACGCGTTTGCCGAGTCGCTATTCCGCACGGCAAAGTACTGTCCGTTGTGGCCCGAGCAGCCGTTCGACACGCTGGAGGCGGCTCGGGAATGGGTGCAGCGCTTCGTGCAGTGGTACAACGAAGAGCACTGCCACAGCGGCCTGAAGTATGTCAGCCCGGGCCAGCGGCATCGCGGCGAAGCCAACGACCTGCTGGCCCGACGGCGTGCGCTGTACCGCAGCGCGCGCATGCAAAACCCGGCGCGCTGGTCAGGGGCCATCCGCAACTGGCACCTGACAGACGCGGTCTATCTGAATCCGGAACGAACCTCGGCCTCAGCCAAAATGTACAGGCAGGCAGCGTAACGCGGTTCTGGCGACAACTACCTTGACACACACCGCCGCAAAGAAAAGTAGGCAAAAGAAAGCGGCTCACACCGCGAATTCTTAAGCGGGTCCCCCGCGCAGTCACGGTAGTGGTGCATCTGGAATCTGTGCTCTCGCACACTCCGCATTCGTGACAAGGCGCTCATTCTTCCCGCCTCGCGCTCCGCGCACGTCAGAAGTGTCTGCTCAAACCAGTGGGTTTTTCTGTGTGCGGCGGGTGCCGTCGGCTTCGCCTCGGCACGATGCCAATGAAGACCTCCGGTTAACGCCATGGTCATTGGTCGTCTGAGCGTCGTCGCGTCGAAAAGCGTTAGCGCAGAATCAGCCCACGTTCGCCGCCAGCGCCGACGTCGCGCAGCAGGAACCTCGAACACGAAAGGCGCATATGTTGCGCCTTTCGTCACATTTTCGGCCCGCGTTTCGCGATTCGCCTTCAGACTTCCAAGTTTCGAGTTTCGAGTTTCGAGTTTCGACTTCTGAGTTCTAAGTTTCGAGCCGCGAGCCGCTGTCAGTGCGCCGTCACTGCGCGACGAGCGACGGTTTTGAACCGCATCTGCCCGATCTGCATAGGTCTCGTTGCACCAACACGTTCGCGGCTTTCCGATCCGCTCTGCGTGGCCTTCGCCAAAAGGTCCGCCGCGTGGCGTGCTGTGATGCGGCGTTCAGGAATGCCCTTCGCATCGAGTGCGATGACGTGATACAACTCGCGGTCATTCTCGACCTCCTGCTGATAGTCCTCGCCCGTATCGACCAGTAGTTCCAACAACTTCCGTTGTCGAAGTCTTTCTTCTCGCGTCACAGCCGGACTCCTAACTATCGAAGCCGCAAGTGTGACTTGTTTATCCAGTTGACTTAACTGCCGCTCAACCAGTCCGAAGACGGATAGCGCAAGTCTTTCGTATTGAAGTGCATCAACGGGTGGGCGCGACGCGGTGCGTGATTGCTTGGCGGATTTACTCATGGCGCGATCTCCCTGAAACGTATTCGATCGCCCAACACGCGCTTGCGCGGTGGTGAGCGGGCACAGTGACAAGGTTGGCGGCCGGCGTAGAACCAGAACCGGCAGACCCGAAGGTCTCCTTGCCACGGGGCCCGCCCGCAAAAGAAAGCACGCGAAGGCTGACGCACGCCTGACTGCGCAGGCGCACGGGTTCTACGCTACACACAGACCGCCAAGCCCGACCGTCATTGTTTTGACGGCAAACTGAGTCTAGAACGTATCGATTGACGAGTGATCAGCCGCCCAGGCTAAAAACCTTGCGCGACCAACATTTCTGAAATTTCCCAAGCATCACCCGAATGCGAGGACTACAGCGGTAGGGAAACGCTGAACGAGAACGAAGGAACGGTGTGAATGAACGACCACGACGGCGCGCGCAGCGCCGCCGGAAGAATGACTGCCTTGTCACGAACGCGGAATGTGCGAGAACGCAGATTCCAGATGCGCCACTACCGCGACTGCGCGGGGACCCCGCTTAAGAACTGGCGGTGTGAGCCGCTTTCTTTTGCCTACTTTTCTTTGCGGCCGGCAAAGAGAAGTAGGTGCCGCCCCGCACAGGGGCAACACTAATAGACCACTATGAATTCAAGGAGAGGCCAACAACGCGCCGAGGCGCAAAGCCAAAAGAGCAATCAAACCTGCCGCAGACAATATTCCGCGACGGCATCCAGAACCGCTTCATCCTCACCAACAGCCGTAGCGCACGTAATGAGAACAGCAGGATGCAAAGCCTGGCATTGCTCGACCACGAGAGGCAGATCCTTCCTCACATGCCCGCCTTGCCCAAAAAACACAGGCACAACGGTAACCACATCACAGCCTTGAGCGACAAGATCACCCACGGCTGTAGGCAAATCCGGCTCCATCAACTCAAGAAACGCCAACGCCACAGGCCGAGCCTCCAAAGAAGCGCCCCGCAACTTGATAGCTAACCGCTCAAAAGGCTCCCGCCACCGCACATCCCTGGCGCCATGCCCAAACAGAACGATGCCTTGCATAGCCATGAAAACCGCTCCTAATGCCGATCAACCCACTTCAACCCAACCAACCCAAGCACCAGATAAACCAACCCAGGCGTAGCCGCAGTCAAAGGAGCAGGCCAGGTATTCAACGTCCCGATATGCGAGAACAAAGTGTTGAACAACTGAAAACTCATCCCCAGCATAATCCCGCCGAAAACCTTCATCCCGACGACACCAGCCCGCGTATGCAGATACGCAAACGGCAACGACAACACCAGCATCACAAACACCGCAAACGGATACAACAACTTGCGCCACAGCGCGATCTCATACCGCTGCGTATCCTGATGATTCTCGGTCAAATGCTGGATATACCGGAACAGATTGAACATCGACATCCGATCCGGCGATACCAGCAGCACCGACAGAATCTGCGGCGTCAATTCCGAGCGCAGCGAATACTCCGGCACGGCGACTTCCTTCGCCCGATATACCGGATTCAGCGCATCGGCGGGCGTACCGGGAGGAGGGGGCACATCGATCAATTGCGTATCGGTCACGCCGGTCAACTGCCAATGGCCCGGCGGCTGAAACTTGCCACTTTTGGCGGTCCGCACATTCGAAAGCCGGAACTTCGAATCGAATTCATAGATGCGTACATTGCTAATCGTGGCGTCAGGCTTCAACTCGCCGACGTTCACGAAGCGCGTCACCTGCTCGCCATCCGCGCGCGCCGTGAGCGTATCTTTCACCCACACACCGGACTCGAAGTTACTCGACACCGAAGACCCCAGCGCCTCGAGTCGCACGCGCTCCGACAATTGATCGGTGTAAGGACCGACCACTTCGCCGATCAGATACGTCAGCAAAACAAGCGGAATACCGATCTTCAACAGCGAGCGCAACGCCTGATTCGTAGCAAGCCCGGACACGCGGAAAATCGTGTACTCGGAATTCGCCGCCATTTGCGCGAACACATAGATCGCGCTGATCAGCGCGGCGACCGGAATGATTTCGTAGAAGCGCGACGGCGTTTGCAGCGCAACTCGCAGCACCGCGTACTGGAACTTGTAATTGCCGTGGCCGACCGAATTCAATTCGTTGATCAGGTCGAAGAAAAAGAACAGACCCGAAAACGCAAACAGAATGAAGATGAACGTGAGATAGATCTGACGCGCGAAGTACCTTTCATAGATGCGCATCGGTCAGGCTCCCTGCGAACGGCTGAACATCTTTCGCGTGAAGAGCGGCCGGTTGCGCACGCGCAGCCAGAAAATGAACGCGACGATCGCCGCGACGATCACGTGCAGACCCACTAGCCCGACCGGGAACGACATCTTGCCCTGCTCGATCCACGACTGCACCACGTTCAACAGATTCGAATACGTCAGATAGATGAGCACGGCCATCACGAGATTGATGGTGCGGCTGCGCCGCGGGTTCTGATGCGCGAGCGGAATGGCGAGCAGCATCAGGTTGAGCGCAATGAGCGGCAGCCCCGCCCGCCACGCGAATTCGGCGAGATTGTCAGTGGTGGGATTGCGCAGCAGCGTGAGCGTGGGCGTGCCGGTGGTGGTCGGCGTATTAATGACCGGCTGGCTCTGGATCTTCACGCCATAGCGCTCGAATTCCATGATGCGGAAATCTGGCTGGCCCGGTTGGCCGTCGTAACGGCGGCCGTTTTCCAGCACGACGAAGCGATCGCCGTTCTTGCGCGTCTCGGTATGGCCGGTTTTCGACACGACCACGTTGACCTTGCCGTTCTCCGTGCTGGTCACGAACACGTTCTCGACGCGTGCCTGGTCGGGCGACATCTTCTCGATGAAGAACACGCGGTGGCTGGTGGCCGATTCGCGGAACTGGCCCGGCGCGAGCAGCGAGACCTCGTCGCGCTGCTGGAAGCGCGCGCGGATCAGTTTGCTCTGCTGGTTCGACCACGGCCAGCCGACGAACACGAAGAACATGATGAGGATGATGATCGGCGTGGCAAAAATGCCGATCGGCTTGATGAATTGCGTCAGACTGACACCCGACGAGAGCCACACGACCATCTCGGAGTCTTTGTACCAACGGGTCAGGACGAACAGGATCGACACGAACAGGGTCGCGACGAGCATGATCGCCAGGTAGCCGATCACGGTCAGGCCGATCAGGACCAGCACGTCGCGCGGGTCGATCTCGCCCGAGGCTGCGAAGCCGACGATGCGGATCATCATCGTCGTCAGCACGAGCGTGAGGAGAACCATGAACACGGCACCAGCCGTATACGCGAGTTCGCGCTGGAGGGAGCGTTCGAAGATCATTATTGATGAAGAGAGGGGGCGCTCTCAGTGGCGCACGGGTTGCTTCCCGTCACACCTCCGGTGCAGCCGCCGCAGGAAAAATAGCGGATAATTGCGGCTTTCATCCTAAGCCCAGATTTTATCCGAGGACAAGCGCGATGGACTTTAGCATAAAAGCCTGTGATTGGACCAAAGGCTCGTCAAACGGTTTCCTGACTGGGAAATCCGATTGCATCGTAATCGGCGTGTTCGAGTCGCAAACCCTGTCGGGCGCGGCTCTCGAGATCGACGAGGCCACCCGCGGCCTACTGAACCGCATCATCAAGGCCGGCGACATGGACGGCAAGGCCGGCACCACGCTGTTCCTGCATGAAGTGTCGGGCATCGGCGCGTCCCGCGTGCTGCTGGTCGGCCTCGGCAAACAGGACGCTTTCAACCAGAAAGCCTACGGCGATGCCGTCCGCGCCGCGTGGCGCGCACTGCTGGGCACCAAGATCGTCCAGGTCACCTTCACGCTGGCGCAACTGCCGATCCTCGAACGCACGGCCGATTGGGGCGTGCGCGCCGCGATTCTCGCGCTGCGCGAACTGACCTACAAGTTCACGCAGATGAAGAGCAAGCCGGACAATTCGGCGCGCGCCTTGAAGCGCATCGTCTTCAGCGTCAACACGGGCGACGAGAAGACCGCCAAGGTAGCCGCGAAGCAGGGCGCCGCGCTCGCCAACGGCATGGACCTGACGCGCGACCTGGGCAATCTGCCGAGCAATGTCTGCACGCCGACCCACCTCGCCAACACCGCGAAGAAGCTCGCCAAAGACTGGAAGCTGAAGGTCGAAGTGCTGGGCGAAAAGCAGTGCGAAGCGCTCAAGATGGGCTCGTTCCTGTCGGTCACGGCGGGCTCGGTCGAACCGGCGCAGTTCATCGTGCTGCAGTACCAGGGCGGCGCCGCGAAAGCCGCGCCGGTGGTGCTGGTCGGCAAGGGCGTGACGTTCGACACGGGCGGCATCTCGCTGAAGCCGGGCGAAGGCATGGACGAAATGAAGTACGACATGTGCGGCGCCGGTTCGGTGCTGGGCACGTTGCGTGCCGTCGCCGAAATGGGCTTGAAAATCAACGTGGTAGGCATCATTCCGGCGGTGGAGAACATGCCGTCGGCCACGGCCACCAAGCCGGGCGACATCGTCACCAGCATGAAGGGCCTGACGATCGAAGTGCTCAATACCGACGCGGAAGGCCGCCTGATCCTGTGCGACGCGCTCACCTACGCCGAGCGCTTCAAGCCGGCCGCGGTGATCGACATCGCCACGCTGACGGGCGCCTGCATCATCGCGCTGGGTCACCACAACAGCGGCCTGTTCTCGAAAGACGACGCGCTGGCGGGCGAGCTGCTCGACGCATCGCGTGAAGCGTCCGACCCGGCCTGGCGCCTGCCGCTCGACGACGAGTATCAGGACCAGCTCAAGTCGAACTTCGCGGATCTGGCCAACATCGGCGGCCGTCCGGCGGGCAGCGTGACGGCGGCGTGCTTCCTGTCGCGCTTCACCGACGCCTATCCGTGGGCGCACCTGGACATCGCGGGGACGGCATGGAAGAGCGGTGCGGCGAAGGGCGCCACCGGCCGTCCGGTGCCGTTGCTCGCGCAGTTCTTGATCGACAGGGCCGCTGGCGGTCGGGCTGCGGACGGTCGCGCCGCACAATGACGCAATGCAGTAAGGGTGTAGGTGCGGCTGCAAACGCAGCCGCCAAGCGGAGCCGCCGATGACGAGAATCGACTTTCACTCGAACGTCGGCGATTCGCTGCTGTATGCGTGCCGCCTGATCCGCAAGGCGTATCAGGCGGGCCAGCCGACCATCGTGCTGGCCGAGCCCGCGCGCCTGAAGGCCTTCGACGAACAGTTGTGGACCTTCGCGCCGCTCGACTTCGTGCCGCACTGCATGGCGGGCACGCCGCTCGCCGCGCAAACGCCGATCGTGC